>CALMOK010000225.1:0-4848 GCA_937871825.1 uncultured Alphaproteobacteria bacterium
CGCGTAGGCGATGTCGATCGCTCCCGCGTAGCCCAGGGCGTCCGTGCCGCCATGGCTCTTGATCACGACGCCGTCGATGCCGAGGAAGACGCCCCCGTTGACGCCGCGCGGGTCCATCTTGCCGCGAAGGGTGTCGAACGCGCGCTTGGCGAACCAATAGCCCAATTTCGACATCAGGTCGCCGCCCATCGCCTCGCGAAGATAGTGGGCGATCTGCTTGGCGGTCCCCTCGGCGGTCTTCAGCGCGATGTTGCCGGTGAACCCCTCGGTGACCACCACGTCGACCGTGCCTTTGCCGAGGTCGTCGCCTTCCACGAAGCCGACATAGTCGAGGCTCGGTGGCGACAGTTCGCGAAGGATGCGCGAAGCGGCCTTGACCTCTTCAAGTCCCTTCACCTCCTCGACGCCGATGTTGAGCAATCCGACGGTGGGCCGCTCGACGGCAAGCACGATGCGCGCCATGGCGGCTCCCATGATCGCCAGGTCGACCAGATGGTGGGCATCGAAGCCGATGGTGGCGCCAAGGTCGAGCACGATCGAATGGCCGCGGATCGTGGGCCATTTGGCGGCGATCGCCGGCCTTTCGATCTGCGGCATGGTTCGCAGGCAGATCTTCGACATCGCCATCAGGGCGCCGGTGTTGCCGGCCGAAAGAGCCGCGTCGGCTTCGCCGCGCTTGACGGCTTCGAGCGCAACCCACATCGAGGACACCCGGCGCCCGGTGCGCAACGCCTGGCTTGGCTTGTCGTCCATGCGGATCGCGACCTCGGCGTGCTGCACCGTCGTCGCATCCTTGAGTTTCGGATGGTTGGCGAGCAAAGGCTCGATCGCGGTTCGGTCACCCGCCATCACGAACGTCAGGTCGGGGTGCCTGTCGAGCGCCAGGGCGGCGCCGGGCACGACCACGCTGGGACCGTGGTCGCCCCCCATGGCGTCGAGCGCGATCCGGACGGGCTTCGACATCAAACTGCCTTTCTCGGCTCGCCGGGCCACCGACCCAGTCCCGCCGCGGGGCGCGCTGCGCGCCCGTCATGCATGGCCACGAGGGTCATCCCCACGGCAACATCCCCGTCCCTGGCCGACAAGCGCGTCACTTCCGAAGATCGAGCGCTTTCAGAGCGGCGAATGGGGATCGCGCCGGCTCTTCGGCTGCCGGCGCGGGTTCCTTGAAGGTCGCATCGGGTTTCCTCGGGTACGGATCGAGGGCGAGGGTGAAAAGTTCTGCCACCAGGGCGCCAAGATGGATGCGCCCGTTCACGATCGGGTCCGGTTCGTCCTCGTCGCCGGGCGGTTCGGACGGGTCGGCGGCGCGCTTGGCCCGAGAGGCACGGTCGGCCTCAAGCTCGGCTTCGGGCAGGAAGGCGACATCGATCGGGAAAAGGAGGTGGGAGGTGAAAGGCTCGAGGGTCACGACGCAGATCTGCTCGAGGCGGGCCGTCCCTTCCCCGGTGACCGTCACGCCGCCGCGCGACCAGTTGCGGACGAGCAGCGAGGCCTTGAGATCGTCGATGCGCGGCAATTCGTTCAGCTTGGCGAGATCGGCGCGCTCGGCCGGCCTCGCCTCGACGACGAAACGCCGGCCGCTCGCCCCGACCCCATCGACCGGCACGCCGTTCCCGGCAAGATCAAGGGAAAGCGACTCGGTCGTCATAACGCGACCTCCGGCGGTGAAGGAAGGATAGGTTCCGGAAACGGGATCGGCCGGCTCAGCAGGTCGTCCAGGGTGAGCGCGTCGAGCGCCCGCACGGTCGCACGAACATAGTGGGCGAGATCGGTCGCCTTGTGGGCGCCGCCGTAAACGTTGCGAGAAAGCGCATCGTCGAGGGCCGCGTCATCGGTCTTCTGCAACGCAGCGTCGTAGGCGACCGACCGGCCAATGAAGGCTTCGGCCAGCTTTTTCATCCGCTTGGGAACCGCCATGTCGCCCACGCCAAGTTCCCGCATGGCGGGATCGAGGTTGCGGAACACCGTGTCGATCAGGTCCTGTGCAGCGGCGGGGCCCGGGCCGCCGACGGCCCGCAACCGTCGCACGACCAGCGCGGCGTGCAGCACCAGAAGTTCGAACCGCCCGTTAAACGTGTCGGGCACGCCCCCTCCGGTGTAAAAGGCGCGCGACCGCACGGCCGCGATAACGCCCTCGTTCAACCGATCGATGATGCGGCGGTTTGCGGCGCGGCGTGAACCGAATAAGAACGACATGGCAACCGGTTGAGGGCGAAGGAACGCGGCCGCTGCCGCCCTGCCCTTGCTTTTGAATGCCACGGGGGTTAGGCAACAGCGTGTCCGGATGCAAGCGAAAAGCGTCCGCCACGCCGATATTAGCGGCACTGGTTGAACATCGGTCGGAGACCAGAACGGTGCGATCTGTGAAATCATCAAGCCTGTCGACGGCAAGTGGTTGGGTCGCCATCGCGGTGCTGAGCCTCACGCTCGGTGGCTGCCTCGGCTACGATGGTGAGTTCGACCGCGGCTATGTTGTTGATCAGCGCGCGCTCGCGCAGGTGAAGCCGGGATCGTCCGCCGAGCAAGTTCTGGTGGTGCTCGGGACTCCGTCGACGACCTCGACCATCGGCGGAAGCGCCTGGTATTACATCAGCCAGAAAGTCGAACGCCCCCTGGCCTACTCGTCGTCCGAGGTGACCGACCAGCGCGTGCTGGCGGTCTATTTCACGCCGCAGAAGAAGGTGGAGCGGGTCGCCAATTATGGCTTGCAGGACGGCAAGGTTTTTGACTTCATCAGCCGCACAACGCCCACGGGCGGCGTCGAGCAAGGCTTCGTGAAGAACCTGTTCCGGAACCTGCTCCGCTTCTCATCCTGACCGGTCCGGAGTTCGGCCAAGCGCCTTTAAACGATCGTGCCAGTCCCGAACCCTTGAAGGTTCGGGACTGGCAATCGTTCAGTGGGCCAGGATGGCGAGGAGCAGCAACGCCACAATGTTGGTGATCTTGATCGCCGGGTTGACGGCCGGACCCGCTGTGTCCTTGTAGGGATCGCCGACCGTGTCGCCCGTGACCGATGCCTTGTGGGCGTCCGATCCCTTGAGGTGACGCACCCCGTCCTTGTCGATGAAGCCGTCCTCGAAGCTTTTCTTGGCATTGTCCCAGGCGCCGCCGCCGGAGGTCATCGACACGGCGACGAACAATCCGTTGACGATCACGCCGAGCAGCGACGCCCCGAGCGCCGCAAAGGCGCTGGCCTTGGAGCCCGACAAGAACAGCACGCCGAAATAGACCACGATCGGCGCCAGCACCGGCAGCAGCGACGGGATGATCATCTCGCGGATCGCCGCGCGGGTGAGCATGTCCACCGCTCGGCCGTAGTCCGGCCGGTCCCGGCCCTGCATGATGCCGGGCTTATCGCGGAACTGCCGCCGGACCTCCTCGACCACCGCGCCGGCCGCACGGCCGACGGCCGTCATGGCGATGCCGCCGAAGAGGTAGGGAATCATACCCCCGAAAATCAACCCAGCCACCACGTAGGGATTGGACAGGTCGAAGGAGACCGGGCCGACGTCCTTGAAATACGGGATGGTGTCGCCGTGGCTCGAGAAATACGCGAGGTCGTTGGAATAAGCAGCGAACAGCACGAGCGCGCCGAGACCCGCCGAGCCAATCGCGTAACCCTTGGTCACCGCCTTGGTGGTGTTGCCCACGGCGTCGAGCGCGTCGGTGGCGTGCCGGACCTCCTTGGGCAGCCCCGCCATCTCGGCGATGCCGCCGGCATTGTCGGTGACGGGACCGAAAGCGTCGAGCGCCACGATCATGCCGGCCAGGCCCAGCATGGTGGTGACGGCGATCGCCGTGCCGAACAGGCCGGCAAGCTGGTTGGTGAAGATGATGCCGGCGACGATCACGAGCGCCGGCAGCGCGGTTGACTCCAGCGATACCGCCAGGCCCTGGATCACGTTCGTGCCGTGGCCGGTGACCGAGGCCTGGGCGATCGAAACAACCGGCCGCTTGCCTGTGCCGGTGTAGTATTCCGTCACGACCACGATTAGGCCCGTGACGATCAGGCCGGCGATGCCGCAGAAGAACAGGTTGAGGCCGGTCACCGACCTGCCGGCGACAACGCCGATCTCACCCCAGCCAATCATGAACTGCGTGGCGATCGCTAGGCCCACGACCGACAGGAGGCCGGTGACGATCAGGCCTTTGTAGAGCGCGCCCATGATCGAATTGTTGGCGCCGAGCTTCACGAAATAAGTGCCGACGATCGAGGTCACGATGCAAGTGGCGCAGATGGCCAATGGATAGATCATGGCGGAGGCCAGCACGGCCTGACCGGCGAAAAAGATCGAGGCCAGCACCAGGGTGGCGACCACTGTCACGGCGTAGGTTTCGAACAGGTCGGCCGCCATGCCGGCGCAATCGCCGACATTGTCGCCCACGTTGTCGGCGATGGTCGCCGGGTTACGCGGGTCGTCCTCCGGAATGCCGGCCTCCACCTTGCCGACGAGGTCCGCTCCGACGTCGGCGCCCTTGGTGAAGATTCCGCCGCCGAGACGCGCGAAAATGGAGATCAGGGAAGCACCAAAACCCAGCGCCACGAGCGCGTCGGTCACCTCGCGGTTGTCCAGCGCAAGGTTCATGGGTCCCGTGAGGATGGCGAAATAACCGGCGACGCCGAGAAGCGCCAAGCCGGCCACCAGCATGCCGGTGACGGCGCCGGCCTTGAAGGCGATGCTGAGCCCGCCCGCGAGCGACTGTGTGGCCGCCTGCGCGGTTCGCAGGTTGGCCCGCACCGAAACGTTCATGCCGATGAAACCGGCGGCTCCCGACAAAACCGCCCCGACCAGGAACCCGACGGCGACCGGCCATGACAGCAGCAGCCACAATCCGGCGAAGATC
>CALMOK010000225.1:4858-6396 GCA_937871825.1 uncultured Alphaproteobacteria bacterium
CGCGATCGTGGCGTATTGACGTTTGAGGTAAGCCTGAGCGCCCTCGGCAATCGCCCCCGCGATCTCCTGCATGCGCAAACTGCCGACGTCGGCGGCCAGGACGTCGCGAATAGTCACGCCGCCGTAAACGAGAGCCAGCAGGCCCGCCACTATGATGAACCAGATCGAAATCATGAATCGAGCGCCTTCCCTGAGCGTGATCCACGGTTCCGGCTTTTAAAACGCCAGCTTTGTTGCCGTGGAGCCGCAAAGTTGTGGCAGAAAGGCCCAAGCGCCGCAACGCGAATGGCCGGGCGGCCCACATCTTGTGGTTGGCAGCGCCACCAAGGATCGGCGACCACGGGCCGGCGACGCGCCCGCCGTCAATAATGGCTGTAGGAGCCGTTCTCGAACCGGATCGGCGCGCCGTCCCGGCCGGTCAGCGATAGGGGTTCGGCGCCTTGCACCGCCCGCCCGATCATCGTCACATCGACGCCGCAGGCCGCCGCTTCGGCTTCGAACGCCTGCCTCGCCGGCTCGGCCACAGCGACCAGCAGTTCATAATCGTCGCCGCCGGTGACGATCGTTCCGAGAAGGCTCGGATCGGCTTTGAGCGCCGCGCGGGCGGCCTCAGAAAGCGGCAGCCGGCGAAGGTCGATCCGCGCCGAAACGCCGGACACGCGCAGCATCTTGCCGAGATCCCCGATCAGCCCGTCGGACACGTCCATGCCGGCACCCGCATGGCGCAGCGCGTCGAGGAGCGCGAGCCTTGGCCGGGGGTGGAGGTAGCGGTCCATAAGGTGCAGCCTGTCCGCCTCGGCCAAGGCTTCGATCCAGGGTGCGGCGGCCAGAGCGGTGCTCGCCGGCTCGGCGCGGGACCGATCGTGCCGCCGCACGTGGAGCCCCAAGGCCGCGTCTCCAACCGTGCCCGACAGGTAGAGCGCGTCCCCGGCCCGCACCGTCGTGCGCGGCAGCATGGATCTGGCCGGCACCTCGCCGAGGGCCGTAATCGATAGGCATAACGGCCCGGGCGTCGCCACGGTGTCTCCGCCGATCAGCGGACAGCCGAACAGGGCGGCATCCTCGCCGAGCCCGCGGGCGAAAGGCTGCAGCCAGTCTTCCGTCCAATCGTCCGGCAGCATGATCGCCAAAAGGAATCCAATCGGCCGCGCCCGCTTGGCGGCAAGGTCCGACAGGTTGACGCGAAGCGCCTTCCTGGCAATCGCGTCCGGCGGGTCGTCGGGAAAGAAATGCACGCCGGCAACAACGGCGTCCTTTGTCAGCACGAGGTCATGACCGGGCGCAACGGCGAGCAGACCCGCGTCGTCGCGCAAGCCGAGCGCCGCCGCCCCGGCCAGCGGCGCGAAAAAGCGCGCAATCAGCCCGTCTTCGGACGGCCTGCTCATACGTTCTCGACCGCCACCACCCCCGGCAGCGCCTTCAAGGATCCGGCCAGCAAGGGTGACAAGCTGAACCGCCCCGGCAGCTTGAGCTCGACCTCCCGCTGCAACGCATCCATCATCACCACGATCGACACCTCGCCGTCGCCCTTGCGGTCG
>CALMOK010000225.1:6406-19247 GCA_937871825.1 uncultured Alphaproteobacteria bacterium
GACAAGGGGGCGGCGTCGCGCACGTGGATGCGCAACCCCTTCTGGGCCCGGTGAGCCGCGCCGTCGAGCGATTCAGCCGCCAGGATACGCACTCGGATCTCGTCGCCCTCGGCGCTGGCTTGAACCGTTATCAACACTGCCGAGCCCTTCTCGAAGAGGTCGCGATGCTCGTTGAGCGTCTCCTGGAACATGATCGCCTCGAACTGACCCGAGGGATCCGACAGGTTGACGATGCCGATCTTGTTGCCGGATTTGGTCCGGCGCTCCATTCGGTCCAGCACCGTCGCGGCGAGACGGGCGTTGGAGGCGCCGTCCTTCACAGATTGGGCGAAATCCGTCCAGCGTTGGATGCGGAGCCGCTTAAGGATCACGCCATAAGCGTCGAGCGGGTGGCCCGACAGGAAGAAGCCCACGGCGTCGAACTCCCGGCGGAGCCGCTCGGCGTCGGGCCAAGCGTCGGCCGCCGGGAGCCGAAAGGCGCTCTGCACCTCGGCGGCCCCGAACAGGGCGGCCTGCCCGGCCCGGCGTTCGTCGCCCGCGCGCGCCGCCATGCCCAGCATGGCCTCCACCCCGGCGAAAACGCGAGACCGGTCGGTTTCGAACGCATCAAAGGCACCGGCCGCCGCGAGGCTTTCCAGCACCTTCTTGTTGACGTCCCGCGCGGTCAGCCGGAGCGCGAAATCGGCCAGCGAAGCGAACGGCCGGTCGCCGCGGGCCGCCACGATCGCGGCGATCTGTCCCTCGCCGGCTCCCTTGATGGCCGAAAGCGCGTAGACGATCGCCGGTGCCTCGCCGGTGGTCACCTCGAAGTCCACCCCCGACTTGTTGATCGACGGCGGCTCGACGACGATGCCGAGCCGGCGCGCCTCGTTGCGGAATTCCGACAGCTTGTCGGTGTTGGCCTTGTCGTGCGTCATGGACGCGGCCAGGAACTCGACCGGGTAATTGGCCTTGAGGTAGGCCGTCTGGTAGGAGATCAGCGCATAGGCGGCGGCATGGCTCTTGTTGAAGCCGTAGTCGGCGAACTTGGCCAGAAGGTCGAAGATCTCGTCCGCCTTGGCCTTTGGAATGTCACGCTCGACAGCTCCCTCTACGAAACGCGCCCGCTGAGCATCCATCTCGGACTTGATCTTCTTGCCCATCGCGCGGCGCAACATGTCGGCCTCGCCGAGCGAATAGCCCGACAGGGTCTGGGCCGCCTGCATCACCTGTTCCTGGTAGATGATGACCCCGAAGGTTTCGCGCAGCACCGGTTCCAGCTTGGGGTGCGGATATTCGGGCTGTTCCTCGCCGAGTTTCCGGGCGCAGTAGACCGGGATGTTGGCCATCGGGCCCGGCCGGTAAAGCGCCACGAGGGCGATGATATCCTCCAGCCTGTCGGCCCGCATTTCTGTCAGGGCCTTTCGCATCCCGACGCTTTCCACCTGGAACACGCCAACGGTTTCCCCGCGCCCCAGCATGGCGTAGGTCCTCTTGTCGTCGAGCGGGATCGTCGAAATGTCGACCGTGATGCCGCGCTGGGCCATTAGCCGAAGGCAGGTCTGGATGACTGTCAGGGTCTTCAGCCCAAGGAAATCGAATTTGACGAGGCCGGCCGGCTCGACCCATTTCATGTTGAACTGGGTCGCCGGCATATCAGACTTCGGGTCGCGGTAGAGCGGCACGAGCTGGTCGAGCGGCCGGTCGCCGATGACGATCCCGGCCGCATGGGTCGAGGCGTTCGAGTAAAGGCCTTCCAGCGTCCTGGAGATCGACAGCAGCCGCTCGACGCGCGAGTCGCTTTCCGCCGCTTCCCGAAGGCGCGGCTCGCTTTCAATGGCCTGGGCCAGGGTGACGGGATTGGCCGGGTTTTGCGGCACGAGCTTGGCGAGCTTGTCGACCTGGCCGAGCGGCATTTCGAGCACCCGGCCGACATTGCGCAGCACGCCCCTGGCCAGGAATGAGCCGAACGTGATGATCTGAGCAACGCGGTCGTCGCCATAGCGCCCCCGCACGTAGGCGATCACCTCGTCGCGGCGGTTCTGGCAAAAATCGATGTCGAAATCCGGCATCGAAATGCGCTCGGGATTGAGGAAGCGCTCGAACAGGAGGCCGAAGCGGATCGGGTCGAGGTCCGTCACCGTCAGCGAATAAGCGACCAGCGATCCCGCGCCCGAGCCGCGCCCCGGCCCGACCGGGATGTCGTGCGCCTTGGCCCATTTGATGAAGTCGGCCACAATCAGGAAATAGCCCGGGAACTTCATGGCGATGATGACGTCGAGCTCAAAGGCGAGGCGCGCCCGGTAGTCGTCCGCCGTGAACCCCGGCGCCGTTCCGACGGCGAGGAGGCGCGCCTCGAGACCCTGCCGGGCCTGTTCCCGCAAGGCCGCGACCTCGTCGAGCGGCGCGCCGTCGAGCGCGGTGAAGCGCGGCAGGATCGGGTTGCGGGTGCGCGGGCGATAGGCGCAACGCTCGGCGATCTCGACCGTGTGCCGCGTCGCCTCGGGAAGATCGGCGAAGAGGGCCAGCATCTCAGCCCGGGTCTTGAAGCGGTGGTCGGGCGAGAGTTGGCGACGGTCCGGGGTGCCCAGAACCGCGCCCTCGGCGATGCAGATCAGCGCGTCATGGGCCTCGTGGTCGCCGGCGGTCGCGAAGAACGGCTCGTTGGTGGCGACAAGGCGGAGGTCATGCCTGTAGGCGAGGTCGAGCAACCCCGGCTCGACGCGGCGCTCCTCGTCGAGGCCATGGCGTTGCAGTTCGACGTAAAGGCGATCGTCCCCGTAAAGCGCGATCAGGCGGCGCAGCCGTTGTTCGGCCGCGTCCGCCCGGTCCCTCGCGATCAGCCGGTCGATCGGCCCCGATGGTCCTCCCGTCAGCGCGATCAGGCCGTCCCGGCTTTCGGCAAGCCTCGAGAAGGCGACGTGCGGCGCCTCGCCTTCCACGGGGTCGAGGTAGGCCCGCGACGCGATCCGCATCAGGTTGGCGTAGCCCGCTTCCGAGGTCGCCAGCAGCACCAGGTTGCCCAACCCGGCACGGGCAACATCGAAACGCCCACCGATGCCCGCCCCATCGCCAAAGTCCACGGTGAGCTGCAGGCCCACGATGGGCTGGATGCCCTCCTTGGACAGCTTTTCCGAGAATTCGAGCGCGCCGAACAGGTTGTTGGTGTCGCAGATGGCGAGCGCCGGATGCCGATCGTGCGCCGCCAGCTTGGCGAGCTTGGGGATGGTCAGCGCGCCCTCGCGCAACGAGAAGGAGGTGTGGACGTGCAGGTGCACGAAGCCAGGCCCATCCATGCTGTCCACCACCGCGATCTCCCGTCCGATGCCGCACCATCAATGGTTGGCGCGTCCTCGTCGAGGCCCAAGGCCCGCCGTCAACAGAAGAACGCGCGGAGCGCCGGATGGGCCAGCACGGCAACCCCGGCCAGGAAGGCCGCCAAACAGGTCAGCTCCAAGGCGTCTTCGATGAAATTGCGGACCATCGGCTATCTCCCTTAGCGATCAGGCTATAATGTTCATGTTTTGTTCCAGGTCAATCGTTGGGGCGTTTGGAACTGGAAATGCGGTTCGCGCCGGGGCACTTGTCCACAGCCGCGCGGCAAGGGCCGCAGCTTTCGGAGCCATCGTGCGTTGCTCTGGACTTGACGGGTGGGTTCAGGCTGGCAGAACGGTTCAAACGCATCGCCGACCCAATCTGGGAAAGACGGATCAGATCATGACGGTAGCGCAATGTGCGGCTGGGTTTTGCTTCATCTTCACCGGTGTTCAGATCGTCAGCACCACCATCGCGCGGTTTCGCTGCCCGGCACGAACCACACCGCTCCCGGCGCCGGCCGACGCACCGCCGATCAGCCTCGTGCGGACGGTGTGCGGCCTCGACAATTACGCCGAGGAAACCCTGGCGTCGGGTTTTCACCTCGATTACCCGAATTACGAGTTGCTGTTCTGCGCCGCGCGCGCCGACGACCCGGTTTTGCCGCTCGTCAAGCGTTTGATGGCGGCCAACCCGATGATCCCGAGCCGGATCCTGATCGGCGACGATTGGATCAACGCCAATCCAAAGCTCAACAACGTCGCCAAAGGCTGGGACGCGGCGGCGCACGACTGGGTGGTCATGGCCGATTCCAACGTGCTGATGCCGCCCGACTACCTGCAACGGCTGATGGCGGCCTGGAGTCTCGACACCGGCCTCGTTTGCTCGACCCCGATCGGCTCTCATCCGGATGGCTTCTGGGCGGAAGTCGAATGCAGCTTCCTCAACGCCCTCCAGGCCCGTTGGCAATATGCCGCCGAGGCGATCGGGCTCGGGTTCGCCCAGGGCAAGACGATGCTGTGGCGCAAGAGCATGTTGGAGGCGGCAGGCGGCATCCGCGCGCTTGGAGCCGAGATTGCCGAGGATGCGGCGGCCACGAAATTGGTTCGGCGCCACGGCCTTCGCGTGAAGCTGGTCGACAGCCCCTTTCAGCAGCCTCTCGGCCGCCGTCTCCTCCCCGAAATCTGGTCTCGGCAGACCCGGTGGGCCCGGCTGCGACGGGTTACATTTCCGCTCTTCTTCATGCCGGAAATCCTCAGCGGGTCGTTGTGGAGCATCCTGGCGGGCGCCTATGCGGCGAGCGTCGGCGGCTTTGATCCGCTGCTCGCCGCGTTGCTGGTGATGGCGCTCTGGTTCGCGGCCGAAGCCCAGCTCGCCCTTGCGGCGGGATGGCGGCTGGCCTGGGTGTCGCCGCTGGCCTGGCTGGTGCGCGACCTGATGCTGCCGGCGCTGTTCGTATCAGCCTGGGCGGCCGACGATTTCGTTTGGCGTGGCAACGCCATGGACGTGAAGGAAAGCAAGGAAGCCTGACCGGGGCGATCGCTCGCCCGGTCAGGCTTCGGCGGAAGGCGGCCTATTCGGCGGCGTCGGCCCGCACGGGCTTGGCGCCTTGGCTCCGCTCGGCTTTCAGCAATTCGGCCACCAGGAACGCCACCTCGATCGCCTGATCGGCGTTGAGGCGTGGGTCGCAATAGGTGTGATAACGGTCCCGCAGGTCCATCTCGCTGATGGCGCGGGCCCCGCCGGTGCATTCGGTCACGTCCTTGCCGGTCATTTCGAGGTGAACCCCGCCGGCATAGGAGCCCTCGGCCTGGTGAACGGCGAAGAAGCTCTTCACCTCCTTCATCACGCGGTCGAAGGGGCGGGTCTTGTAGCCCGACGCCGTCTTGATCGTGTTGCCGTGCATCGGGTCGCAGGACCAGACGACGGTCCGCCCTTCCCGCTCGACCGCCCGGATCAGTTCCGGCAGGTGCTCGCCGACCTTGTCGGCCCCGAACCGGCAGATCAACGTCAGCCGACCGGCTTCGTTCTCCGGGTTGAGCACGTCGATCAGGCGGAGGAGATCGTCCGGCCGCAGGGACGGCCCGCATTTCAGCCCGATCGGGTTCCGGATACCACGGCAATATTCGACGTGGGCATGGTCGAGCTGCCGCGTCCGGTCGCCGATCCAAACCATGTGGCCGGACGTGGCGTAATGGTCGCCGCTCGTGGAGTCGACGCGCGTCAACGCCTGCTCGTAGCCGAGCAGCAACGCCTCGTGCGAGGTGTAGAACGCCGTTTGGCGCAATTCCTGGTGGGTTTCGGGATCGAGCCCGATCGCCCGCATGAACTCCAGCGCCTCAGTGATGCGGCTCGCGACTTCCTCGTAGCGGCTCGCCTGCGGGCTGTCCTTCACGAAGCCGAGCATCCAACGGTGGGCGTTCTCGAGGTTGGCGTAGCCGCCTGTCGCGAAAGCCCGCAGGAGGTTCAGCGTGGCGGCCGATTGACGGTAGGCATCGAGCTGGCGCTGCGGATCGGGGATGCGGGACGCGCCGTCGAACTCGATCCCGTTGACGATGTCGCCGCGATAGCTCGGCAGCTCGATCCCGTCGATGGTTTCGTTGGGAGTCGAGCGGGGCTTGGCGAATTGGCCGGCGATGCGGCCCACCTTGACGACGGGGGACGCGGCGGCGAACGTCATCACAACCGCCATCTGCAGGAAGACGCGGAAGAAATCGCGGATGTTGTCGGCCGCGTGTTCGGCGAAGGCTTCGGCGCAATCACCGCCCTGCAACAAGAACGCCTTGCCCTGCGCCACTTCGCCCAAGGCCCGCTTGAGTTGGCGCGCTTCGCCGGCGAAGACCAGGGGCGGAAACTTGGCGAGTTGGGCTTCGACGCCGGCGAGCGACGCGGCGTCCGGATAGACCGGCGCCTGCTCGATGGGCTTCGACCGCCATGTGCTGGGCGACCAGGAAATTTGGGACGACGTTTCGTGAGACCGCGAGGCGTGAAGCCCGCGGTTCTCGGCGGAGTGCCGCTCGGGCATCGCAAAATCCTCCTCGCGGGAGGAGCCTTGATGATCGCCGCCCGCGTTTATCGACTGTGGCCGGGCTTATACACCAGCAAAGCCCACGGTCCACGCCCAATATACGGAGCCGTTGCGCGTCGCCGAATAGCTGTCAGTGCCGATTTTCCCGCAGGTAACGCGCCGTGCGGGTCCGCATCGTCACGAGTTCCTCGGCGGCGGTGGGATGCACCGCCATGGTGGCATCGAAGTCGGCCTTCGTGGCGCCCATCCTGACCAGGACGCCAAGGAGTTGCGCCATCTCGCCCGCGCCCTCGCCCAGCACATGCACGCCCACCACGCGGTCGCTCGCGCCATCGACGACGATTTTCATGATGGTCCGCCCAGTGTGCCCCGAGACCGTGGATTTCATCGGCCGGAACGAGGTTTTGTAGATGTCGACCATGTCGAGGCAGTTTCGCGCCTCCTCCTCGCCCATGCCCACCGTGCCGATTTCCGGCGTCGTGAACACGGCCGTGGCAACCGCATGGTGGTGGACCGGCATGGGCTTGCCACCGAACAGGGTGTCGGCCAGCGCGTGGCCTTCGCGAATGGCGACGGGCGTCAGGTTCAACCGGTTGGTGACGTCGCCCACGGCGAAGATGGACGGCACCGTGGACCGCGAGAAGGCGTCGACCTTGATGCTGCCGTCCCGATCGAGTTCAACGCCGGCGCGCTCGAGCCCGATCCCGTCCGTGGCCGGGCGCCGACCCGTGGCCATCAGCACCTGATCGACGCTCAGCACGGTTCCGTCGGTCAAGCTCGCCCGCAATCCATCCTCGGCGCGCTCGATGCCGGCCAGCGACGTGTTGGGCTTCAGGACGACGCCGGCTTCTTGCAACTGCGTGGCCAGCCCCTCGCGCATGTCGCCGTCGAAACCGCGAAGGATCTGCTCGCCCCGGTAGGCGACGGTGACGGCGGAGCCGAGGCGGACGAAGATCGAGGCGAACTCAAGCGCCACATAGCCGGCGCCGATCGCCAGCAGGCGCTTGGGGAGTCGCGGAAGGTCGAAGATCTCGTTCGAGCTGATGGCGAGATCGAGGCCCGGCACGACGGGCCGGTGCTCCGGCACACCGCCGGTGGCCACCAGGATGTTTTTGGCATCGATCCGTCGCCCATCGTCCAGCACGACGCGGTTCGGGCCCTCGATGACGGCGCGGCTTTGATGGATCGCCACGCCCGCCTTGTCGAGGTTGCTGGCGTAGATCGCCGACAACCGGATGATCTCGCGTTCCTTCGCGGCGACGAGGCGCGGCCAGTCGAAAGCCGGCTTGGTCACCGTCCATCCAAAACCCTCGGCCTCGGCGAACTCGTCGGCGAAACGGCTCGCGTAGACGTAGATCTTCTTGGGGACGCAGCCCCGGATCACGCAGGTGCCACCCATGCGGAACTTTTCCGCCACGGCGACCCTCGCCCCGTGACCGGCCGCGATTCGGGCGGCCCGCACCCCGCCCGAGCCGCCTCCAATCACGAACAGATCGACTGCTTCAACCTCGGCTGTCATGCCGCCAACCTTTGCCTTCAACCTTGGTTCAGGAGGCCCGGAGGCCAGCCGAGCCGCTTCGCCGCGTCAAAAGTTGTTGTGGCCCTTCTTGATCATCTCCTCGCGCACGCGCGTCATCATGGTCGAGGAGAGTTTCTGCGTCCAGGACTGCATGGCCACCACCAGTTCGTCCAGCATGGGCGGCTGCACCTCGACGTATTTCTTGCCAACCGGACTGTTGAAGAAGGCGGCCGTGTCCTTGAGTTCGGCCTCGCTCATCCGGCGGGCGTAGATATGCGCCGCGATGTCGATCATCTGGTCGCCGTCGCGGGTGAACTCCGGCTGCAACTCCTGGAGAGTGGCCTTCAGATCCGTTGTGAGCTCGGGGCGCGTCTTCGTGAAGAGCGGGACGATCTGCTCGGTCAGTTGGGGCACCATCGGCGCAAAGGAGCGCGCCATGCCCGACGACAACACCACGTCGCGCGCGGCCGCGAGTTGGGTCGCGGGTGGTTCCGGCTGTCCGACGTCCGGGATAGGCGCCGGCGAGGTCGCGGCGGCCTGGGCCGATGCGGGCGCCTGTGACGACGCGACGAGCACCAGCGAGCAGGCGAGGATTTGACCGTAACGCGATAGGAATGATGCCGACATGATGGATCCTAGGGTGGGGTTTGGGGCGTGGCGCGGGCGATGACGCATGGTCCGTCCTGGCCGTTTGTCACCACGGCGGTTGCGTAGTCGAGAAAAAGACCATGCTCGACGACGCCAGGAACCGCCGCGAGGGCGTCCGCCAGCGATCGAGGATCGGCGATCGCCGAGAAGTGACAGTCGATCAGCAGGTGGCCACCGTCCGTCACGAAAGGTTGGCCATCGGGACCGGCACGGTTCACCATGTCTCCGTGAAGCCCCAGGCCATCGGCCGCTCGCTCGACCAGCCGCCACGTGGATGCGAACCCGAAGGCGTTCACCTCCACGGGTAACGGAAACCGGCCGAGCCGTTCCACCTGCTTGGACACGTCGGCGATGACGATCATGGATTTCGAGGCGGCGGCCACGATCTTTTCGCGCAAAAGGGCGCCGCCACCGCCCTTGATCAATCGAAGCATGGGATCAAACTCATCGGCCCCATCCACCGTGAGGTCAAGTTCGACAAGCTCGTCGAGGGTCGTCATGTCGAGCCTGAGTGACAAGCCCTGACGATGGGTCGCCTCCGACGTCGCCACGCAACGCACCCGCAAGCCCTGCCCGACCCGCTCGGCGAGCAGATCGACGAAGACCCGCGCGGTCGTGCCCGTGCCCAGACCGACCCGCATCCCGTCCTCGACAAAGCTCAAGGCGCGTTCGGCGACCTCACGCTTTTTCAACTCGGGACTCAGCTCGGCCATGAGAGCGTAGCTTTCGGGCATTGAACCAGGAGGAATGCCCGGCACAAAGCCGTCGGCAGGGGGGAACTCGGTAGCGTCTTCACGTTGAAAACGCAATTCCTGAGGACCGATCTGCCCAAGACGGTTGGATGGCGCGCGGGATGAACGCGAGCGGCGTGTCGCCTTCATCGGCCATTCACGTCGCCGGCATTAAACACGGTCCATGAAACGACCGGCTGCCCCGATCCCGTTCGGAGCGGCCCCGACTAGGGACACGATGATGTTTTCAGCAAAAAAGACGTTGGCGGCGGGACTGGCGGTCCTGACCCTCGGCACGGGCGTGATCGCCTCCTCGGCGCCCGCATCCGCCTATTACAGGGGCGGCTACCGGGGTGGTGGGTTTGGGGGGCCGTTCGCGGCCGGCCTGATCGGCGGCCTCGCCGTGGGGGCCATCGCCGGCAGTGCGTCCCGCCCGTACGGCTATTACGGCGGCGGCTATGGATATGGCTACGGCGGCGGATACGGTTACGCGCCGGAGCCGGTTTACGAGCCCTGCTACCACGCCCGTACGCCGGTCTATGACGTTTACGGCAATTTCGCAGGCTACCGCTCGGCGCGCGTCTGCAACTGAGCCACACGGTTCCAACCTGCCCGATATGTCGAGCACCGGGTCGGCCTCGCGGCTGACCGGCACTCGGCGGGCAGTGGGACAAGACCCTCCGGTTGTGCGCCCCACCGGAGAGTCTTTGCGCATCTGTCCGGCGGCTCGGCCTATTTCGCGGCTGGCGTGCAGACCACTGTGTCGTTGAGAACATAGCAGATCGACATCGTCCCGGCACGCAGGTCGACCCGGAACACACCGCCCTCCTTCGTGTGATGGGACGCGATCAGCGAATATTCGCTCTGCGCCTGCACGCCACCGCCGTTGCCGGGCGGATAGCACAGGGTCACCCCGACGTTCCCTTCCGACAATCCATATTGGCAGGCGCCCATTTCTCCCGTCGCCTTGTCGAGCCGGTAAACCCGGTTAAGATCTATTTCCGGGGCGGCGAGGAATTCATAGCTGGCCGCCTGCGCGCCTCCCATCAAACCGCCGAGGACGATCGCCGCCAGTCCGGCGCGGCGAAGACAAAAGCCCATTCCATTCTCCCCAAGACACGACTGCCGAAGAGCGCGGAAACCCGCGTTCGCGCGGCGACTCCCACAGCGTCCCGTCATTTCCGACGTGAACACTCGGCCGATTCATTCTAGGGTCGAGTTTGCTTCAAACGTCGCGTCGGCACAATTCGCGAACCGCGACGGAATGGGGTGGCGGCACCGAGCCCGCGACCACGAACCACAAAAGGCCACATGGATTCTTCACCACCCCTCGTCGTCTTCGACCTCGACGGAACGCTGGCGGAAACCGCCGGCGACCTCATCGCCGCCTTGAACGTGGTTCTGGCGCAGGACGGCATCGCACCGCTGACGGTCGATCAAGCCCGCGTGCTCCTCGGCGCCGGCGGACGCGCGCTGATCGAACGCGGTTACGCGGTGGCCGGTCGAAGCGTCGATCGGGATCGGCTCGAAACGCTGTTCTGCGACTTCCTGAGCCACTACGACGCCCATATCTGCGACCACAGTCACCTGTTCGCGGGTGTCGCGGAGGCGCTGGATCGCCTGGAGGGCGAAGGTTACGCCTTCGCGGTCTGCACCAACAAGATGCACGCGCCATCCATCAAGCTGCTGGCCGCGCTCGGCATCGCGGATCGGTTCAGGGCGATTTGCGGGCAGGACAGTTTCGCCGTTCACAAGCCCGACGCGCGGGCCCTGCTCTGGACCATCGAACGGGCGGGCGGCGACCCGAGGCGCAGCGTGATGGTCGGCGATTCCATCACCGATATCGCGACCGCCAAGGCGGCAGCTATTCCGGTCGTCGCGGTGGATTTCGGCTACACCGACAAGCCCGTGACCGAGCTTGGCCCGGACCGCGTCATCTCGCATTTCGATGACCTCGCCGACGCCGTCGCGACCTTCGGCCTGGGTCGGGAGCCCGCGCGTTAACCGTCCGCTTACCCTGCCGGGGTCATGACGTTGATCGGAGGGGCGATCCCTCGGACTTCAACGGCCATCTTGAGCAGGAGGACACCCATGGACGACACCGTCGGAATCGCTGGCGATCGCATCCGGGCTTTCGTGGAGCGGATCGAACATATCGAGGAAGAGCTCAAGGCGCTCAACGAGGGCAAGAAGGAGGTGTTCGCCGAAGCCAAAGGCGACGGGTTCGACGTCAAGATCCTCAAGGAGATCATCCGGCTCCGCAAGCAGGACAAGGACGAGCGCGACGAGCACGAAACGCTGCTCGACCTCTACATGCGGGCGATGGAAAGCGCGGACGCACCCCTGGCCAAGGCCGCCTGAGTGGTTTGGCGGCCGCTCGCCGGCGCAAGGTCGGCGTCAGGCCGAGCAAGTGGTCTTTCCGCCGGGATCGGGCTATCGGTCCCGGCATGAGCCAGGACGACGACGCAAGGACGCGTGAACGCGTCGAGGCCCTCGAAACGCGTATCGCTCATCTCGACAGCGTCGTCGACGACCTCAACACGACGATCACCGACCAGTGGCGGGCGATCGACCGGCTGACGCGCACCCTCGCCGCCCTGGACGAGCGGATCGGCGAGGCGGAAAGCCGATCAGGGCTGGCGGGGCCGCAACCGCCGCCGCCTCACTATTGAGCCGGCGCCACGACACCCAAGGTGTCGCGGCGCCAGCGGTTCAGGACGCCAAGGCGCTGATGGTGCTGGACGGCGCGCGGATCTCGAGGTCGACCTCGAGCGTCGACAGGGTGTCGTGCTTGCCCATCCGCACCTTCACCTTGTCGCGGTCGATGGAAACATGCTTGGCGATCACCTTCAGGATTTCTTCCCGCAGGATGATGACGAGGTCGGACCGACCGTCAAGCGCCCGCTCGTGGGACAGCAGCAGTTGAAGGCGCTCGCGGGCCTGCGGGGCGGAATTCGCCCGGGACGTGAAGAGCCGGAAAGGGTTCATGCCGCCCTCCGTCCGAACAGCATGCCGAAAAGGTTGCGCTTCTCGGTCGGCACCGTGACCTTCAGGACTTCGCCGCGCAGCCGCCGCGCCGCCTCATGGTAGGCCTTGGCCGGGGCGCTCGCCGGGTTGTTGATGGTGACCGGCGAGCCGACGTTGGAAGCCCGCAGCACGTCCTGGCTTTCCGGAATGATGCCGAGCAGCGGAATCGACAGGATTTCGAGCACGTCTTCGGTCTTCAGCATGTCGCCGCGCTGCGCCCGAACATGGTCGTAGCGTGTCAGCAGCAGGTATTTATCCATCCACTCGCCCCGTTCGGCGCGTTCGGTCTTGCTGTCCAGCATGCCGATGATGCGGTCGCTGTCGCGCACGGACGACACTTCCGGGTTGGTGACAATGACGGCGAGGTCGGCGTGACGCATCGCCAGCGTTGCGCCCCGCTCGATACCGGCGGGACTGTCACAAATGACCCAATCGAACCGCTCGCGGAGTTCTGCGATGACGCGCGCCACCCCTTCGTCCGTCAGCGCGTCCTTGTCGCGCGTTTGGGACGCCGGAAGCAGGTAGAGGCTCTCGACCCGCTTGTCGCGGATCAGCGCCTGGTTGAGGTTCGCCTGGCCCTGGATCACGTTGATG
>CALMOK010000226.1 GCA_937871825.1 uncultured Alphaproteobacteria bacterium
GATGGGTGCCCGCACCGGGTCGAAGCACATGCTCGAACCATCGTCTACAGGTGGATTGCGTAAGAGTTCAAATCGGTGACGCAAATCGTCAACTCGTTGACGACGAGCGCTGCCATGATCGGCGTCGTGAAACCGCAACACGGCGGCGCGGCGGTTCATTGAAACCGGACCATGCGGCCGGATTTAGCCTTCGCGGCCGTTTTCCCGCTGGCTCCCCTGGGCCTCGGGCCGTTCGGGTTCGTCACAACAAGCGGGCGTTTCACGATTTTATTGGGCATCGGCCAGCGCCGCGCCTGCCCATCCTGACCACGGGAGGTTCGTTCATGAATAGCCTGATGACCGCCCCCCAGCTTCACGCCGCCGCCGCCCGCATCACCCTGCCGGGCCGGGCCTTCATCGACGGCGCGTTCTGCGATGCGAGCGACGGCGGCACGTTCGCCAACCTCAACCCCGGCACCGGAGAAGCGCTCGGAGGGGTCGCCCATTGCAAGCAGGCGGACGTGGACCGCGCCGTCGCCGCCGCCCGCCGCAGTTTCGCGGACGGCCAATGGTCCCGGGCGGCGCCCGAGCACCGCAAGGCGGTTCTCCTGAAGCTGGCCGGTCTCGTGCGGGAGCATGCCGATGAACTGGCCCTCCTGGAGTGCCTCGACAGCGGCAAGACGATCACGGACTGCCGCAACGAGATCGGCATCGAGGTTCCGAACTTCTTCCAATGGTATGCCGAACTCATCGACAAGAGCTTCGGCAAGGTGGCGCCGACCGGCGAGAACGCCCTGGCGCTGGTCGTCAAGGAGCCGATCGGCGTCGTCGGTCTCGTGCTGCCCTGGAACTTCCCGCTGCTGATGGCCGCCTGGAAGCTGGCGCCGGCGCTCGCGGCGGGCTGTTCCGTGGTCCTGAAACCGGCCGAGCAGACACCGCTCACGGCTCTCAGGCTCGCCGAGCTTGCCGCGGAGGCCGGCCTCCCGGCCGGCGTCCTCAACGTCCTGCCGGGCCTGGGGGAGACCACCGGGCAGGCCATCGGGCGCCACCGCGACGTCGACGCCGTGTCGTTCACCGGCTCGACGGAAGTCGGCGCCATGTTCCTCCGCTATGCCGCCGACAGCAACATGAAGACGGTGGGGCTCGAGATGGGCGGGAAAAGCCCGCTGATCGTGCTCGACGATGCCGTGCTCGACGACGACCTCATCGCCAACATCGTCATGGCGGCCTGCTGGAACGGCGGCCAGAACTGCTCGGCCAACATGCGGCAAATCGTGCACCGCTCGCGCAAGGACGAGTTCGTGGAGCGCGTCGGCGCCCGGCTGAAGAGCCTCGTGGTCGGCGATCCGCTCGACCCCGCGACCGAGATCGGCGCCATGATCACGGCCGAGCACCGCGACCGCGTGCTCGGCTACGTGAGCAAGGGCAAACAGGAAGGGGCCCGCATCGTGACGGGTGGGGATGTCCGGTCCGATCTGCCCGGATTTTTCCTCGATCCCGCGCTGTTCGACGGCGTCACTCCCGAAATGACCATCGCCCGGGAGGAGATCTTCGGTCCCGTTCTGGGCGTCATCACCGCCGATTCCACCGAGGAAGCGCTGCGCATCGCCGCGACGAGCGAATTCGGCCTGCACGCCACGCTGTTCACGCGCGACATCAATCGCGCCGTCTCGCTCGCCCGCCGCATTCCGGCCGGCACGGTCTCGATCAACCGCTTCACGGAAGGCGACATCAAGACGCCGTTCGGCGGCTACAA
>CALMOK010000227.1 GCA_937871825.1 uncultured Alphaproteobacteria bacterium
GGGAACGCCCGATTTCGCGGTTTCGACGTTGAGCGAGATCGTGGGCCAGGGACATGAGGTCGCCGCCGTTTACACCCGGGCGCCGGCTCCCGGCGGACGTGGCATGGCGCTCAGGCCTTCCCCGGTGCAGGCCCTGGCGGAGCGCCTCGGCTTGCCGGTGATCACCCCCACTTCGCTGAAGGGCGAGGCCGCTGCAGAAGTCTTCGCGGGCTTGTCGGCCGAGGCCGCCGTTGTTGTGGCTTATGGCCTGCTGCTCCCGCAAGCGATCCTCGACGGGGCTGCGTTGGGCTGCCTTAACCTGCACGGCTCGCTGCTGCCGCGCTGGCGCGGCGCGGCGCCGATCCAACGGGCCGTGATGGCGGGCGACGCGGAAACCGGGGTGAGCGCCATGCGGATGGAGGCCGGACTCGACACCGGACCGGTCGGCATGGCGGAGCGGGTCGCAATCGGGCCCGAGATGACGGCCGGCGACCTGCACGACCGGATGGCGACCGTCGGGGCGGACCTGATGGGACGGGCGCTGGCGGCGCTCGGCCGCGGCACCTTGCAGTTCCGGCCGCAGCCGGAGGCCGGCGTCACTTATGCGCGCAAGATCGAGAAAAGCGAATGCCGCATCGACTGGTCGCGGCCCGCCACGACGGTTCACGACGCCATCCGGGGATTGTCGCCGTTTCCGGGCGCCTTTTTCGAGGCCGACGTCGGAAGCGGCGTCGAGCGCGTCAAGGTACTCCGGTCGCGGCTGGCCGAGGGCGCGGGCGAACCGGGAACGCTCGTCGGTCCCGGACTGACGATCGCGTGCGGCGGGGAAGCCGGCGGACCAGGCGCCGTGACGCTGCTTCAGGTCCAGCGCGCCGGGCGCGGCCCACTGGACGCCGAGGCTTTCCTGCGCGGCGCCCGTCTCGCACCCGGTGCCCGACTTGGCCCGGCCGCCGCATGATCCCGCAACGCTACAAGCTGACGATCGAATATGACGGATCGGGTTTCGTGGGCTGGCAGCGCCAGGCCAATGGGCGCTCGATCCAGGGCGAGTTGGAGCGGGCGGCCGAGTGTTTCAGCGGCGCGCCGGTCATGGTTCGCGGCGCCGGCCGAACCGACGCCGTCGTGCACGCGACCGGCCAGGTGGCTCACCTGGACCTGCCGAAAGCCCCGTCGTGCGACACGGTTCGCGACGCCCTCAACGCCCACATGCGCCCCCTCCCCATCGCGGTGATCCGGGCCGAGTTGGTGGACGCCGGGTTCGACGCCCGCACCTCCGCCAAGCAGCGCCACTACCTTTACCGCATCAGCAACCGGCGTGCCCCCCTGGCGCTGAACCAGGACCGCGCCTGGCTGGTCAAGCGGCGGCTGGATAGCGGCGCCATGCACGAGGCCGCCCAGGTGCTGATCGGCCGGCACGATTTTTCAACCTTTCGGGATTCGGAATGCCAAGCCGCCAGCCCGATCCGCACCCTCGACCGGATGGAGGTGCGCCAGGACGGCGACCTTATCGAGGTGAAGGTTTCGGCCCGCTCGTTCCTGCACCGGCAGGTCCGCTCCATGGTGGGGTCGCTCGAACGGGTGGCGGCCGCGCAATGGACGGCCGACGACCTCCGCGCCGCCTTGGAAGCGCGGGACCGGTCGCGCTGCGCGACGGTGGCACCCGCCGCCGGACTCTACCTCACGCGCGTCGATTATTGAGCGGACGCCGCCTCGGTGGCGGGACCGGGCAACACCTGCCGCACCTCATGCATCGTCGGCGGGTTTGCGCCCTTGCGGGTGCAGGTGATGGCAGCCGCCGCGATCGCGAAGCCGAGCCAGCGGGTGACGACATCCGGCGCCAGGGCCGGATAACTGCCGAGGCTCCTGCGGCCGAGCGCGCCATCGGCATGCATGGCGGCGAGAAGGGCCGCCATGAAGCTGTCGCCCGCCCCAACGGTGTCAGCCACCGTGATGGCAGGCGCCTTGTGGTCGACCATCCGACCGTCGAAGAAGGCCGTGGCGCCCGCCCCGCCCGCCGTCAACACGACCAAGTGGGGCCCCAGCGTGACCCATCGGGCGGCGATGGCCCGCGGCTCGTCGTCGGGATAGAGCCACAAGAGATCCTCGTCGCTGACCTTGACCACGCTCGCCAAGCGAACCCGTTCCTCGACGCGAGGCACGGTCTGCTTTGGCGGCCCCACGACGAGCGGCCGGATGTTGGGGTCATAGCTCGTAGTGGCAACGCCCGCCGCCAGCTTGAACGCTTCCAGGACCGCCACCCCGAGAGGGCCCTCGGTCGCCGAAAACGATCCCACATGCAGGTGACCGACGTTGTCGGGCCAACGATCGGGCAAGGGCGAGGGGCCGTCATAGGCGGTGGAGCCGAGGTAGAAGGAATAACGGGCCCCTGTCGCCGCCGTGCCCTGTGTGACAAAGGCCAACGGCGAAGGCTGGGAGGACCGGACCACGAAGCCGAGGTCCACCGCGCTGGCGTTGAGGTGCTCGACAAAGGCCTCGCCCATCGAGTCGGTCGATAACCGCCCGGCGAAACCCGTGGAAGCACCAAGGCGACCCAATCCGACGGCGGTGTTGAAGGGCGATCCGCCCAGCACGGCCTCGAAGCGGGAGCCGTCCAACGGAATGAGGTCGACCAGCGCCTCGCCGGCGACGAGGATCAAGTCACTGCCCATGGTATCGTCCCACGCTGTTCGAGCTTTCCGGCCCGGTGCCATGGGCCGGCCCCGAGCGGCCTCCATGGGGCTCGCCAAAGCCCGACCCTGGGTCATTTCTTCCAGCGGACGCTTTCAAATGCAAGATCGGCCGTCGCCCAAGGGAGCGACGGCCGACAACAAGTTTATTCCGCCCCATCACGATATTGCCGAGAAGAACCGTCTCAGCCCTCGGCGATGGCGGCGTCACCATCGTCGCCGTTATCCTCCTCCGGGGTGCCGAGGATCTTCTCGGCGATCAGGCCGGAGTTTTCCCGGATCGCCTGCTCGATCTTCCTGGCGGCCTCGGGGTTCTGCTTCAGGTAGGTCTTGGCGTTTTCCCGTCCCTGGCCAAGCCGCTGACTGTCGTAGGAGAACCAGGCGCCCGACTTTTCCACCACGCCCGCCTTGACGCCGAGGTCGACCAGTTCGCCCATCTTGGAAATGCCTTCGCCATACATGATGTCGAATTCGACTTCCTTGAACGGCGGGGCGACCTTGTTCTTGACCACCTTGACGCGGGTGTGGTTGCCCAACACCTCGTCGCGCTCCTTGATGGCGCCGATGCGCCGGATATCGAGCCGGACGGACGCGTAGAACTTCAGGGCGTTGCCGCCCGTCGTGGTTTCGGGCGAACCGTACATGACGCCGATCTTCATCCGGATCTGGTTGATGAAGATCACCATGGTATTCGACCGCGAGATCGAGGCTGTCAGCTTGCGCAGGGCCTGGCTCATCAGGCGGGCTTGCAGGCCCGGCTGGACGTCGCCCATCTCGCCCTCGATCTCGGCGCGCGGCGTCAGCGCCGCCACCGAGTCCACCACCAGCACGTCCACGGCGCCGGAGCGCACCAGGGTGTCGGTGATCTCGAGCGCCTGCTCGCCCGTGTCGGGCTGCGAGATGAGCAGGTCCTCGAGGTTGACGCCGAGCTTGCGGGCATAGACCGGGTCGAGCGCGTGCTCGGCGTCGACGAAGGCGCAAACGCCGCCGCGCCGCTGCGCCTCGGCCACCACGTGCAGCGTCAGCGTCGTCTTGCCCGAGGATTCCGGCCCATAGATCTCGATCACCCGTCCGCGCGGCAGACCGCCGACGCCGAGCGCGATATCGAGCCCCAACGAGCCTGTGGGGATGGTCTCGATCTCCACGGCTTTCTGGTTCTTGCCAAGCCGCATGATGGAGCCCTTGCCGAAGGCTCTCTCGATCTGCGAGAGCGCCGCTTCCAGCGCTTTGGTCTTGTCCACGGACGATCCTTCCACGAGGCGGAGGTTGGCTTGACTCACGGGTTCTGATCCTTGTGACATGGGTGCCGTGGCACCGCAACACAATCAATGTACTTGATTTGTTCTCATTTACAAGCCTGCTAGATGGTTTTCTGTCTCTGTGGGGCCATGAAAAAAGCCGGACGGCCTCGCGGCGATCCGGCTTGGACGAAGAGCGAACGCCCGCGGGCGGAGCGCCTTAGCGCGAGTAGAACTCGATCACTAGGTTGGGCTCCATGTGCACCGCATAGGGAACCTCGGTGAGGCCCGGAACGCGGGTCATCTTGGCGGTCATCTTGGTGTGGTCGACCTCGTAATAGTCCGGCACGTCGCGTTCGGCGAGTTGCACGGCTTCAAGCACCACGACCATCTGCTTGGAGGATTCCTTGACCTCGATCGCGTCACCCACCTTGACCTGATAGGAGGGGATGTTGACCCGCCGCCCGTTGACCCGGACATGGCCATGATTGACGAACTGGCGCGCCGCGAACACGGTCGGCACGAACTTGCAGCGATACACCACGGCATCGAGGCGGCGCTCCAGAAGACCGACGAGGTTCTGGCTCGAATCGCCTTTCTGGCGGATGGCCTCAGCGTAGTATTTCCTGAACTGCTTCTCCGACACGTTGCCGTAGTAGCCCTTCATCTTCTGCTTGGCCTTGAGCTGGGTGCCGAAGTCGGTCGGCTTGCCCTTGCGCCGCTGCCCATGCTGGCCGGGGCCGTATTCGCGCCGGTTCACGGGGCTCTTGGGGCGGCCCCAGATGTTCTGGCCGAGCCTTCGCTCGATTTTGTATTTGGCTTGAATGCGCTTCGTCATCGCGGTTCCTCGCGTCGTGTCGTGGATGAGGAACGCGCCCTCCTGCTGCCGTCACGTCTCGTCGACAAGGAAGAGAAGGGAGGCCGACAGGCCCCTCACTGCGTCGAGTGAAAGGCCACGGGTGCGTCGCCATGGCGGGACAAGCCCGAACCACGGCATCCGCCCGGCCTGCCTCATGGCCGCCAGGGGAACGCGGTCGTTATGGGGTTTGGGGCGGCAAGTCAAGGCAAGGACGATCGACGATGTCGCGATCCAAACGGGAAAGGCGTTTTGGCCCCTTCTGCCCGCAACGAACAGGAACGGGCTTGGTTCGCTTGTCGAGCGCAACGACTCCCGACCGCGATCATTGCCCTGTGGCGAAGGGGCGCGGTGGAGGGTGCGGTGCCACGATATTTCTTTGGTTTCCACGACGAAACGATGCACCTCGACGACGAGGGGCAGGAATGCGAAACCCTATCGGACGTCCGTGTGCAGGCGATGCTGGCCTTGCCGGCGATCGCCAAGGATTTGATCCCGGCCGATGGCGACAAGCGAACGTTCACCGTGATCGTGCGCGACCAGAATTATCGCGTCGTCTACACGGCGACCCTCGCGTTCGCCGGCCTGTGGGTCTACGCCGCGCCTCCGACCTGATGCGGCGGCCGACCGGTCACCCCGCCGGGCACGGCCGTCCAGCCCATCATGCATACAGCGGAACGTCGGCAACCTGCTCACCATATCGTAGGCCGAGATGTTCGGGCAAGCGGGGCTTGCTGTACAGGAAGCCCTGCAACTCCTCACATCCGGTTTCCTTGAGCTGAAGGGCCTGCTCGGTTGTTTCGTCGCCTTCGGCCGTGATCGTCATCCCAAGCCCCTTGGCGATGTCTCGAATGGCGCGGACGATGACTTGGCTGTCCTGCCGGGACGAGAGTTCCTGCACGAAGGATCGATCGATCTTCACCTTGTCGAACGGAAAGCGCCGCAGATAGCTCAGGGACGAATAGCCGGTTCCAAAGTCGTCCAAAGCGATGCGCATGCCCAGTGCCCGGATGTGGCGAAGAATGTCGAGCGCGGAATGCGAGTCCTCCATCAGGGTCGTTTCGGTGACTTCGACCTCGAGGCGGGAGGGTGCTAGGCCCGACCGGGTCAGGGCCGCCATGATGGTGTGGGGCAGCGAGCGGTCACGGAACTGGATGGGCGATATGTTGACCGACACGCGCAGGTGCGGGGGCCACCGCACGGCCTCGAGGCAAGCCTGTTCGAGCACCCAGGCGCCAAGGGGAACGATCAGGCCGCTTTCCTCGGCCAGCGGGATGAATTCGACCGGCGACACGAGCCCACGCACGGGGTGAAACCACCGTAGAAGCGCCTCGCAGCCCGCGACCTCCCCACTTTCGGAGCTCACGTAGGGTTGGAAATACAAGGTGAACTCGTCGCGACCGAGGGCGGCCCGGAGGTCCTGCATGATTTGCTGTCGTTCTTGCAGGCGGAAATCAGCGTCGGGCGAGAAGAACCGATAGGTGCCCCGGCCCGCGAGCTTGGCGCGATACAGGGCGGAATCGGCGTTCTTCAGCAGTTTTTCGGGTGTTTCGCCGTCGGTGCCGGCGAACGCGACGCCGATGCTCACCCCGACGGTGACGTCGGCCTCCTGCAGGACGAAGCCCTCGGTGAGCCGATCGATCAATCGCTGGCAGATGGTTTCCATTTCATCGGCACCCGACAGGTTGGTGACCAGCACCGTGAACTCGTCTCCTCCGAAGCGGGCAACCACATCGCCCGGCGTAACGGCCTTCAGCAGGCGGCCCGACACCGCGATGAGGAGCGCGTCGCCGATCGGGTGGCCGTGCCTGTCGTTCACGGCCTTGAAGCCGTCGAGGTCGAGGCTGAGAACGGCCAGCCGATCGTGGTCGGACACCTGCAGGGCGTGCTGCAGCCGAACCTCGAAAAAGGACCTGTTCGGAAGGTTCGTTAGCCCGTCGTGATGCGCCAGGTGGGCGAGGCGCGCTTCCGCCTTCTTGGCGGCGGTGACGTCCGCGCAAACGCCGCGATAGCCCGCGAAGGTTCCGTCCGCTTCGATCAAGGGTCGACCCGATATCGACCACCATCTGACACCGTCGTCGGTCGCGAAGGGAATCACAAGGTCGCGAAAGCTCCGACCCTCGGCCAGAAACGCCCGCAGCTTGCCGTGCGCTTCATCGTTGCCGGCGACCTCCGACGCGATCAGCAGCGTGTCGAGGGTATATTCCCGGATCTCCGACGCGGTTTTATTGCACGCTTGCTGGAAGCGCTCCGACGGACGCCGGTAGCGGTGCTCGGCATCGGTTTCCCACAGCCAGTCGCTCGTTTGCTCCTCGTAATCCTTCAGCAACAGCCCGATCACCTCGCCGTTGGCCTGGAGATCAAGCTGGCGCAGCTGGTCGGAAGCGAAGGCGTGGTGCTGCTGAACGGCGCTGCGCAGGGCCGTCGCCCCACCGGCGACGAACAAGGCCACCAGGTACAGGTGTTCGAGGCTGAACCCCGAGGCGAGGAAGCCCGCGCTGATCAACCCCACGGTTAGGACGACATAACACACGGCCGCGGTCGCCACCGTGGCCAGGATCAGGCTGCCGGCCCACATCAAACCCGTCAACTGACACACGATGATGGTGAAGGTCAGGCCCGTGGTTTGCGTCAGCAACCACGATGGCACACCGTTGAAGATCAGTCCCATCAGAATGGCCTGGGCGACGATCCTGTGGAGTTCGGCGGAACTCCGGCTGCGCTCGGGTGACCGGAGGGACACCAGCACCTGGCAAAAGCGGACCGCCGAGGTCGCCGCAACCAAGGCGAACCACGGCACGATCACCCAGCCGTGCGACTTGTAGAGAAGAGCCGTCAACCCGCCGGCGATAGCGACGTTCGCGATCATCATGGGCATCATGAGGCGCTCGACCGCGAACAATTGCCGGCTCCGAACAAAAGAACGCGATCTTTGGTTGCCCTTTCCGCGGCGCAGCCAGACAGCGCCG
Source organism: uncultured Alphaproteobacteria bacterium (assembly GCA_937871825.1). Lineage (GTDB taxonomy): Bacteria > Pseudomonadota > Alphaproteobacteria > Rhizobiales > Beijerinckiaceae > Lichenihabitans. The sequence goes on from CALMOK010000227.1 coordinate 7,730, forward strand.
ATTTTCGTCAAGCATCGAGGCATAATGGCTCGCCCGGGTGGGTGGCTGGATCATCGGTGTCCGGAAGGGCACCGGCAGGGGGCGGACTCACGGTTTGGCAGCGCTCCGTCCAGAGTTAGAATTTGTAATTCACCCCGACGCGGCCCAGGTCGCCGTCGTTCCGCATGCGAACAACCGTGTCCTGCCCATACAGGCTCAACGGCTTCCCTCGCTGTCCAAGGTCGTAGTGGAGGTACTCGCCACGCAGCGTCACGGCCCCTGGCCCGGAGGTCAGCAAGGCGTATTCCAGCCCGCCGCCGACCGCGTAACCGACGTCCAGGTCATCCACCGTCACCCTGGCGAGCGGTTGTCCGTCGGCTGTCAGGCTGGCTTCCCTCACCGTTTCGCCGTAAGCGAAGCCGCCGGTGCCATAAAGCATGAAACGACCGTAGGCGTAGCCCAACCGCGCGCGGATCGTCCCAAGCTCGTCGAGGTGGCTGCGGAAGCGGCCCTGCAGGCCCAAGGCGGCCGGGATCGGCAGCGCGACGGTGCGGTCCAGGCCCGTATAGGCGAAATCAGCCTCAAGACCCAGAACAAGGCCGCTTCCGGCTCCGAACTGGTAATTATATCCGAGCTGGCCGCCTCCGGTGAAGCCGTCGCTCGACGTTTCGAGCGCCAGCGTTCCGATGCCGGGCAGGATGGCATCGAGGGCGGGAACGGACCCGTCGAGGCGATTGTGACTGGACACGTAACCGGCGTTGGCACCGAGGTAAAAGCCCGTCCAGGTGAACGCGGGCGCACTCGCCGGAAAGGCTGGCAACGTTGGACGTAGCGGAAGGTCGGCCGCCAATGCACCGGATGTCATGGCCAGCGCCGACAAGGCGCCAATTAGCGTTCGCTTCAACATGCTTGAGTACCTTCGTGCAGAGCAAAAGCAGCCTGACAAGGTCGGGTGAAATTACCGTGAACCGATGTTTCACGACGCATGGGTCAAAACGACGCCTTTTTATTACTTATGCGTTACTGCGATGAGGACGCATGGTCCCGTTCTGGCGGACGCCTTCCCGTTCCAGCGTCGAGGCACCGACTTTTGAACCGGCCAGGAAGGTGACATGAGGTTCGCCAGATCACGGGAACCGATGTCCATGTTTATCGCCATGAACCGCTTCAAGGTCCTCAAGGGCGAGGAGGCCACGTTCGAAAACCTGTGGCTGTCGCGGGAATCCCACCTCGACACGGTGCCGGGCTTCGTCGAGTTCCACATGCTGAAAGGGCCGG
>CALMOK010000228.1 GCA_937871825.1 uncultured Alphaproteobacteria bacterium
GCATGGGATCGCAAATCGGCGTCGCCATCGCGGCCGTCGTCATGATCGGCGGAACGGAAATCCTTCGCGAGCTCGACTTCCTCAAGCAGGTCTTCGGCCGGGACTTCGACCCGGCGCAATATCGGATGCTGATCTTCGGCCTCGGCATGGTGGTGATGATGATCTGGAAGCCCCGGGGCATCATCTCGACGCGCGAGCCCTCGATCTTTCTCAAGGAGCGCAAGGCGATTTCGGCTTCCATGGTCAAGGAAGGGCACGGCTGATGCGGTGGCAGACCGACCCGCTTCTGGTTGTTGAACATCTTTTCATGCGTTTTGGCGGCCTGATCGCCGTCAATGATCTGTCGTTCACGGTCGGACGCGGCGACATCACTGCCCTGATCGGCCCCAATGGCGCCGGCAAGACGACCGTGTTCAATTGCGTCACAGGCTTCTACAAGCCGACGGAAGGCCGCCTCGCGCTGGCCCGCCAGGGCATCGCCGACGTGGCGGATGTTGCCGCGCTGACCGGAACGGGGTCGCGCCATGGTGGCGGCAGGACGGGCGACGTCTACCTTCTCGAACGCATGCCCGATCACGAGATCGCCTGGAAGGCCAAGGTCGCCCGCACGTTCCAGAACATTCGGTTATTTACCGGCATGACTGTGCTGGAAAACCTTATGGTGGCGCAGCACAACCCCCTGATGATCGCCTCGGGTTTCACCTTTGGGGGCGTGCTCGGCCTCAAATCTTATCGAAACCGGGAAGCCGAGGCGGTCGAAAAGGCCCAGTTCTGCCTGGACCAGATCGGTCTGACCCATCGGGCCGACGACCCTGCTGGCGATCTGCCCTATGGCGACCAGCGCCGGCTCGAAATCGTCCGTGCCATGTGCACCAACCCGGTGCTGCTGTGCCTCGACGAACCGGCGGCCGGGCTCAACCCACGCGAGTCGGCCGAACTCAACGCGCTGCTCCGCCTGATCCGCGACGCGCATTCCACCTCGGTCCTGCTCATCGAGCACGACATGTCGGTGGTCATGCAGATTTCCGATCATGTCGTCGTGCTCGATTACGGCATCAAGATCGCCGACGGCACGCCGGCGCACGTGCAGTCGGACACCAAGGTGATCGCGGCCTATCTCGGGGTCGAGGACGAGGACGTCGAACAGGTTGAGGCGGAGATCGGCCTATGAGCGAGTCCGCCACCATGCCGTCGACGGCCGGTGCTTCGCCCGACACCGTGACGCTCACGCCGCGCTCCCGCCCGCTGCTCAGCGTGCGGGGCGTGCAAACTTTTTATGGCAAGATCATCGCCCTCAAGGGTGTCGACATCGACGTCAACGAGGGTGAGATCGTCACGATGATCGGCGCCAACGGGGCCGGCAAGTCGACGCTGATGATGACGATCTTCGGCAATCCGCGGGCCAAGCACGGGTCGATCACCTTTGACGGGCGCGACATCACGGGCATGAAGACCCATGAGATCGCCCGGCTTTCGATCGCCCAGTCGCCGGAAGGCCGACGGGTGTTCGCCCGGATGACGGTTTATGAAAACCTGCAGATGGGCGCGTCGATCAATAAGTTCTCGACCTTCACGGAGGATCTCGAGCGGATGTTCGTGCTGTTCCCCCGCTTGAAGGAGCGCATCGGCCAACGCGCCGGGACCATGTCGGGTGGCGAGCAGCAGATGCTGGCGATCGCGCGCGCCCTCATGAGCCGTCCCCGCCTGCTTCTCTTGGACGAACCCTCCCTAGGTCTCGCGCCGCTGATCGTCCGGCAGATCTTCGATGCCATCCGGCACCTCAACAAGACCGAAGGCTTGACGGTGTTCCTCGTGGAGCAGAACGCCTTTCACGCCCTCAAACTGGCGGACCGCGGCTACGTCATGGTCAACGGGCTCATCACGATGTCGGGCACCGGTCGGGAATTGCTGGCCAAGCCCGAGGTCCGCGCGGCTTACCTCGAGGGTGGACATCATTGATGGTGGGATGGCTTTACGACGATACGCCCAACGGGCTGTTTCACTTCGTTCTGATCACCGTCGTTTTGGGCGGAGCGGCCGCAGTGGCGAGCGGCCGCGCGATCGCGGGCGGCTGGAAGTCGTTCACCATCGTGCCGCTCTACATGGTGACCCTGGCCGGGATCGAGCGGTTTCTCCATTACGCCCTTTTCGGCGAGGACATCCTGTCGGTTCCGGGCTATGGGGTGG
>CALMOK010000229.1 GCA_937871825.1 uncultured Alphaproteobacteria bacterium
GAACGGCAGCTACCAGGTGGTGCGGATCGTCCGTACCCTGGTCGAGCGCTGGGACCGGACGCCGCTTGGCGAACAGCAGACGATCATCGGGCGAGATAAATCGACAGGGGCGCCGCTCGGGGGCAAGGCCGAGCGCGAATCGCCGGATTTCGCGTCCGATCCCGACGGCAAGGTCACTCCACTCGACGCCCACATCCGGCTGGCCAATCCGCGAACGCCCGAAACGGCCGGCAGCCTGATCTTGCGGCGGCCTTTCAACTATTCGCGGGGGTTGACCAACGCGGGGCAACTCGACATGGGCTTGCTGTTCATCTGCTTCCAGGCCGACCTCGAAGCCGGCTTCAAGGCGGTTCAAACACGCCTCAACGGTGAACCGCTGGAGGAATACATCAAGCCGGTCGGAGGCGGATATTTCTTCGTCATGCCGGGTGCCGCGTCCGAGCATACCTATATCGGGCAGCATCTCCTCGAAGGAACAGCCTGAGTTCGACTTGTCGCCATGGCTGATCGATAGCCTCGCCACAATGAAGGCCGTGCTGGCGACTTGATCAGTGAAACGGCCCAGGCCCAAAGCCAGGGCTCGTCGGCGTCATCCTGCCGTGGCCGGACGACGCGGTCCTCACTGACGGTGGCTTCCAGGATGATCCCGCGTCTTGAACTTCGCGCTCTGACCTTTGATACGGATCACTGCGGCCCATTCTGGCAACTGACCAACGCCGTTTACCTGCCCTCGGCAGCCAATTTTCGGTATGGGTGATCGGCGTGGCGGGTGTTCGGGGACCAAGTGCTTTATTTCGCAGCCGTAAAGCGCGTACCAGCCACGTAAGCCGGCCTGATCGCTTGTTTTCGGCCGCGGCTTCTTGTCTGGTTGTCCTCACCACTGGCCGGGAGGCTTTCTGGCGCCCGGTATCGTGCCGGCACGCTCTTGAGCCAGAACCGCGCTACCATTGATGGCGGGACGGGAGGCCACTGGTGCGGGCCCTACCTTGGGGACCCAATCAAATAGTTGACACATTTGGCTGATTCTGTCCGGCATTGAGTTCTGCCGATGGAGGGGATCATGCGCGATCTGTTCTGGCTGTCGGACGAGGCGTGGTCGGTTCTCGATCCGCATCTGCCGAAGAACCAGCCTGGCAAGCCGAGGGTCGATGATCGTAGAGTGATCTCGGGCATCCTGCATATTTTGAAGACCGGGGGCCGTTGGCGAGACGTTCCGCCTGAATACGGTCCCGCCAAAACGATCTACAATCGGTATGCGCGCTGGGCGCGCCGTGGGATCTGGCAACGGATCTTCGCCAAGGTCGCCACGACGAGCTCGGTGCCCGAGGAGCTTTGCCTCGACAGTACCCATGTCAAAGCCCATCGCTCCGCCGCTGGCGGAAAAGGGGGGAGTTCAGCCAGGCGGTCGGCATCTCGCGCGGCGGCAGAACAACGAAAATCCATTGCATGGCCGATGCTCGTGGCCGGATCGTCGCCGTCACCCTGACGCCCGGCAACATCGCCGACATCACCATGGCGGAGCCCCTTCTGGAGGCTTTCGCACCGAAGCGGAGGCTGATCGCCGACAAGGCCTATGACGCCGACCGACTACGCGACTGGCTCAAGGTCCGGCGGATCGAGGCGGTCATCCCGGGACGAGCCGCCCGAAATGTCGTCTATCCCCTCAACCACAAGGCCTATCGACGACGCAACATCATCGAGCGCATGTTTGGAAGGCTCAAGAACTGGCGACGCATCGCAACCCGATACGACAGGCTCGCCGTCAACTTCCTCGCCGCAATCGCCCTCATTGCCACAATCAGTCAATAGGTTGGGTGAGTCCCCTACCTAGCATCGAGCACTCACTTAGTCACAATTTAGCAATCTTAACCAAGCCATCTTCTACGCTCGGCACGGCCTGCATCATGATAACCGTTGGGGGATCGTATCGACATCCGGCGGCAGGCGATGGCCTCGAACCTGGAACTGAACGGATCCGCCAGGGCTCTCCGCGACGTGATTACTCCGCGTCGGCGGCCCGCTTGGGCTTGAGGACCAAACGGCCCCGATACATCCCACTCTTCAGGTCGACGTGATGGGGACGGCGCAGCTCGCCCGAATCCTTGTCCTCGACATAGGTGGGAGCCGCCAACGCATCGGCCGAGCGGCGGAAGCCGCGCTTCATCGGCGACGTTTTACGTTTCGGAACGGCCATGCAACTCTCCACGTGGAAGGGGCCGCGACGCCCGTGTGGCGGCGGCCTTCGGAATTTAGGCTTGGTCGGTACACCAGTTTCGCCCACCTGGCTAGGGTGGAATTTTGTGGCCTGAGACCATGCGCTTCCACCGATGCGGTTGTTCTACATCCCTCGCGTTCTATACTATTCGGGTAGTCCTACCGCCGTCTGGAACCCACATGCCCGAACTGCCGTCCAGCGACGCTCCCCCTAGGAAGCGTCCGCTTTCCCCGCATCTGCAGGTTTACAGGCCGGTGCTGACGATGGTGATGTCGATCACCCACCGCATCACCGGGATCGCACTTTATGCCGGCACGCTGCTGCTCGCCTGGTTCCTGATGGCAGCGGCCACCGACGCGCGCTCCTTCGCGACGGCCGCCTGGGTGTTCAATTCCATTCTGGGCCAGGTCGTCCTTTTCGGCTTCACCTGGGCCATGTTCCACCACCTGCTCGGTGGCGTGCGTCACGCCATGTGGGATTCCGGCTTCGGCATGGACGATCCCGAGCGCGAATGGCTGTCGCAGGCGAGCCTCGGTGGCGGTATCGCATTGACCTTGCTGGTCTGGGCCATCGCCTTTTTTCTACGTTGAGGAATTCTCATGCGCGACATTGATGATGGGATGCGATCCGACTTAAGGCGGGTGCGCTACCTTGGTTCGGCGCATTCCGGCACGTCGGGCATGTGGCACATGCGGCTGACGTCGTTGGCCCTGATCCCCTTGTCGATCGGTTTCGTGCTGCTCGTGTTGTCCATGGTGGGCCGCTCCTACGGGGACGTCCATGCTACCTTGTCGCAGCCCTTTCCCGCCTTGCTGATGCTCCTTTTTATCGGGGCGAGCATCTACCACATGCAGTTGGGAATGCGGACCATCATCGAAGACTACGTCCACATGGAACTTTGGAAGGATTGGGCCCTGGCGGCGAACCTGTTCTTCTCGGTCGCCGTGGGCTTGGCCTGCATCTACGCCGTCCTTCGCCTGAGCTTCGCGTGAATGGCGGCCACGTGACGGGGCGGCATATTCGGGCAGGGATGGGAGTCTCGCAATGGCAATGAGTGGAACAGCAGCTTCGGGCGCAACGTCGGCCCCACCTGCTTACCCCATCACCGATCACACGTTCGATGTCGTGGTTTTGGGGGCTGGCGGGGCGGGTTTGCGGGCGACCGTGGGCTGCGCGCGGGCCGGGCTGCGTACCGCCTGCATCACCAAGGTGTTCCCGACCCGCTCCCACACCGTTGCCGCCCAGGGTGGTATTTCAGCCTCGCTCGGCAACATGGGTCCGGATGACTGGCGCTGGCACATGTACGACACCGTCAAGGGTTCGGACTGGCTCGGCGATCAGGACGCCATCGAATACCTGTGCCGCAACGCTCCGGCGGCGGTTTATGAACTCGAGCATTGGGGCGTACCGTTCTCGCGCACGGAAGAGGGCAAGATTTACCAGCGCCCCTTCGGTGGAATGACCACCGACTATGGCAAGGGAACCGCCCAGCGCACATGTGCGGCGGCGGACAGGACCGGGCATGCCATCCTCCACACCCTTTATGGGCAGGCGTTGCGGGCCAAGACCGAGTTCTTCATCGAGTATTTCGGCATCGACCTCATCATGGAAGAGGGTCGTTGTGTCGGACTCGTCGCCCTGAAGCTTGACGATGGCACCATTCACCGGTTCAGGGCCAACCTCGTCATCCTGGCGACGGGCGGCTATGGCCGGGCCTATTTCTCGGCGACGTCCGCTCATACCTGTACGGGCGACGGCAACGCCATGGTGCTGCGGGCCGGGTTGCCGCTGCAGGACATGGAATTCGTTCAGTTCCACCCGACCGGGATTTACGGCGCGGGCTGCCTCATCACGGAAGGATCACGCGGCGAAGGCGGCTATCTGACGAATTCGGAGGGCGAGCGCTTCATGGAGCGATATGCGCCTTCGGCCAAGGACCTAGCCTCGCGCGACGTGGTTTCGCGTGCCATGACAATGGAAATTCGCGACGGCAGGGGCGTCGGGCGCGAGAAGGATCACATCCACCTTCACCTCGACCATCTTGATCCGAAGATCCTGGCCGAGCGTTTGCCCGGTATTTCGGAGAGCGCGCGCATCTTCGCCGGAATCGACGTGACCAAGGACCCGATCCCCGTGTTGCCGACCGTGCATTACAACATGGGCGGTATCCCGACCAACTATCACGGCGAGGTGCTGACCAAGGTCGGCGGGGATCCTGACACGGTGGTGCCTGGCCTGATGGCGATTGGGGAGGCGGCTTGCGTGTCGGTTCATGGGGCCAACCGGCTTGGCTCCAATTCGCTGATCGATCTCGTGGTGTTCGGCCGTGCGGCGGGTCAGCGCGCCGCCGAACTCGTGACCCCGGGCGAAAAGCAGCGCGATCTGCCGAAGACGAGTGCCGATCTCGCCTTGTCGCGTCTCGACCGCATGCGTCATGCCAACGGTGGGACGCCGACCGCCGAACTGCGCCTTGGCATGCAGAAGACCATGCAGAACAACTGCGCGGTGTTTCGGACTGGCGAGGTTCTGGAAGAAGGCTCCAAGCTCATCCACGACGTTTGGAGCCGGTCGGGCGACGCGAAGGTCAGCGATCGGTCGCTGATCTGGAACACGGATCTCATCGAGACGCTGGAATACGACAACCTCATCGCGCAAGCCGTCGTCACCATGGACAGCGCTCTCAACCGAACCGAGTCGCGCGGTGCACATGCGCGCGAGGACTATCCCAATCGTGACGACAAGAATTGGATGAAGCATACGCTCGCCTGGCTCGACGAAGGGACCCAACGTGTGTCGGTCGATTTCAGGCCCGTGCATACCTACACGATGAGCAACGACGTCCAATATGTCGAACCCAAGGCACGGGTGTACTAGATCGCCTTTGTGTCGCCTGTCACTTCAGTGAAATCGGATCATGGTTCAACTCAGCCTTCCAAAGAATTCACAGATTGCCCAGGGCAAGGTTTGGCCAAAGCCGGCCGGAGCGACCCAGTTGAAGGAATACCGCGTCTACCGCTGGGATCCGGATGACGACAGCAACCCGCGCATCGACACCTACTTCGTCGATCAGGAGAGCTGTGGTCCCATGGTGCTCGACGGGCTGATCTGGATAAAATCCAAGATCGATTCATCGTTAACGTTCCGCCGCTCCTGCCGCGAAGGCATTTGTGGGTCCTGTTCGATGAACATCGACGGGGTGAATACCCTCGCCTGCACCAAGGGAATGGATGATGTGAAAGGGGCGGTGAAGCTTTACCCACTCCCCCACATGGAGGTCATCAAGGATCTGGTTCCAGATCTGTCGCGCTTCTTCGCTCAGCATGCACTGATCGAGCCCTGGCTTCATACGTCCTCTCCCGAGCCCGAGAAGGAGTGGAAGCAGTCCCCGCAGGCTAGGCACAAGCTCGATGGGCTCTACGAGTGTATCCTTTGCGCCTGCTGCTCGACCTCGTGCCCGAGCTATTGGTGGAACGGTGATCGCTATCTGGGACCGGCGGCCTTGCTGCAAGCCTATCGTTGGCTGATCGACTCCCGAGACGAGGCGACGGGAGCGCGGCTCGACGTGCTGGAGGATCCCTTCCGGCTTTATCGCTGCCACACCATCATGAATTGCGCCAAGGCTTGTCCCAAGGGACTGAATCCCGCCAAGGCGATTTCGGAGATCAAGAACATGATGTTGGCGCGGCAGAACTGAGCCGCTTACGTCTGCCAACAACGCTCACGACCAAACAAGAAGCCCGGCTTGGGACCCCAAGCCGGGCTTCTTGTTTTCAATCGTCGTGCTCGTAACCGACCGGCCCTGCGCTCGCTTACTCGAAGTGGTAGGCGAGACCGGCGCGGACGATATTGCCGTCGCGCTTTTGTGAGCAATCACCGCATCCGTTGAGATTGACGATCTTGCGGTTCGAATTGAATTCGTAAAGGTCCTCGACGCGCAACGACACCCGCTCGCTCAGACGGTAGTCGAGACCACCGCCCACCGTGATGGCATCGGTCGGCACGCGGCCGCGCTCCGAGCCCGTTGCCCGGTCGATCTGTTCGCTCCGTGCGAAGGCCACGCCGGCCGCGACGAAGGGCAGGAAATTGCCAAAGGCATAGCCGGCGCGTGCCCGGATGTCGGCCTGGATGTAGTTGCGATAATGAACGTTGGCCGCTCCCGGCTCGGCTCCATTGCCCGTGAAATCCGAGAAGGACGTGCTGCCGTCGAAGCCCAGCATATAGCGCCCGAACATGAAGTTCGAGCCCGCGTAGATGCCGCCAAGCCCCCCGTCGGCGTCGAGGTTGGTCCGGCCCCGCGTGAAGGACCTCGTATGGGCCGTCACGTCGCCGTAGCCGCCCAGAAGACCGCCGTATCCGCCGGCCCAGTTCACGTTCCCGGTGGAATCGGCGTAGGGCCTCGGTGCCTGGTCGCCAAACCGATAAATGATCGCGCCCCTAATGAAGCTTCCGTCGGACTTGGTCCGGTAGGTTTGGCCGCCGTAGGCATAGGTCTGGTTCGGTAGGTTCTGGTAAATGTACTCGGCCCGCAGGATGAGGGGCCCGCCGGCGATGAAGGTCGGCAACCAGGGGAAGAGTTCCCGCGGGTTCAGCTTGTAGTCGAGGCCGGCGCCAACGGTCCAACCCACGGTCTGGTGGGTTTGCCCATACCAGTTGGGAACGCGGCCAATGCCGCCGGTGCCCGATTGATAGCCTTCGTTCAGGACGGCGCCGCCGGCGACGAACGGCATGAACTTGCCCATCTCATAGCCCAGCACACCACGAAAACGGATGTCGTAGAGCGAGTCATTCTTCGCCGGTACCAGCCCGGCATTGCCCGGGTTGTTGGCTCGGATGACGTTGAGGTCGATCGACCCTTCGACGCCGTACACGAAGTGTCCCGACTGGAAATTATATCCCACGAGGGCGCCGCCGGTCTGACCGTCAGCCGTCACCGAGCGGGAGCCTGCCTGGCGGTTGCGAAAGCTGTTGAAGCCGTAGCCATAGGTGGAGCCGACGTAAACACCCGACCAGTCGTTGTAGCTGATCGGCGCGGCCGTGAAGATCGGAGGAGCGGTTCGCGAGGGAAGATCGGCAGCCTGGGCCGACACGGAGCACAGGAGCGCCCCAACGAGAGGACCTAGATTCTTGATCGTTTGACGCATTTGTGTTCGGCCCGCCGCAACAGTGTTGAGCAGAGCCTACACCTGCAACCGACCCGAAAGAACACGCAACCGTACGTCGATCGAGCTATTGGTCAAGCTGTGGCTTTTTAGCCCCACATCACAGCGCCGCGCCTCACGAGCGGTAATCACCGTTGATTTCCACATAGGCCTTGGTGAGATCGCAGGTCCATATGGTTGCCGCACCCGAGCCTAGACCGAGATCGGCGCGGATCACGACCGTTTCGCCCCGCATGTGATCCGACACGGCTGCCTCGTCATAACCGGGGTCCCGCAGGCCGTCGACGGCGACCCGGAACGGCCCGAACCAGATGGCCAGCTTGTCGCGATCGGCCCGCTCGCCCGCCTTGCCGACCGCCATGACGACGCGACCCCAATTGGCGTCCTCGCCGGCGACCGCCGTCTTGACGAGGGGGGAGTTGGCGATCGACTTGGCGACGATCTTGGCGGCGACGTCCGACTCGGCCCCGGTCACGCGGACTTCAACGAACTTGCGGGCGCCTTCCCCGTCCCGCACTACCTGGTGGGCGAGGTCGAGCGTAAGCGCCCCCAGGGCCTGCTTGAAGCTTTCGAGGCGCGGATCGTCCGCTCGCTTGACGGGTTTCACGCCGCGCGCCCGGGCCGTACCGGTGGCGAACAGCAGAAGGGTGTCGGACGTCGACGTGTCGCTGTCCACCGTGATGGCGTTGAACGATCCTTGGACGGCCTCGGCCAGCATGGATTGCAGGGCCGGGGCGGCGATCGGGGCATCGGTGAACACGAACGACAGCATGGTGGCCATGTCGGGCGCGATCATGCCGGCGCCTTTGGCGATGCCGCTCAGTCGCACCGCGATGCCGTCGACGACGGCCCCTCCCGAGCCGACCTTTGGAAAGGTATCGGTTGTCATGATGGCCCGCGCGGCATCCACGATTCCGGACGGGCTGGCTTCCTTGGCGAGCCGATCCAGCACACCCTCGAAACGCGACGCGTCGAGCGGCTCGCCGATCACCCCCGTGGAGGCGAGGAAGACCTCGTTTTCGCGCACGCCGAGCGCCTCGACGGCGAACCGCGCGGTTCGTTTGGCCGCTTCGGCGCCGGCCTGTCCCGTGAAGGCGTTGGCATTGCCCGAATTGACCACCAACGCGCGAGCGACGCCGCCCGGCAATTGCTGACGGCACCAGTCCACCGGGGCGGAGGGGCATTTCGAACGCGTCAAAACGCCGGCAACGGTTGTGCCCTCGTCGAACAAGGCCAACAGGACGTCGGTCCGGCCCTTGTAGCGAATGCCGGCGGAGCCCGTGGCGAAACGCACGCCCTCGATCGGCTGGACGATGGGCAAGGCTTTCGGCGCCAAAGGCGAAACGGGAACCTGTGGAGCCATGGGGCACCTCGTCGTGGCGTGGCGTCAGGCGAAAAGCCGGCCAGGGTGGCCGGCCTTGACTGTCCCGTCAGGGTTTTGGAGTGGCGTCGGCCGGCGTGTCCGCTGAGGGAGCGGGAGAGGCCGTTCCGGCGGCGGGCGCGGCTGGCTGGTCCATGCGCTCGATCTTCGCCGCCTCCCGCAGTTTCACGATGGCGTCGCTTTGCGCCTTCTGGACGACATACCGGGCCACCTGGTCCTTGACGGTCTCGAAGGGCGGAAAGGCCTTCTCGCGCTTGTCAAGGACCTGGATGACGTGCCAGCCGAACTCGCTCTTGACCGGCTCGGAGATCTGATCCTTGTCGAGCTTGAACGCGGCTTCGGCGAACTCGGGCACCATCTTGTCCTTGGTGAACCAGCCGAGGTCGCCACCCTGGGACCCGGGATCCTTGGATACCTCGCCGGCGACCTTGGCGAAGTCTTCCCCACCCTTGACCCTCGCGAGGGCGGCCTTGGCCTCGGCCTCGGTCGGAACCAGGATATGCCGGGCGTGAACTTCGGTTTCGGGTTTTTGTTGCTTGGCGACGGTCTCGTAGACGGTCTTCTCGGCGTCCTCTGTGGCGGCAGCCTTGGCCACGGAGGTGAGCACGCTCTCCATCAGGGTCTTGTCGCGGTAATAGGCCATCTGCCGGGCGAAATCCGCCGTATCGGCTGCGCCGTTCTTCGCACCCTGGGCCGCCGCCAGCTTCAGGTCGATCAGGTAGTCGAGCACATAGGTATCGCGCGCCGGCCCCTTGAGCTGTTGCGGCAGGGTCGGACCGAGGTCCTGCATCGCGGTCTTGACGTCGTCGTCGGTGATTTCCGCGCCGTTCACCTTGGCCATGACCTTTGCGGAGGCGTGCGGTGTGACGGCCAGCATCGAGAGCGCGACCGCGGCGAGGGTGGTTTTAATCACATGAACCATGAGAAAACGTTCCGTTCGCGTTGTGGATCGGCCCGAGCCTCATCCGGCTTGAGGCCGTACGGGGGCGGACGCCAGGGGTGAGGCCTTGGTGGAGGTTTTCGCTCGACGCTGTAGCGTGACGCTGCCCATCCTCAAGCGCGGTCTCCGATCCTCGTCGCATTGACAAGGTTTCCGGGCGCTCATATCTGCCTTGACTAAGATTTACCATGGCTTTCTCGCGCTTCCCGCCAGGATTGCTCTACCCGGTGCGGACCGCTAGCCAGTTCCGTACGTGTTCCGGAACCAGCCGGATGTCCGCTCCCGGGGCTTGAGCTTTGGATTGGAATCGCGGGTTGCGGGCGTCGCGCATTCGCCGCGATGTTGTGGCACGGATCGATCCTGCCCCAGCAAGCCGCCTCACGTGGCGTCAAAAGGTTTCCCAATGTTCGGCTCGCTTGCAAGAAAGATTTTCGGCTCCTCCAACGACCGTCGGCTGAAGACTTTCTCGTCGAGGGTCGCCGCCATCAACGCGCTTGAGCCCGAGATGGTGGCCTTGTCCGACGCCGAACTCGCGGCGCGCACCACTCAATTCCGTCAGCAGATCGCCGCTGGAACGACGCTCGACGACCTGCTGGTTCCGGCTTTCGCGACGGTGCGGGAAGCCGCCAAACGCGTTCTGGGCCAACGCCACTTCGACGTGCAGCTGATTGGCGGCATGGTTCTGAACGAGGGCGCCATCGCCGAAATGCGGACCGGAGAGGGCAAGACGCTGGTGGCCACGCTCGCCACTTATCTCAACGCGCTGGCCGGCAAGGGCGTCCACGTCGTCACGGTTAACGACTACCTGGCCCGCCGCGACGCGGAATGGATGGGCCAGATCTACAAGTTCCTGGGCATGAGCGTGGGCATCATCGTCCATGGACTTGACGACGAGGCTCGCAAGGCCGCCTACGCGGCCGACATCACCTACGGGACCAACAACGAATACGGCTTCGATTACCTGCGCGACAACATGAAATACGAGCTGGACCAGATGGTTCAGCGCGGCCACGCCTTCGCGATCGTGGACGAGGTCGACTCCATCCTGGTCGACGAGGCCCGGACCCCGCTCATCATCTCGGGGCCGTCGGACGACCGGTCGGACCTTTACAACACCACCGACAAGGTGATCCCGCACCTCGTCGAGGGGGACTACGACCTCGACGAAAAGCAGCGCTCCACCAACCTGACCGAAGCGGGAAACGAGCATATCGAAGCCTTGCTGACCGAGGCGGGTATTTTGGAAGGCTCCCTGTACGAGGCTTCCAACGCCACGCTGGTGCATCACGTGCAGCAGGCGCTGCGGGCCCACAAACTGTTCCGCCGGGACAAGGATTACATCGTCCGCAACGACGAAGTCGTGATCATCGACGAGTTCTCGGGCCGCATGATGCCGGGGCGACGCTACTCGGAAGGCCTTCATCAGGCCCTCGAAGCCAAGGAACACGTGACGGTTCAGCCCGAGAACGTCACGCTCGCCTCCATCACGTTCCAGAATTATTTCCGCCTCTACAAGAAGCTCGCCGGCATGACCGGTACGGCGGCCACCGAGGCGGACGAGTTCGCCGAAATCTACAAGCTCGACGTCGTCGAAATCCCGACCAACCGTCCCGTGTCGCGCATCGACGGGGACGACGAGGTTTACCGCACCGGCGATGAGAAAGTGCGCGCCATCGTCAAGGAGATCGAGGCCGCCAACGCCAAGATGCAGCCCATCCTGGTCGGCACCACATCGATCGAACGGTCCGAACTGCTCGGTGACATGCTGGCCAAGGAAGGCTACCGGCGGATCGACTTCACGGCGCCCAACGCCCTCGACAAACTGTACGCCGGCGCACGCTCGGGCAAGCCGTCCAGGACCTTCGCGATCCTGAACGCCCGCTTCCACGAGCAGGAAGCCTATATCGTCGCGGAAGCCGGCGTGCCAGGCGCTATCACAATCGCCACCAACATGGCCGGGCGCGGCACCGACATCAAGCTCGGCGGCAGCGAGGAAATGCGCATCGAAGCCGAATGCGGCGCGATGGAGAAGGGGCCGGCCCGCGACGCGAGGGAAGCCGAAATCCGTGCCGAGATCGTGGCCTTCAAGGAAAAGGCCATCGCGGCGGGTGGCCTCTACATCATCGGCACCGAGCGCCATGAGAGCCGCCGTATCGACAACCAGTTGCGGGGCCGTTCCGGGCGGCAGGGCGACCCGGGCAGTTCGAAGTTCTTCCTGTCATTGCAGGACGACCTCATGCGCATTTTCGGCTCGGAACGCATGGACGGCGTGCTGACGCGCCTGGGCCTTCAGGAAAACGAGGCGATCGTCCATCCCTGGATCAACAAGGCGCTCGAAAAGGCCCAGCAGAAGGTCGAAGCCCGCAACTTCGACATGCGCAAGAACGTGTTGAAATACGACGATGTGATGAACGACCAGCGCAAGGTCGTTTTTGAGCAGCGCCGCGAGATGATGGCGCAGGACTCGTTGCAGGACCAGATCGACGAGATGCGGACCAGCGTCGTGGAGGACCTGGTGACCAAGTTCATTCCGCACGACGCCTACGCGGAGAGTTGGGACACGGCGGGCCTGAAACAGGGCGTGCTCGAAACCCTGAACCTTGATGTCCCGGTCGACGAATGGGCCAAGGAGGAAGGGATCGGGGACGAGGAGCTGACCGAACGCCTGCAGAAGGCTTCGGCCGAGGCCTATGCGGGGCGCGTGGAAAAAAACAGCCCCGACGTGATGCGGTACATCGAGAAACAGGTGGTGCTGCAAACCCTCGACCATCTGTGGCGCGAGCACCTCGTCGTTCTGGACCACCTCCGACAGGTGATCGGCTGGCGGGGTCTCGCCCAGCGCGACCCGCTGAACGAGTATAAATCCGAAGCTTTCGACCTGTTCAACGGTCTCGTCGCCCGCCTGCGCGAGAACACCACGGGCCAACTCATGCGGGTCGAACTCGCCTATGAGCCGGCCCCCAACGACCTGCCACCGATGTTCGCGTCCCACGCCGATCCGCTGACCGGCGACGACGACATGGCGGTCGCCGAAAACAACCGTCAATTCGGCGAAGTCGCCTTCGCCACGGTGGGAACGGCGTTCGCCATCGGTGCCGAACCGGAACTGCATCGCGACCCGCAGGACCCCGCGACCTGGGGCAAGGTCGGCCGCAACGAACTATGCCCTTGCGGGACGGGCCGCAAATACAAGCATTGTCACGGCGTGCTGCTTTAAGGCCGGTTGGTCGGACCTACATGGCGCGAGGCGGTTTATCCGAATAGATAGGACGCCTCGATCACGTAAGGGCCGCCGCCAACCGAATCGCGGGCCGAATAAAGAACAAAACGCTCCGCTTGGAAGCGGCGGGTCAGGAAACCCCGCCCGCCGAGGTAGTCGGCGACCGCCATCGGTGAGACATGCCGCAGGTGAGCCAAGGTGATGTGCGGGGTGAATTTGCGGGGTTCCGGCGCGATGCCGATCCGGCGAACAATCCGCTCTTGCTCGGCCTGCAGGTCGACGAGCGGCTTCTCAGCCTGGACCTTCGCCACGATGGCTCGCGGCTTGTCGCCGCCGAACGATGCCAGTCCTTCAAGCGTGACCGTGAACGGTTGCCGGCGGACCTTGCTCATGGCGAGGTGGACGTCGTTGGCGGTGGCGTCGTCCACGTCACCGATGAAGCGCAACGTCAGGTGGTAGTTTTCGACATCGATCCAACGTGCCCCGGCGAGACCGCCCCGCATGAAGGCCAACTCGGTCGCAAGCTCGGATGGGATCTCAAGGCCCGTGAACAAGCGGGGCATGGCTTGATCTCCTCGATGACTCGGATGGCCCGAGCCTAACACCGGACGACGCCCGCGCAACCAAGCCGGGGGCCGACCCTCAGGGTGGCGGATAGATGTGCCTGCCGCCCTTGTAATCCTCGATCTCGGCGCCGCTGTCGCTCAGGGCGACGACGCCGCTCCGGGCCGCTGTCGCCTTGCCGTGGCCGCCCGGCAGATCGATCACGTAGGTGGGTTGGCAAAGGCCCGACAACCGGCCCCGGAGGGCCGCCACCAGGGCCTGGCCTTCCGCGAGGCTCACCCGGAAGTGGCCGGTGCCCGGGGCGAGATCGCCGTGGTGGAGATAGTAGGGTTTGACGCGTGCCTCGACGAAGCCGCGCATCAACGCTCCCAAAGTCTCGGCGTCGTCGTTGACGCCTCGAAGCAGCACGGTCTGGCTCACCATGGCGATGCCGGCATCGATCAGCCGGGCGCAGGCGGCCCGCGCAGCTGGCCCGAGCTCGCGCGGGTGGTTGGCATGGAGCGCCACATAGACCGTTTTGCCCGAGGCTTTCAGCGCCGCGATCAGGTCGCCGCCGACGCGATCCGGGTCGACGGCCGGGACGCGCGTGTGCAGGCGGACGATCTTCACGTGATCGATGGTCGCGAGCCGCTCCATGATGCCGGCCATGCGGCGCGGTGAAAGCATGAAGGGATCACCCCCCGTAAGGATCACCTCCCACACCTCGGGGTGGCTGGCCACGTAATCGAGCGCGTTGTCGACGACGACGGGCGGCAACATCGCGCCCTCGCCTGGGCCCACCACCTCGCGCCGGAAGCAGAACCGGCAGTAAACCGGGCAAACGTGCAGGACCTTGAGAAGCACGCGGTTGGGATAACGGTGGACGATGCCGGGCACGGGACTGTGGGCCTCGTCGCCGATCGGGTCGGGGCGCTCTTCCGGCCGCGCGTCGAGTTCGGCCGGGGTTGGCACGAACTGCCGGGCGATCGGATCGGCCGGGTCGCCCCCGTCGATGAGGCTCGCCATCGTCGGCGTGATGGCAACCGCGTAGCGCGTCACCACGGGGGCGATCGCCGGAGCGTCGCGCCTGTCCAGCAGACCGGCGTCGACGAGTTCGCCGAGGCTGCGCAGCGTGGTGCCGGATGATGCCGTCACGCTTCGGGCACCGGCGTCCAGAGTACCTGCTCGATCCGCGTGGCGCCTCCCGCCAGCATGACGAGCCGGTCGAAGCCGAGCGCGATGCCGCTCGCGGGCGGCATCGCGGCGAGCGCGGCAAGAAAATCCTCGTCGAGCGGATAGGATGTGCCGTAGCGACGCTGCCGCTCCACCATCGCATCGGTGAAGCGCCGCCGCTGGACGACAGGATCGATCAGTTCCCCAAAACCGTTGGCGACCTCGACGCCGCACACGTAAAGCTCGAAGCGTTCGGCGAAACGGGGATCGTCGAGGCAGGGCCTGGCGAGGGCCGCCTCGACCAGGGGATAGCGGTCGAGGATGGTGGGACGGCCCAGGCCGAGGTGAGGCTCCACCCGTTCGACCAGGACGCGGCTGAAAACATCCGACCAGGT
Source organism: uncultured Alphaproteobacteria bacterium (assembly GCA_937871825.1). GTDB lineage: Bacteria > Pseudomonadota > Alphaproteobacteria > Rhizobiales > Beijerinckiaceae > Lichenihabitans. The sequence continues at coordinate 15,027 of CALMOK010000229.1, forward strand.
GTCGTCGCCGGCGACCTGCACGCCCGCCCGCCGGGCGGCCTCAGCCAAAGGGGCGGCACCGTGTGGACCGCCCGGCAAGCAGTCCTCGAGATCGATGCCGGCGTGGTGCCCGAACGCCGCCGCCACCGAGAGCCGCTCGGGTTCAGCGCATGGATCGGCGGAGCGCCCGCGCCACGACCACGCACGCGCGCCCGCCGCTTTTGCTGCAAGTGCCAACAGCGCCGCGCAATCCTCCATCAGCCTGGTATAGTCGGCGTGGGCGCGGTACCATTCCAGCATGGTGAATTCCGGATGGTGGAGCGGGCCACGCTCGCGGTCGCGGAAAACGCGGGCGAAGGTGAAAATGCGGTGCTCGCCGGCCGCCAGCAGCTTCTTCATGGCAAATTCGGGCGAAGTGTGAAGGTGGAAAGGCCGGGCGATCCCTCCTGTGCCCTCGACCAGGGTCGACAGCGCATGCAGGTGGGTTTCGTTGCCCGGCGAAACCTGCAGGATGGCGGTCTCGACTTCGGCAAATCCACCCGCATCGAACCAGGCGCGAACCGCCGCGGTCGACCGGCGCCGCAAATCGAGCAGCGGTTTGCGGTCGGCATAGCGGTCGCGGTCCCACCAGGGCGAAGCGTTGGTCAAGGGAGGCCTGTCGGTGGGGCCGCACTGGCCAAATTGAAAGGAATCGCTATGGTGCGCCCGAGTTGCGTCCCAGCTTCAAGGCTCGGGCGCTTTCGGCCGTTGCCATGTCGTCTATGCATTAAGGACAAGCTTCGTGAAAGTCATCGCCAGTTCGCTTCGCAAGGGCAACGTCGTCGAAAAGGACAACCAGCTCTACATCGTGCTCACGGCCGAGTCCTTCCACCCCGGCAAGGGCACGCCGACGACGCAGATCGACATGCGCCGCATCAGCGACGGCGTGAAAGTGACGGACCGCTACAAGACGACCGAACAAGTCGAGCGGGCCTATGTCGAGGATCGCGAGTTCAGCTTCCTTTACGAGGACAGCGAGGGCTACAACTTCATGAACTCGGAGAATTTCGACCAGGTGGTCGTGCCCAACGACGTGATCGGCGATCAGGCACAATACCTGCAGGAAGGCATGAAGGTGATGGTGAGCGTCTTCAACGACGTGCCCGTCGCCATCCAGTTGCCGGCCCGCGTCACGCTGGAAATCACCGAAACGGAACCCGCCCTCAAGGGACAGACGGCGTCTTCGTCCTACAAGCCGGCGAAACTGTCGAACGGCGGCAAGACCATGGTGCCGCCCCACGTCCAGGCCGGCACGCGCGTCGTGATCCTGACCGAGGACGGATCGTACGTCGAGCGCGCCAAGGACTGAGCTTCACGCCTGCGTCACGGTGATCGGATCGATGTCGGCGAAGACGCAATCCTCCGGGCCGCCATCCTCGTACATGAAGCCCGCCACCGGAACCGTTTCGTCGAGGCTGGCGATGCCGACGTGCCACACGCCGGCCCTGTAGCTGAAGCCGGCACCCCGGCCGAGGAAGGCCCGCAGCGTCGTAAGGTCGGGCAGGCCGCCCGCTCCGGGCAAGGCCGCGGCGACCAGCATCGGCGCGGGGCCGAACGGCAGGAAGCTCTGGCTCGAATGCGGGTGCTGCTCCATCCTGCCGATCCGGTGGGGCAGGGTTACCAGCGTCGTGCGGGCCAGGAACAGGTTGGGCCTGGCCTGTGGGCGCCCGTTGCTGAGACAGGCGACGTGATCGATCCGCACCTTGGCGTCCGCAGGCGAGAACACCTCGCCATAGGAGGCGAAAGCCTCCGCCGTCAGTTCCGCAACCGCAACGACGCGCATTCATCCTCCAGATCGGCATCCGTGAAACCGGATCCTCGGGGAACCGAGCGTCTCCGGGCCGGATTGTTCCCCCATAACGGAGGACAGCGTCCATGGCCAGCAAAGGCATCGAGCCCGGCAATCCCGACAGCATGCCGGTGGAAAGCTGGCGAACGCCGGCCGCAGCCGACGTGGGCGGCGTCATCCCGGACGACACCGCGACCGAGGACGGGGCGGAGTCCGAATTGGACATGCCCGACATGGGCGCGTTCTCCGCGGAATCCGCCCGTCCAACGCCCCTCGACGACATCGCTGGGGCGGAGCGGGAAAACCTGCCGAAGGACTAGCGGCAAGGCTCGTCGCAAACCGTCGATGTCGGTAGGCCGGCATCGACGGTTGATCGGCCTGGAGCCGTGTTGGTCTAGTAGGTGTAGAGCGGCGGGCCGCCAAACGGCGCCTGGACGATGTTGAATGGGATTTGGGCGAGCGATCCCGCGAAATGGATCGGCGCGCCGATGATCACCAGTGGGTTCCTCGCGGGATCGCCTCGGGCCGGGAAGATGGTATTGGCCACGTCGAACGGTGCGGCAACGACGCGGCTCGCGAAATTCACCGGCGCGGTCACGACCGACTTCGGGCCGGCGTAAGCATTGTAGGCGGGTTCCGCCGGCGCGTAATAGGACGGAGCGTTCCGGTTGGGATTGACCGTCAAGGGCCGATAAACGTCCTGCTGACGCACCCGGTATCGCGTTCCGTTCGGCCCATAGGCGTAGGTAGCCTGCGCCGAAGCGGCCGTCTGTGTCGCGGCGAGCGCCGCCAGTGCAAGCGCTCCCAACGCGGTCGCCTTTGATAATCTGAACCTGACCATGATGTTCTCCTTGGCCCGCGACCGTTCAAGGCGCTGGGCGGACGATGAAGCTGAGGTTGTATGGCCGGGTCTGGCCGGCAATAAGGCGGGAACTGGGCCGCGTTTCCGGGCGCTTGCGTCGGAACGATCGATCAGTCGTCCTCAGGACCCTATGGTTCGTCATATCTTGCTTTGGAATGATCTGGATTGACGCTCGTCGCGATCCTGTCCTAGCTGCACGGCTTAGCGCAAAGCCTGAGGTCGCCGATCATGAAGTCCTACACCTATCAAATCGGCGAAGGCATCGACGATGTCATGTCGATGCCAACCCATTCTGAATCGATTTACGCCGACAGTCTCGGCGAGGCGATCGATAAGGCGGAGGCCATCACTCGTCTGCGCCCCGATCACGCCAAGGAGAGCATGGTTCGGGTCATCGAGAGCACTTCGGACGAGTATCCTCTTTGGGCGTCCTCGGTGAAGGCCATTCGGAACGCTTAAAGGTCCGAACGGCTAGAACTCCCCGGCCAACGTGATCGATAGTGCCATCAAGGTCGCCCAGGCGAGATTGAGGGAGCAGCCGTTGGCGAGGGTCGCAGGACGCCAAGCCAATTGAGCAAAATTTCAGCATAGCACAATCTGTGGTTGACGCGGGACGGCTGATATGGTCTATATGGCTTCGCTGCAGAGATGCGGTTGACGCCCCGGGGCTTTCGAGCTGCCGGGGTTTTTCGTTTCAACCCCTTCGCTCGACGGGAATGCCATTATGGCGGCGCGCGCCTCGCCCAAGCGATCCGTGCCCGACGAGGCGACGGCCCTGATCCGCGCGGCCATCCGGGCCCATGTGCCTCAGGCGATCGCCGAACTCGCCCGCCTCGCCCTCGACGCCAACAGCGAAACCGCTCGGGTCGCGGCCATCAACGCCCTGATCGACCGGGGATATGGCCGCCTCAAGGACAACAACGACGGGGATGACGGCGGGCATGGCATCACGGTCCGCTTCGTCGCGCCGCCTCGCAAAGCTTGAGATCGAGCTGCCCGATGCGTTTCGGGACCTTTTCCAGCCGTTCCGCTACAAGGCCTTTTATGGCGGGCGGGGATCGGGCAAATCGCATTCCATGGCCACCGCCCTGGTGCTGCTCGCCGCGCAGAAGCCGCTGCGCATCCTGGCGGCGCGCGAAATCCAGAAATCGATCCGCGACAGTTCCAAGCGCCTGCTCGACGACCGCATCCGCGCCCTGGGGCTCGGGCCACGCTTTTCTTCCACCGAACAGGAGATCAAGGCGGCGAACGGCTCGCTGATCCTGTTCGCCGGCCTCGGCCAGCCCGACGGGATCAAATCGATGGAGGGCATCGACATCGCCTGGATCGAGGAAGCCGACACCATCTCGCAGCGCTCGCTCGACGTCCTGGTGCCGACGATCCGCAAGCCGGGGTCGGAGCTCTGGTTCGCCTGGAACCCGCGCCTCGCCTCAGACCCCGTCGATGCCCTGTTCCGGGGCGGG
>CALMOK010000230.1 GCA_937871825.1 uncultured Alphaproteobacteria bacterium
GACTGGTTTCAGCATCCTGCGGATGCTTATCCCGGCGACAAATACGTCGATGTCGTGGGCGCCGACATGTACTACAATGCTCAGTGGGACGGCAAAGACACCAAGGCCGCCTTCGCCACAAAGGTGAACGAGCCTTATGGCCTGCAATGGCAGCAGGATTTCGCCGCCCAGCACAACAAACCCACGGCGATGTCGGAGTGGGGCGTCAATTCCGGTGCCACCGGCCCCTATATCCAGGCCGCCAGCCAGTGGTTCACCGACCATCACATGCTTTACGCCAATTATTGGGAGTCGGACGCCGCCTATAGCGGCGCACTGCATGACAACGCCTATCCGGATGCCGGTGCGGCCTACCTTCGCGCCTTTGGGGGAGCGTCCGACACAATCGTGGCACCTCCCAAAACCCCAACTGCCACGGGAGCGGTCAACACAGCCGGCCTGTCAGGCACGGGGGCCGTCGTGGTCGACCTGGCGGGCGGCTTCGTCACAAAGGCTGGTGCCAAGGCCATCGATCTTTCGGCCGTCACCGCCGTTCAGGCCGGGGGCGATTCCACCACCGTTTACGGCTTGAAATCCGGCACCGACCGCATCGTGGGTGGCAGCGGCGTCCTCAGCGTCTACGGACAAGGCGCGAACGACACGATCCAGGGCGGCTCCGGCAACACCACGGTCTGGGCAGGCTCGGGCAAGACCAGCTTCCAAAGCGGCGGAGGCACCAACGTCATGTATGGTGGCGCCGGCACGAATAGCATGTCGGGCGGGCTATCGTCCGGGAGCAGCGACACCTTCTACGGTAAAACCGGCAATGACACCGTCACGGGCGGCAAGGGCACGGTCACCTTGTATGCCGGAAGCGGCACCGAGGTCCTCAACGGCGGCGGGGGCACCAACACGCTGTTCGCCGGATCCGGCACCAACACCTTGCGGGGGCTCGCTGCGCCCGACGCCCAAGGCCTGACAGGCACCAACACGCTCTACGGCGGAACCGGCGCCAACGCGGGGGTCGACCTCGTCTACGCCGGCATTGGAAACAACCTGATCCATGAAGGCTCGGGCACCGACTACATCGCCAGCAACGCCGGCACGGTCACTGTTTTTGGCGGAAGCGGTCGATCCTTTGTCTACGGCGGAACCGGAACCCAGACGATCTATAGCGGCACCGGCTCTCAGGAGATCCATGCCGGAGCGGCCGTCACCAAGCTCTTTGAAACGGCGGCGGCCTTTCATGCGGGGCATTTCGACGAGATCGACGGCTTCGGCGGGGGCAAAAGCACCGAGATCTACCTGCCGGCGGCCTACAAGAGCGCCACGAGCTTCGTGGCCCATAACGGTGGGACCACCATCCTCACCGCGTTGTGGGCGGGCCACGCCGACCTGTTCGTTGCCAATACGGCGACGGGGTTGGTGGCAGCCCACACGCACTTCATCTGATCGTCGCCGGAGCAGGGGGAGCGACGTTCAACCGCTCTTCGACGCGCCCCGCCGGCGGGGCAAGGCGGGCATCCAGCGATCGGACGAACCGATTGCGGATGCGAAGCGCCGGCCGCTCGATGCCGATCCAGGACAGGTGGGCGAGGGCGAACAGCAGGCCGAAACAGGTGATCAGGCCGGCGGCCTGCAGGGCCAGAGCCGTGGCCGATCCGTTGGCCAGAAGGGCTTCGGTGGTGGCCGCTCCCCCGCCGCCCAGCCAGCCATGCGATGCCGCCCAGCGCAGCAGGCGCTCGGGAATGTCATTCTTGACGTAATCGTTGAACAGGTAAAGCCCGTAGCTGATCCGTCCGAAGTAGCTGATGGGCCGCCATTCCAGCAAGGCGACCATTGGACTGTCCTGATTGCCCAGAACGTTCATCAACAGAACCGCCGCCACTAGCGCGGCGCATACATAGGAAATCTGCAACACGACGAGGTTCGCACCCGCCACCATCAGGGCGACCGGCGCGCTCGCGACCAGCACCGCCATGGCGCACCATCCCACGAAGGAGCCCTGCAGGTGCAGGGTGTGGAACAAGGCGCCGACCTGGCCGCGGTGGATGAACAGCAGGACGCCGAAAGCCAGGAGGCCGAAGTTCACCAGGCTGTCGACGTAGATGACGAAGGGCTCGACGCCGACGGAGGCGAGGCCGAAACGCTGAACCAACGCGGCCACGACGAGCAGGAGGCACATCGTCGAGGCGTGGCGGGAAGGCACGAGCAGCATCAGCGGGGCGAACAGCACGTAGAACTGCTCTTCAACGGCAAGCGACCAGAAATGGGCCCAAGTCGTGAGGAATTCCGGGGGGTGCTGCTGGAAGTAGAAGTTCGACAGGTAGCCGAGGTAGTAGGGCAGGCCGGGGATCGGTCTCGCGGTCGCCAGGTAGAACGGTGCGACAAGGAGGATGACAACGTAATAGGCGGGAAAGATCCGCATCGCCCTCTTGAGCCAGAACAGAACCAGCTCGTGCCGGAATGTGCTGGTGCCCGCCTCCAGTGTCGCGCGGGCGGTCCAGAGCTGACCGCCGATCAAGAATCCGCTTAGCAGAAAGAACAGCCAGACCCCGGAGAACCCGATTTCAGCCTGGGCGCCCCATGCCGTTTTATGGGTGAAGAAGACAAGAAGCATCGCCAAGGCGCGCAGGCCATCAAAGCCGCGTATGTGCATGCCGGGTTCTTTCTGCACGAAGCATGGGGCGAAGGATTATCGCTGGGCGTCGGCCCGCATGCGGGCCGTGCCCATCGGGCTCCAGGTTTGGAAGCGATCCCCCCGCAAGGAGCGGAACACGCCCCAGCCGACACCCGCAAACGACAGCATCATCGAGCCGAGCTGCGGGAAAGGACGAAGCTGCAAGCGCCAGCCGATGGCAAAGGCGCCCAACGCTCCGCCCACCATGAGCATGACCCAGGCCGGCGACAACAGGCTTGAAAGGCCCGCGACCAGGAAGGCCCCCGAAATCGCCAGATCATAGATGATCAGCCATTTAAGGAGGCGGTGGGACACATAGGCGTAGAAGACGCCCAGCGGCGCCGCCTTGATCTCGTCCCAGAGCAGGCGATGGACGTTGAAGGCCTGGCAGGCGATGCGCACCTTGCGGCCAAACTCTTCCTTCCCGTCCGAACCCGTGCGTTCGTAAGCCAGGGCATCGGGCGCGCGCACCACCGCGTGGCCGCCGAGCAGAATCTTCATCGACACGTAGAAATCGTCGATGATGTCGGGCGGCACGACCGGATGAAGGTGGCGCCGCGTCGCGAACAGCGAGCCGTCGGCTCCAACGATGCCGATCGTGTCGCTTTCGAGCTGACGGATGCGCTCCTCGATTTTCCAGTAAAGGTTGCCGGTGGCCGCCGTCGCGCTTTCCTCGCCATTGCCGTATTTGAGGTGGCCGCAAACGCATCCCACGTCGGGATCGGCGAAATGCGCCCCGATGCGCCGCAGCGCGTGCGGATCGAGCATGACATTGGCGTCCGTGAACACCAGGATGTCCGCTATCGTCTTCCTGGTCAGCTGGTTGAGCCCATGGGACTTGCCGCGCCGAACCTCGCCGACCACCACGGTGATGCGGTCCCGGTACGGCTCCAACAGGGCCACGGTTCGATCCGAGGCGGCGTCCACATAGATCAGGATCTCGCAGTGATCGACCGTGCGCTGAAGCGCCAACAGGTTCTCGGCCTTGGCGACGATCACGCTTTCCTCGTTATAGGCCGGAACCAGGATGGCGAAGCTCGGCTGCCGGTCCCGGTCGTTGGCCAAAGGACGGACGGCCTTGCGGAAGCGCCGCAGCAAGGCCAGCGAGGCCGGATAGGTGGTGAACGGGTGCGCGGCCAGCCCCAAGAACAAGAGGGCACACAGGAACAGCATCGTCTCGCCTCCGATGCAGATCGGCTTCGCGCCGGCGAAGTCACGTTCTGGTCGATTGAACAAAGCATTCGGCCGGCGGGCACGCGTTCAATATTGTTAAGGGATCGTTAAGTCGCCTCCCGCGATCGGGCCTGACTTAACGGAAGGGCCGAGCTGCGGGAAAGCGCGGCGGCCCGGCTGCTCCGGCGCTCGTGGACCTGGTAGCCGGCGCAAAGCAGGACGCAGTAGATCGTGTGGATCGGGACGTTCAGGGAACCGTTCAAGAAATTATACTGCGCGAACGCCGCCCAGGAGATCACGAGCGGAATATGATCGGACACCAGGCTCCTCGCGATGAAAAGGAGCCAGGCCATGAAGGCCAACGCGCCATATTCGACGATGACCTTGGTGTAGGGCGGCCACGTGTAGCCTGCCGTGCCGGCTTCCTCGTCGTTGATCGCCTTGGGCATCGAGCCCGCGCCCGTGCCAAGCCAAGCCAGGTCGGCCGGTCCCGTCACGGCCGTCACCGACCATTCGAAGGGCAGGACGAACCGGTTGTAGCCGCTGGAACTATCCTGCGAGAACTCGCTCGTCCGGCGCAGGAAGTTGTCGAGGAGACCGGCCTGATAAGCCGCTGGCCCGGCGAGGCAGATGAATCCGACGATCGCCAGGATGACCGCCTTGCGGAGTTGCGCGAGCAGGAACGGCACGCAGGTGGCGACGAGCAGAAGGCCGGTCACCCCATAGGTGGCCAGGAGGGCGGCCCCGAGCGCCAGCACGACCGGCAGGCGCCTGAAGAGCGCGAGTTCGACCACCAGCCCGAGGGCGATGAACTGCGACACGTGGGACGCTTCCAGGAAAACCAGCCCGTTGGGCTTCATCCAGGGCGAACTCCACGCCAGCGGCTGGATGTAATTGTACTCGTAATAGACCAGCGGGCGGGGGATCAGCGCCTCGAGGTCGGGCATGGGAAAGCCCGCGGCCTGCACGGCCCAATCGACCCCCACCATCGCGGCGGCCGCCAGGGCGAGAAGAACGAAGCGGTTGAGCATGCGGTGGTAGGCCGAGGAACCCAGCGGAGCCACGAAGACCAGCATGGCGCCGATGGACAGCATGAGCACCATGGAGGGCAGCGAGAAATCCTGCTTGGTCCCGAAGATCTGCGACAAGGCGACCAGGCAGGTGAACAGGCAGAACAGGACGAGGCGGCCGGGCGCGACCCTGAGTTGGCCCCGCACCGCAAGGTAGGCCAGGCAGGCGAGGTGGAGCAGCATCGCGGCCGTGACCTGCGATTCCCGCCCGCCGAGCGGAAAGGCGAGCTTCTGGGTCAACACCACCAGCACCAGGTCGATCGTGTAGACCCGCAGCACGAGGCGGTCCGCAGCCTCATCGGCCCCTTGCCCCCACGCGCGCCCCCATGCGGGTGTGCGGACGGCCGGGTGGAGAAGCGTCGCTCCGCTCATTTCCAGACCTGGCCGCCACAAGCGCGGATATAGGCTTGCGCGCCGGGGCCGATCGGGGTTCGACGACCAGGGTTCTGCTTCGCCCAGCGCATGAAGGCCCAAGCCGACCGCGCGGGATTGATCCGGCCCCGGTTAAGCGCGAACACGTAAGCCGAGAACAGGGCCACATTCAGCGGCAGCAGCCGGAGCGGCATGTATTTCCAGGAGATGATCATCTTGTTGGTAAGACGCATCTCCTCGACGTCCCGGTGGGGACGGCGTCCTCCGGGGTCGTTGTGTTCGACCACCCACACGGATGGCTCGTAGGCCAGCTCGAACCCCGCCTCGACGACCCGGTAGGCGTAGTCGATCTCTTCCAGCCCGTAGAAATAGTCGGACGACATGGGGCCGACCGCCTCGAATGCGCTCCTGCGCATCGCGAACCCGTTACCCTGGAAGCGGAACGTCTTGAACGGCAGGTTCTTGGGAAGCGATTTGTCCGTGTGGGGGAAGGAAGCGCGGGGCGTTTCACCCGAAACCGCATCGACATGGCGGGAAGAAACGATGGCCAGCTTGGGGTTGGCCGCGAACACGCCGTTCAAGCGATCGAGGGCGTCAAGGGGGTTCAGCAAGGCGTCATCATCGACGAACAGCAGGAACTCGCCCTTCGCGGCGAGCGCGCCGTCGTTGCGCGCGGCCACTCCCTTGTTGAACCCGAGCTTCACATAAACGGCGCGCGGCAGCGCCGCCAGCATGGCGGAACGGTCAACGGCGTCGGGGTTGTTGTCGACCAGGATGAACTCCGCGTCGCGACGGTCCCCAATCACGGCACCGATCTGATCGATCGCGTTCTGAACGATATGGTCTCGTCCATACGTCACGGTGATCACCGAAAAACGAAGGTTCTCGGGCGCCGTGTCCTCCGCGCCCGCACGCGGCAGGCTCGACAACGATGATCCGGAGATCGTATCCATCTCCCTGACGGGCCAGGGCGGTGAGGTTGACGCCGAACGGGTGATCATAGATTAGTCTCGATGCTGAACCGTGGTCGATGCATTCCTCCGGTAGTCGAACCGATCTGCACGAGCCTTAACAATCTTGAATGGTTAACAAGTTGTTAAGTGGTTTACCACTCACATCGATGCTGACCCGTCCCTTTGCTGTCTCACCATCAGACAAGCGTCAGCAGCCGATTGGAGCCTTAATAAATGAAAGCTGGTTTCGCTTCACAGGTCACTTTCAAAGAACCGGTGTTCACCCTAGCTTCTGCCCAAGGCGCAGCGACGGCCAAGCCGGTTGGTGGCCCGAGCAAGCGCGCGTTCGACATCGTGCTGGCGTTGTCGGGCTTGTTCATCGTGCTTCCCTTGCTGGTGCTGCTCGCGATCCTGATCTGGCAGCATGACGGAAAGAGCCCGTTCTTCGGGCATCGTCGCGTTGGCCGTAACGGTCGGCCCTTCAAATGCTGGAAGTTCCGGTCCATGCGGCCGGACGCCAGCGAGGTGCTTGCCGCCCATCTCAAGGCCAGCCCGGAGGCCGCGCGCGAGTGGGCCGAAACCCGCAAGCTGCGCCAGGATCCGCGCGTCACGCCGATCGGCCGGATCCTGCGCGTTTCCAGCCTCGACGAGCTGCCGCAACTCTTCAACGTGTTGGCGGGCCACATGAGCATTGTCGGCCCTCGCCCGATCGTCGACGACGAGATCAATCGCTACGGCTCGGATGTTGCTTATTACCTGGCGTGCCGGCCTGGATTGACGGGCCTCTGGCAGGTCAGCGGGCGAAGCGACACCAGCTATGCCGACCGCGTCCGGTTCGACACGCATTACGCCGAGAACTGGTCGATGTGGCGCGACACGCAGATCGTGGTCCGTACCGTGCCGGTTCTGCTCGGCCGCAAGGGCAGCTATTGATCAACGCCGCGACCGGTTCCGTCCATCTCGTCACGTTTCGACCGATCCGCCCGCGAGGAGCTTCCGGGACATGCTGAACATCGACCGCGACCGCTTCATTGACGCCGCGGAATTGGAGCCGGCCATCGGCCGGCCCGCGCGGATGCCCCCGTCGGTTTCGATCCTGGCCAGCCTGCGCAAGCGCGCCGCCACATCCGCCGCCATCGTTTTGGGATTCATGGCGCTGGGCCTCGGCTATGCCCTGACCTCAACGCCCCTTTACACGGCGAGCACCGATATCCTGATCGATGCCCGCCGGTCCCACGCGGGCGAGGCCGGGGCGTCCAATCGCTCATTGGCCGAACTCGGCATGGACCCCGCCAGCATCGATTCCCAGGTCGCCGTCCTTGGATCGGAAAAGATCGCCACCGACGCCTTGAAGCAACTGCATCTCGAACGCGACGCTGAATTTGCCGCGCCGACGACGCTGCCGGGGGCGTGGCTTCGGAATCTTCGCCACGCACTCGGTCGCGACCGAGTCGACGACGGCGGCAGCGGCGTCCCGACCGATATCCTCGAAGGGTTCATGAAGAACGTCGACGTCAAGCGCGTTCAACAAACCTATGTGCTGTCGCTGAGCTTCGCCGCGCGAACCCCGGAGCGGGCCGCCACGATCGTCAACACGATGGCCAACGTCTACACGGCCGGCCAGGCACAAGCCGCGCTCGAGTCGCACGAGCGCTCGGATGGCTGGTTGAAGGAGCGTGTGGCCACCGTTCACAACGAACTTGCCGCCGCCGATCAGGCTGTCCGCAGCTTGAGGGCCGAGATGGGCCTGAGCACCGGCGGGGCCAGCCTGGTGCCGCCCGACCCGGACCGGCTGCGTGGGCTTGAGCGCAACCTCGACAACAAGCGCGTGCTTTATGCGGCCCTCGTTGATCGGCTCAACGCGTCCTTGCAACAGCAATCCATGCCGGTCAGCGATGCCAGCGTGCTGAAGCCGGCGCGGGCGCCCGAGCGCAAAAGCCAGCCCAACACGGCTCTCGTCCTCGCTTTGAGCACCCTTGCCGGTTTGGCCGCCGCCGTGGGCCTGGCGACCTGGCGGGAGTTCGCCGACGGGACGTTCAAACTGCCGAGCCAGGTCGAGGCCGATCTCGGCCTGCACTTCCTCGGGATGTTGCCGAGGGTCAATGTGGGCCGCACCGGGCGTCGCTCGATCCTGAAGGGCAATTGGGCCGCGCGGCAGGGAGGCCGCACCGACAAGGTTGAACAGGCCTCGTCGGAAGCCCAGGCCGTGGTGTCGCGCTTTTCCGGAACGCTCCGCGCCGTCAGCTTGGCGGCCGACGGCGGATCCTTGCGCGACAAGCTCGCGGTCATCGGCGTCACTTCCGCGTTGCCGGGCGAGGGGCGAACCACGGTGGCGATCAACCTGGCGGGCGTGATCGCCCGCAGCGGTCGGCGAACACTCGTGATCGATGCGAACCTGCGAAACCCGGACCTCGGTCGAGCCTGCGCGTCGTCGCCTCAGGGTAGCTTGCTGGAGGTGATGACCGGTTCCCTCGCCTTGAAGGCCGCGGTGGCTCGGGACGAGGTCGCCGGCGTCGATGTCCTCGCCGCGTCGGGAACCGGGACCACCGATGCCGGCCTGGTCCTTGGCATCGATGATCTCGAAGCCGTCCTCGCCCAGGCGCGCGACGGCTATGAGGCGGTGGTGCTCGACCTGCCGCCCTTGGCGGCCCTTACGGAAGTGGCGACCATCGCTCCCGCCATCGGGGCGTTCGTTCTGGTGGTCAAGTGGGGCCACACCGAGCGGGCCGTCGTCGCCGAGGCGTTGGCGTCGGTGCCCGCGGTCGCCGGCCGCATGGTTGGAGCCGTGTTGAACGGCGCCGATCCGAAGGCCGTTCGTCGCTTGGCGCGGGAGCCTCGGGACGTTTTCTACGTCACGGCGATGCGGCATTCGCAAGATGCGGCCGCCTAACAAACGCGCTTCAACTCCTCCCATGCCCCCATCGTCAGGAACGCTAATGTCCACCTCGCCGGCCTTGGCCCTCATCGGATGCGGCGCCATCTCCGAATTGAGCTACCTCCCGGCCCTCGCGGCCAACAGGCAGTGGCGTGACGCCACCTGGCTGGTCGAACCCAATGCTCAGCGCGGGGACGCCCTGGCCAAGCGGTTCGGCTTTTCGCCGGAGCGGGTCGTGCCGCGGCACGAGAACCTGCCGGACGGGATCGCGCTGGCTATCAACGCGACCCCGAGCCACCTTCATCGGCCCATCACGCTGGCCCTCGTTGAGCGCGGCATCAACGTCCTGGTCGAAAAGCCGTTCGCCGAAACCGCCGCCGACGCGCGAGCCATGATCGAGGCCGCCGCCACCGCCGGCTGCCTGCTTTCCGTTAACCAGTCCCGGCGGGCGGGGCCCACCAACGGGCTGATCCGCGAACTCGTGCGGAGCGGCAAGCTCGGCCAGATCACCCGCGTCGAATGGAGCGAGGGGCGGCCCTTCGACTGGCCGACCCAGTCGGGCTTCAACTTTCGCCGTCCGTGGCAGGGCCGGCCGCGCGGGGTGCTCCTCGATATCGGCGTCTATGTGATCGACCTCCTGTGCTGGTGGTTCGATGCGGCTCCCGTCATGGTCTCGGCCAGCCTTGACGATCAGGGAGGCCCCGAAGCAAGTGCGGCCGTGCAGCTGATGGTGGGCACCGCTGTAGTGGATATGCGGTTGAGCTATCTCGTCAAGCTCAGGAACGAGCTGCTGATCGAGGGCACCGAGGGCGCGATCCGGGCTTCAACCGCCGACTACGACCGTATCGAAATGCGCAGCGGCTCCTCGCCTTGGAAGGCCGTGACGGCGCGCGGCTCGATTGACGGCATGGTGCAAACCACGCGGCTGGTCGCCAACATGCTGGGCGCCATCGCCAAGCGCGAACCCCTGCTGATCGAAGCCGCAAGCACGCTGCCGACGCTCGATGTCATCGACGACATCTACGCGCGCGGCCACGCCCTGCTGTCCGACTGCTACGTTGATCATCTCGCGCAGGCCCGCTCGCTCGGGGAACAGGCGCGCGCGGAGGCCACCCCATGAACTACGCCGCCAAGCCGATGAAGCCCCGTATCCTGGTCACCGGAGCCAATGGCTTTGTGGGCGGCTGGTTCGCGGAAGCCATCCATCTCGCGGGATGGGGCGAGGTTCGGGCCGGGCTGTCGCGCTGGTCGGGCGCGGCCCGCATCGCGCGTTTTCCCATCGAGCTGTGCCTGTGCGACGTCATGGATCGCGCGTCGCTCGACGCGGCGCTCCTCGGGGTTGACGTGGTGATCCATTGCGCCCGCGGCCGGGCCGACGACAGCCCCGTCACCACCGACGGCACCAAGCTGCTGCTCGACCGCGCCAGGGCGGCGGGCGTCCGCAAGGTCATCTTCATGAGCTCGGTGGCGGTTTGCGGCGATGCCGTCGGCGAGGTCGCCGAAACCACCACGCCGCCCGGCGAACTGACCGCCTATGGGGCCAGCAAGCGACAAGCCGAAGCGATCTGCGCCGATATGGCGGACGATGACATGCAGGTCGTGGCCCTCCGCCCGACCCTGATCTACGGTCCCTTCAGCGAGCAATGGAGCATGCCCTATATCCGGCGGCTGGTGTCCGGCCGCTGGAAGAGCCTCGATCAGCGCGGTCTGGGCCGCTGCAACCTGGTTTACGTCGGCGATCTGGTCCATTTCGCCCGCCATCTCCTGTCGCGCGACACCGGGCCTTACGCGGTCTTCAACGCGAACGGCCCGGAGATCCCGACCTGGAACGATTACATCGAGCGCTTCAACGAACTCCTCGGGCTCCCACCGCTGCAGCCGGCCGGGAGCATGAACGGGCTCGGCGTCCAGGTCATGATGCGGCGCCCTGTCCGCTTCGCCGGCAAATACATGCTCAACAACCATCGCGAGCTTCTGCTGGCGATGGCCAAGCGCAGCCCGACCCTCAAGGGGATCATGAAGCGCACCGAAGAGGACCTTCGGTTGAAGCCGAACGACGACGAACTTGAGCGGTTCTCGGTCGACGTCACCTACTCCATGAAGGCTGCGGGCAACATCGGCTTCGTGCCGCCCACGGGCGTCGAGCGGGGCCTTGCCCTGACGGCAGGCTGGGCCCGCGACCTCGGCCTCGTGGCGTGATGAGGGCCATGGCGGGCGTGCTCGCATCCTTGATGCTGCTCGCTGTTGAACCCTCTGCACGGGCCACCGAGTTCGGCGTCTACCGGGGCCCGGGCTGCGACGGGCGGGCCGCTCTGCCAGCCTTCGAGGCCTTCAGCGGGCGCAAGGTGGAGCGGACCGTCGACGCGCTGTCGCAGGAAACCTGGGCCTCGCTCGAATCCAGCATCGATTGGATCACGGGATGCTGGAAGGGCTCCGGCGTCAAGCTGACCCTGTCGGTTCCCATGATGCCGAAGTCTAATGGCGGCTCCTTGCAGGACGGCGCGAAGGGCGAGCACGACGAGGTTTACCGTCATGTCGCGCGCGCGCTGGTGGCAAACGGCTACCCGGAAGCGACGGTGCGCATCGGTTGGGAGTTCAATGGCGACTGGATGCCGTGGGCCGCCGCCAAGGACCCCGACGGTTATATCGCCTATTTCCGTCGCATCGTGGCCGTCATGCGCGGTGTCGAGGGTACCCGGTTCCAGTTCAACTGGTGCCCCAATCACCGCCGTCACGCCATCGACCCGACCCGGGCCTATCCCGGCGACGATGTGGTCGATGTGGTTGGGATGGACGTCTATGACGAGATCTGGTCGCCGCTTCACGCCGATGCCGACGAGCGATGGGCCTGGTATCTCGACCAGCCCTTCGGCCTGCGCTGGCACAAGGCCTTCGCGGCCGAGCACGGCAAGCCGATCGCCTATGACGAGTGGGGGACGGGGCTGCGACCCGACGGCCATGGCGCGGGGGACGATCCCGTGTTCATCGCCGGCATGGCGGCCTGGTTTGCCGACAGCCGTCCCCTGTATCAGAGCTACTGGGACAACCCGTCCCAGGAGTTCAATACCCAGCTTTCAAACAACCAGTTTCCCCATGCGGCGGCGATCTTCGCCAGCCGCTTCGGGTTGTCCCAATAATCCCGGATCCTTCGCATGCTCGTCGACGATTCAGTTCTGGGCCAGGACCTCGGCCATTACGACATTGTCGTTGTTGGCGCGGGCGCCGCGGGGCTGACGCTGGCGAAAGCCCTCGGTGATGCGAAACGACGCGTTCTCGTTCTTGAGGCAGGGGGGGTGAAAGAAACCCGTCTTGGCCGGGACAGCTATCAGGGCAAGGTCGCCGACACCACCTTCCACCATCCGCCGCTCGACACCTACAGGGTTCGGGCGCTGGGCGGGACGAGCCGGATCTGGGGCGGCCGCTGCATTCCGTTTGACCGCATCGATTTCGAGGCGAGGCCCTGGGTCGAGCAGTCGGGCTGGCCGATTCCGTATGACGAGGTGGCGCGCTATCACGGGGCCGCCATGTTGGCCGCCGAGGCCGGCGTGGCCGAGGACGACCCCGCCACGGTGCTACCGGACGAGCCGCCCGAGCTTGTGCCGGGGCTCGACGGGCCCACCGTGAGGACTACCCTCGAACGGTTCAGCCGTCCCACCGACTTCTGGGGGCGCTATGGCGACCTTCTCACGAAATCGAGCGCCGTGCATGTGGTGCCCGGCGTCACCGTGACGTCGGTCCGCCTCACCGACAGCGGCAAGGCGGTCGATCATCTGGAGGTCGTCACGAAGGCGGACCGGCGGCACCGCGTTCGCGGACCGGTCTTCGTCCTGGCCGGCGGAGGGTTCGAGATCACCCGGCTTCTGCTCGCCTCGAACGACGTGAAACCGGCGGGCCTCGGCAATGGTGGTGACGCCCTCGGGCGCTATTACATGAGCCACCTTTGCACGACGGCGAGCGTCGCCACGCTGCGGCCCCGCGGGGGGCGCGTCATGTCGGATTACGCGCGCGACCGGGAAGGCATCTATGTCCGTCGGCGTCTTTGGCTGACCGAGGAAGCGCAGCGCTCGCATCAGCTGTTGAACACCACCTTTCGCACGCACCTGCCCGATCCCGGCGACCCGACCCATGGGGTCGCGATCCTGTCGGCCATGTTCCTGGCCAAGAGTTTCGTCCAGCGCGAATACGCCGCCAAGTTCAGCGAAGCGCCGGTGACGCCGGCCGGCTACGCGCGGCATCTCGGCAATGTTATCAGACAGCCCGCCAGCCTCGCCCGGTTCGGCCGTCGTTGGCTTCGCGATCGCGTCCTGGCGGAGCGCAAGCTCCCCTCTGTGGCGCTTCCATCGACCGGGAACCGCTTCCATCTCGAATTCCACGCGGAACAATCGCCCAATCCTTCAAGCCGGATGACCCTCGCGCATGAACGCGACCGGACCGGGATGCCTCGGCTCCATGTCGATTGGCGGCCGACCGAGGCCGATATCGAGAGCGTCCGGCGCGCCCACGTGGTCCTGGGCCGCACGCTCGAGGAAACGGGAACGGGCACGCTTGCCTTTGACTCGGATGCCCTTGCCGACCGTATCCGCCGGGTCGGCGTGGTTGGAGGCCACCATATCGGGACGACGCGCATGTCCGCTGGGGAAGCCGGAGGGGTCGTCGACACGGAATGCCGCGTGTACGGCCTCGACAATCTCTACGTCGCGAGCGCGTCCGTGCTGCCGACCTCCGGCCAGGCCAACCCGACCCTGACGGTCCTGGCGCTCGCGCTGCGCCTGGCCGATCACCTTGCTGGCCGGAAGGTCCGCCGCCCCGAACTGACCACCGCCCCCCAGGCGGCCTGAAGTTCGGGCGGCGACGCTGGAGGTTTTCGCCATGCAGACGCATGTGTCCGACAAACGCCTGTCCAAGCTCGGTTTCGGCTGCGGGCGGATCGGCTCCTTCAACAACCCCATGTCGTCGCGGGACACGCAGCGACTGCTGGAGCACGCACTCGAGATCGGCGTCACGCTGTTCGACACGGCCGACATTTACGGGCAGGGCGACAGCGAGCGGATGGTGGGACGCGTGCTGCGCGGCCGAGCCGACACGGCTTTCGTGGTCACCAAGGTCGGCCAGACCTTTTCAACCGCCATGCGGGTTCTGCGGCCCTTCAAGCCGCTTCTCAAGCCTTTGATCAATCGCTCGGCGACCGCACGCGCCAAGGTTTCGGGCCAGCGCGGCGGCGCCATGGCGACCGACCTGTCGCCCGCCTATGTCGCCAAAGCGATCGATCGCTCCTTGTCGAGGCTCGGGCTGGAGACGATCGACGCGCTGCTCCTCCACAGCCCGCGCGCCGAAGACATCCTGGTTCCAGCGCTCGACGCCGTGTTCGAGAAGGCCCGCAAGGGGGGGAAGATCCGGCATTTCGGGGTCGCGTGCGACGATGTCGCTTGCGTGGAGGCGGCCTTGCGGTTTCCCGACCTTGGCTTCCTGGAAGTCGCCCCGCCGGTTCTGGACGCCGCCTCCGGCCTCATCGGTGAGGCCGTCCTCAAGCGGGGCATCAAGGTTCTGGTGCGAGAAGCCATCCGGTTTCGTGGTGCTGCGTCACCGGGCGCGATGGTGAGCGGCTTGGCGGCGCGAAGCGACGTCGCATCGGTCGTGGTCGGCACGACCTCGGCGAGCCATCTCGATGACCTCGTTCACGCGACCCGCCAGGGTGTGGGAGGATCTTCGTCCGGTTTTCTCGTCCGATCAGTGCGGCGCTCGCCTTTGCCGGACGTAACCCAGCCGGGCTAGATGGTGGTTGTCTTGCTGGGAAGCGCCTGGCCGCGCTTGCCGGCATCGACGGCACGATGCGCCCGCTCCTTGCCCCATCGGGCTCGTCCGACCCTCAGCCTGGCACCGACCAGGAATGCCGCTTGCGAGACCACCATGGCGACGGCTCCCGTGGCGATCACCCGTCCGAGCCCCCATCCCATCCGGTTGGCCGAAACGCCTCCCACCAACGCCAGCAGGGGCGACGTCAGAATCACGGCCATGAACGAGTAGAACCGTCCGCAAACGATCCCCACAGTCACGGCTCCAAGTATCAGGATCGGAAGCATACCCTCTCCGGTCTCATCGCATCGTAATTCTGCCGGTATTCTGCGCCGATTGCCTCAGATTGCATAGTCGCGTTGGGGACGCGGAGCGATGTCGCGCAATCTCCACGCAAGCTTCGCCTGATCGGCTCCCATTGACGCGATGCAACATTTCAGCATAACAAATTTAATTAACAACGATTTTCAGACCTGATCAAACGGGTTGATCAACGATCGATTGCGATAGTCCCGCTCGGCTGTGCGCGTTCAGGTTGTGGGGCCGGCTTCGCCCTGTCTGTCACTGAACGGCCCGACCAGCGTGTGGCCTCGGCGTCGTGTTCATGAAGCATCATTGATGAAAAAACGGTTACAAGGTCGTCCCACGAAGGATCAACAAGGCGAGGGTGGGCGAGAACGCCTGCTTGCCGGCCTGTTGACGCTGGTGCGGACGAAGCCTGCCTTGGTCAATCAGCGCACCGAGGTGGCGCGCGCGGCCGGTGTCACGCCCTCCTTGGTGTGTTATTATTTTCCGGACCACATGGAGATGATCGAGGCTGCAACGAAGCCCGTCGTTGAACGGTACATGCGGGCGCTGATGGCGATCCTGGAATCGACCGCCAGCAACGATGACAAGCTGCGGTCCGTCGTTCTGTTATTGATCGAGACGCATTCGCTGGAGCCTAATGTCGTCGATTGCTACATCGATGTCGTCCGGCGCAAGACGAATGGCCACGAACAGGTCGAACATCTCCTTCAAGGCTACCAAGCCTTGATGACCTTCTTCGGAACAGCGGAATTCTCCGAATTCGCCGTTTCCGCAGAGCCGGGTTTTCTTGTTTTCGCTCTTTGGGGCATGTGTCGCGGGGTTGCGCAAGACGCCGCCCTTCCCGTGACGTTCGAGGGAAGCTCGGCCAACAAGGAACAGCTTGTCGACCGGGTTCTGAAGCTGTTCGGAAATCGGCCTTCACCCGATCCCGCAGGGCAAGTCGCCGATCACCATGGAGCGATGGAGACGGGTCAGCTCAGGCACCGAGGCTTCCCCGTGTTGTAGCCTCGTCGTCGTCAGGATTGGGATGGCTTGCGAAACCACGCCGTCGCGGCACAACTATACCGACGCGGCGGTGGGGAGCATGCTATTCCTTCAAACGCCAATCTGATGATTGCGGCGTGGGGATGCCAACGGTTGTCGGGGGGCCGGCCTTGCCAGCGCTCATTATTGGGCTACCCTGCACGCGATCCGACGTGGTGCGCCATGTCGGCGGCGAACCACGGTGGAACCACTCGGCTTCAGCTTTGGCGGGCAACCGCCAGCCGCCTGATCGCCTTCGATGGTCGTACCATTTTCATGACGGCGCGGGTCGATCAGGCCCGCACCCAGCATCCAGCTTAATGGGACATCAATGCACGTACCTCAAAACACGACGGTCGTCGTCGCTGACGGCCGCAAGGTGAGCTTCTACCAGAACACCGACACGGGTGGCGGCATCACGCTCAAAGCCCTCCCCTCCATTCATCCGGAGGCAGAAAGCGGCGGGTCGGGCCATCATCACCATGACAGCTCCGCCAACCCCTCGCACGGACAGACCGAGAAGGACGATTTCGCCGCCGGCGTCGCCTCCCTTCTTGGCGGCCAGGTGCAGAGCGGCGGCATCCAGCACCTGATCGTGATCGCTGCCCCGAAAACCTTGGGCGAACTTCGCAAACATTACAGCAAGCCCGTGTTGGCCGCGTTGACGGGCGAGATCGCCAAGGACCTGGCCGGGCATTCGATCAAGGAGATCGAGAAAGCCATCTCGGCAGGCTGAGTTTTTCCAGTAACGCGCTGGTTCCAGCGACAAGGGCGCGAAAAGGTTTCGAAGGGTGTGCCGGGTCGACACAGGCGATAAGTGAAGCCAACACCTCACTTCCGGTGATGGCGCCTCGCCCGAGACAGACTTGCCGGCAGCCGTCGATCGTCGCCGAAACTGCTTGAAGCGCACTGCTTTCGGCGTGAACTTCCATTTCGGGATGAGCGTCGGATGTGCGGGGAAGAGTAGGTCATGAAACCATTCGAGGTCGCCTGGACCCAGGCGCAGTTCACGCCCGTGCGCGAAGCGATCCGACGTTACCGCTTCCCCCCTCAGCCGGAAGGAGCAGGCTGGTCCTGTGGCTGCGACCCCGCCTTTCTTCGCGAGCTTTGCGCTGCCTGGGAGCGTTTCGACGTGGAGGCCGCCGCGGCCGAGCTCAACCGCTTCCCCCAGGTGCTCGCCCGCTTTGATGGGCTCGACATTCATGCCGTGCACGTCGTGGGGGAGGCGCAGGGACGCCGGCCATTGCTTCTGGTCCACGGCTGGCCCGGCTCGACCTATGAGTTCTGGCGGGTGATCGAACCCCTGGCCTTCCCGTCGCGCCATGGCGGCAGGGCCGAGGACGCTTTCGACCTCGTGATCCCCTCCCTGCCAGGCTACGGGTTTTCCGGCAAGCCGACGAAGCCCGTGGGTGCTCGCACGGCGGCGGCCCTGTTCCAGCGGCTGATGGCGGAGCTCGGCTACCCCGCCTATCGCGCGCAGGGTGGCGACTGGGGCGCGGGGGTGATTGCCTGGGCGGCGCTCGACTATCCCGAGAGCGTGCAGGCGATCCACCTTAACTATCTGCTGGTGGGACCCGATGCTTCGCCCGAGACGGAGGAGGAAAAGCGTTGGAAGGCGGCGTTCGAGGCGACGCAGAAGGAACTCGGTGCCTATGCCCAGCTTCAGGGCACCAAGCCCCAATCCCTCGCCTATGCGATGGTCGACAACCCCGTGGCCCAGGCGGCCTGGCTCGTCGAGCGCTTCCACGACTGGGCCGACCTCCGCCATCGCTCCTTCACCGAAGTCTTCTCGATCCCACAGTTCCTCACCGACGTCATGATCTACGTGATGAACGAAGCGTTCGTGACCGCCACCTGGTTTTACGCCGGCGCGTCGGTGGAGCAGGTCCGGACCATGCCGGCGGGCCGCCGTGTCACCGTCCCGACTGCGTTCACGGCCTACCCCGACCCCCGCTCCCCCTCGCCGCCGCGCTCATGGCTGGAGCGAGGCTACAATCTCACCCGTTGGCGAAACCAGCCTCGCGGCGGACATTTCGCCGCCATGGAAGTACCGGACTTGTTTGTTGAAGATCTGCAAGACTGGGGACGAGGCGAGGATCGTGGTTGATCTGTCCAGCGATGCGTCTTTGCGAGTCGACCGTGCGGTCCTCGCCGGTCGCTCGAAGCGGACCGGCATGGCGGACGACCTCGACTGTCCATTCCGGCAGTGTTTCTCCTTCCTTTGAAGTGATTCGCTCCGACCTATGGCTTCCAAGCCAAGGCGAAGGCGGACGAGATGCCGAAGGATCCCATAAACCTGAAGAGGTCGTGGCCAAGGAAGGCCGCGAAATTCGTTCGTCGGCACGACGCCATCCAGGTCAAGCCATGCAGAAACGTTGACAGGACCGGTTTAACGATTTACTAAATCGTTTTAATGATGCCGTCGGAAGTGTCAGACCGGAGGTCGCGCGTTGCGAACTGCAAGGGCAACAATCAAAGACGTGGCGTTTCGCGCCGGTGTCTCGGCCTCGACGGTTTCCAACGTGATGCTTGGCCGCAAAGCCGCGACGCCGGAGGTTGCCGATCGCGTCCGCGAAGCCGCCCGCGCACTCAGCTACATTGCCGATCGTTCGGCGTCCCAGTTGCGCAGCGGCAAGGCCCGGATCATCACGGTTCTGGTTCCCAACCTGACGGATCCGTTTTTCGCGTCGGTGATCGCCGAACTCGAGCGCCGGGCGCAGCTCGAAGGGTTCGACATCGTCGTCGCGAGTTCGAACGCCGACGAGGATATCGAGCGTACCCGTCTCGCCGCCCTGCTGTCCTGGCGTCCATCCGGCGTGGTGGTTGTTCCGCATCGCGACGATTTCCCCAATGGCGCGATGCTGGACGCGTTGAACCTGCCGTTTGTGGTGGTCGACCGCGCCGCTTCCGACCTTTCGGCCGATGCCGTGGTCACGGCCAACCACGAGGCGACGGCCGATGCCGCGGCCCATCTGCTCGATTACGGTCATCGGGACATCCTCGTCGTCACGTCGACGTTTCGGCTTGGCAACATCCGTCAGCGTTTCCAGGGCGTGGCGGACCGCTTCGCCGAGCGAGGGCTGCCGCCGCCGCCCTCGCTCCAAGTCGGACTCACGTTCGAGACCGTGGCCGAGCGCATGGCCGCCTGGTTGGCCGAGAACAAGAGGCCGACCGCCATCCTGACGGTTACCAACTTCGTGACGATGGGCGTTTTGGCTCACCTGTCGCAAGCCGGCTTGAGCGTTCCTCGGGATGTTTCCCTGGTGGGTTTCGATGATTACCCGTGGATGCAGGCCTCGTCCCCAGCCTTGACGGTGATCCGCCAGGACGTGTTCGGCCTCGCGGCGGAAGCATGGAGCATTCTTCGCCGCAGGATGGATGGCGATGCTTCGCCTCCCTGCCGGACCACGATCCCGTGCCGGCTGATGCTGCGCGACTCGGTTCGCTCGATCGGGCCTGCCGTCCAGGCCCCGATCGCGACGGCGCGCGGTCCGGTCAAACAAGTTCTGATCGAGGTTCCGCCGTTCTAGGCGGGCCTCGGAGGGACCAGGACGGACGCGAGCCGGGGCGCCGTTCCAGGATAATCTGCCGGTGGGAGGATCTTCGATGAAACATTGGATGCTTGCATCAATTTCCGCGCTCTCGCTCCTAGCGGCGAGCGGCGCGCGTGCGGAGGACATCGACTTCAAGGGCAAGCTCGGCAGCTATCCGTCCGGAACCCTGAAGGTGATCAGCGAAAGCGACCCTTACGTCGACGCCATCAAGGCCACCAAGGATGGGTTCACGGGACTGACCGGTGCCAAGGTGGACGTCGATGCCTATGGGTATGATGCGCTGCACGAGAAGGAATTGCTCGGCTGCTCGCAGAGTGACAGTACCTACGACGTCATGCTGATCGACGGGATCTGGATCGGCGAGTTCGTCGAAGCGGGCTGCCTCGATCCGGCCGAGGACCGGATCGCGAAGGAAGACCCCAAGCTGATCGCCTGGAACGATTACACCCCCTCGGGCGCCGGCCAGGCCACGTGGGAAGACAAGCGCTACTGCCTGCCGGTCGCGATCTATTACGAGATGCTGTTCTACCGGACCGATCTGTTCGACAAGGCCGGCCGCAACCCTCCCAAAACCTTCGACGAGGTCAAGGAAGCCGCCAAGTTCTTCACCAACAACAAGGACTTTCCCGGCGTGTCCGGTTACGCCATGAACAACCAGCGGGGCGCCGCGGCCGGTCAGCAATATTTCGAGTGGATCTTCAACGCCGGCGGCTCGCCCTGGAAAAGCAACGTCGTTGGCGCCAAGGATGCCTACGCCGACATGACCCCCACCCTGACCTCCCCGGAATCGGTCGCCCTGGTGCAGTTCTTCAAGGACATGACCAAGTTCGGCCCGCCCGGCGTCGAGGCCTATGCCTGGGACGAGCGCGCCAACGCGTTCGCGGCCGGCAAGCTCGCCATGATCAATGACTGGTCGGTGCGCGCCCAGATCGCCAACGATCCGAAGAGCAGCCAGATCGCCGGCAAGTTCGCCAGCGCCCTCATGCCCTCTGTGTCCGGCAAGCCCGTGCCGCCGGTCGGGGGCTGGGTCATGTGCCTCAACGCGCACGGCAAGCAGAAGGACATGGCCTGGAACTTCATGAAGTGGTTCGCGAGCCCTCAGGTGCACAAGCAGTACACGATGGCGGGGGGCACGGCGAGCCGCGTCAGCACGCTGCAGGACCCCGAGGTTCAGGCGAAGTTTCCCTGGACCAAGACGATCGACGAGTCACAGAAGACCGCCTGGACGGAGGTCCGCCCCCGCGTGACCGGCACCTTCCAGCTGATCGACACGGTCGGCGTCGACGTCAACAAGGCCATCATCGGCGAGCTCACGCCGCAAGCGGCCATGGACGATGCCAACGCCAAGGTCACCGACATGCTGAAAACCTCGGGCCTGATGAAGTAATCCATCGGGGCGGGACGCCAGTCCCGCCCTCCTTGCTGCTCGACGCGCGACGTCACGGCCGACCCCGCGCTCCGGCTCGGTGACGGCGCGCGCTCAAGGATCCAGCCATGCCGGCCCAAGCCACACTCGGACGCGCGTACCCGGTCCGGCCAGCCCGCCGCACGTTTCTGCGCGCCAACGGGTTTCAGCAGGCCGCGATGATGCTGCCGACCTGCCTGTTCCTCGTCTTCCTGACGATCTACCCCTTCGTCTACTCGGTTTACCTCAGCCTTCACCAGGTGAAGCTGACGACGCTGAACCGCGCCGTCTTCGTCGGTCTGCGCAATTACACGAACCTGCTTACGGACGGGCTGTTCCTGCACGCCCTGCGCAACACGGCGGTGCTGGCCGTGTGCTCGATCACGCTGGAGATCCTGATCGGGTTCGCGGCCGCCAAGGTTTTCTTCGAACTGTCGCGCTGGCGCTTCGTGGTCGTGCTGCGCTCGCTTTACCTGCTTCCCATGATGGCGACGCCGCTCATCGTCGGCATGATCGCGGCCTATGTCTTCAACCCGACCATCGGCATCGTGAACTACCTGATCGAGCTGCTCGGCGGCACGCCCGTTTCCTGGTTCGGCGAGCCCACCACGGCGATGGCCGCCATGGTGCTCATCAACGTGTGGCAATGGTCGCCGTTCATGATGCTGCTCACCCTCGCGGCCCTCACTTCCATCCGGGATGACCTTTACGAGGCGGCCCGCGTCGACGGGGCCAAGTGGTACCACCTGGTCTGGTACATCGAGATCCCGTCGGTGCTGAACGTCGTGTTGCTGGGCGCCATCCTGCGCATCATCGACGTGCTGCGCTTTTTCGACGTCGTGTACGTCACGACCCGCGGGGGGCCGGGCGACGCCACCATGGTGGTCACCCTCTACGCCTATCTCCAGGACTTCCAGTTCTTCCAGGTCGGCGTCGGGTCCGCCGCGGCGGTGCTGATCCTCGGGATCAGCATCGTGGTCACGACGTTCGCGGTCAAACTGCTGCGGGTGGTTGAAGATGCCTAAGGTCCGCGCCAAGGACGTGGGGCTGCTCGCGGCGGCACTCGGCTTCGTTCTTTTCGCCGTCGCGCCGATCGCCTGGATGGCGCTCGGCGCGTTCAAGACGACCGCCGGGCTGATCTCGATCCCGCCCGTGTGGCCCGATTTCACCTATCTCGACAACTTCTCCCAGCTGCTCCGGGAGAATTACCCGTTCCTGCTGAATTCCATCGTGGTCACGTTGGGGGCGACCGTCCTGGCCATGGTCCTGTCGATCCCCATGGCGTTCGGACTGGTCAACTTCAAGCTGAGGGGCACCAACGCGCTGGCCGACTGGATCCTGAGCACCCGCATGATGCCCCCCATCGCGGCGGCCGTCCCGCTGTTCGTGATCTTCCGCAACCTCGGTCTGCTCGACAACGTGGTGGCGCTCATCATCGCCTACGCGGGCTTCAACATCCCGTTCGCCGTTTGGGTCTCCATGTCGTTCCTGCGCCGGGTACCGAAAGAAGTCCTCGAAGCCGCCCGGATGGATGGCTGCTCCTGGTTCCAGCTCCTCCTGCGGATCGCCCTTCCGCTCAGCATCAGCGGGATCGTCACGGTGGCCACCTTCGTTTTCATTTTCAGCTGGAACGAGTTCCTGCTCGCCCTTTTCCTCACGACCCGCGAAGCCCGGACCTTCCCGATCGTCGTGTCGTCATTCATCAGCACCGGCAAGGTTTATTGGGATCTGATCGCCGCCGCTTCCGTGATCCAAATCCTTCCGCCGGTCGTGTTCACACTTCTCATGCAGCGCCATATCGTTTCTGGCCTGACCATGGGTGCGGTGAAGGACTGAACGGCGAGCAAAGGCTCGGCGGGCCGGATCAACAGGAACGGAGCGAACGATGAACAAACTCGGTGTCCACGCGCTGGTGTGGGAAAAGGGCTGGAGCCACGATGAATGTGCCCGCGCCATCGCCAACTCGGCGGCGGTCGGCTACGACCTGATCGAGATCCCGGCGCTCGATCCGCGTTCGATCGACACGGCCTTCACCGTCAAGCAACTGCAGAAGGCGGGAATCGGGGCAACGTCGTCGATGGGTCTCGACGCCGACACGGATATTTCCAGCAACGACCGCGACAAGGAAAAGCGCGGACAGGCGCGGCTCGAGGACGCCGTTTCCGTGATCCGCGACCTTGGCGCCACGCACATGTGCGGCATCCTCGAATCCGCCTTCCAGAAGTATGCGGCGCCGACCACCCCGGAAGGTGTGAAGCGATCCTGCGAGATCCTGGCGCGGGTCGCCGAGAAGGCGGCCGCGAGCCACATCACGCTGGGGCTGGAGGTGGTCAACCGCTACGAATCGAACATCCTCAACACGGCGAGCCAGGGCGTGGAAATGTGCAGGCGCATCGGCGCGCCAAACGTGAAGGTCCACCTCGACGTGTATCACATGAACATCGAGGAATCGGACATCGGCCAGGCCATCATCGAGACCGGGGACGACCTGGGCTATTTCCACACGGGCGACTCGCACCGGGGCTACATGGGTTCGGGCTCGATCGACCTCGCGGGCGTGTTCCGGGCCCTGGTCAAGGCCAACTACCAGGGCCCGATCACCTTTGAGTCGTTCTCCTCCCGGGTGGTGGGCCAGCCGCTCGAAGGAATTCTGGGAATTTGGCGCAACCTTTGGGAGGACAGCCACGACCTCGCCGCCCATGCGCTGAGCTACACCAAGGTGCAGCTCAAAGCCGCGCATGAAGCCCAGAATCAAGCGAAACGCAGCCGTCTCGTATGATCACGGTTGCGGACAATCGGCCCAGTTCGGGTCTCGATGGACACAACGGTGATGGACTGTGACCTGAGGTCCGTTCCTCGACACCCTGCCGTCCGTGCTCCGGTGGATCGTGGCCGACCGCGGCGACGCCGATCCACCGGAGCACGGTTTAGCCTTCCCGCTGGCGGGTGCGTCGCGGGAGGAGGCCCTGAGCACGGTTATGCTTCCCCGACCAGACGGCTACTCGTCCGATCGCATTCCATTACTGTGACGGTGCTTCTTCCTTCTGCATGGCATCGCCCTTCGTCATGCCGTCCTTGTGCATCTTCATGTCGTCCTTCTTCATGTCGTCCTTCTTGGTCATGCCGTCCTTTTTGGCCATGCTGTCCTTCTTGGGCATGGCGTCGTCGGCATGAGCTATGGGGGCGAGCGCGGTGCCGAGCCCGAGGGCGAGCGTGGCGCAGGCGAGAGCGTGGGAAATCTTCATGGAATCGAGTCCTGGATAAGGAGGGCCGTCGCGGCCTATGTCGAAGGACGAAGCTGCCCTTCGACACCTGTTCGCTTCGACACCGGTCGGCGTTACAGGCGCGGGAGAGAAGGTTTCGGCGACAGCACCCACCCACCCATGGCCCTGTTGGCCAACACGACGAGGCTCACCGCCACGACGTGCACGAGCATGTCGATCGCACTAGCGTCGTAGGGGTGGAACAAGGTGAGGAGCGTGGCGGCCGCCGCCGAGACCGCGAGCCCCCCGACCGCCGCCGTGAGGCCGGGACGCAGCGGGCAAGCGCGCCGGATCATCATCACGGTCACGATTGAGAGGGGGATCGACAGGCCGACGATGAAGCTGAAGCAGTCGCCCGTGTCGCGCATGGTCGCCGGATGCATGTCGGGGATAACCCAATGCCGCAGGCAGCCGAGCCCGGTCGCGCCGATCCACAGGGCGAGGCCGGGTATCGGCAGCAGCGCCCAGGCCGGATGACGGTCCGGCAGGCTGAGCTCAAAGGTCGCGACGGCGGCCAGGATCGCCGTCAAGGCGGCGCCGGCGACCGCCATCCACATGTCGGGAACCGAAGCCAGGCGGTGCGCGATGGCGTCGAGCTTGGCAAAGCAGGCCAGGACGAGTCCGAGGCCGGCCACGATGCCGAGCCACGTCCCGGTCCGGACGAGCGGACCCGGCAAACGGCGCACAGGGCGCAGGCTGGCCCCGAGCTGGCCGATGAGGTCGTCGAGAGGCAGGCTCATTCGACGTTTCCGCCAAAGCGGGTCCGCAGCGTCCGGAGCGCCCGATGCATGTTCACCTTGAGCGCACCCGTTGTCTTGCCCGTGGAACGCGCGGCTTCATCGAGCGACAGCTGCCGCATGGCCAGCAGCTCGATGGCCTCGCGCTGGCCGGCGGGCAACTCGTCCACGGCGATGCGAACCAAAGCCCCTCGCATATCCGCCGTGCCTTCCTCATGCCATGTCGCCGTCGCGTCCGCGTGGTTCTCGTAATCGATCGGCGCGTAAACTTCCCGCTTGTCACGTCGGCCATGGCGCCGCAGCGCGTCGATCGATCGGCGTTGCGCGATGGCGGCCAGCCAAGCCGAGAAACTCCGCAGGGGGTCGTAGGTCTGCAGCGCCCGATGCACGGTGAGCAACACGTCCTGGACGACGTCGTCGACGGTGTCGGGATGCACCCTCTGGGACCGCGCCACGCGACGGATCAAAGGTACGCAGTCCCGTAACAGGCGCTCATAGGCCACGCGATTGCCGCCCTGGGCCGCCACCATCAGGCGACCCCAGGCCGCGTCTAGCTCCGCCGCCCGCTGTTCCGCGCCTGGTGTCATCAAGCCCGCGCCCGACGCTCTCCCGTGTCGATGTCGGGCGTGACGATAGACGCGCGGGAGGCCGATGCCAAGCCTGAGGATGCGGCTCAGGAACCGCTGAACCAATTGTAGCCCTGGTCTTCCCAGTAGCCACCGGGATAGTCGTTGGTGACGAACAGCGCCGCGATGTGCTTGGGGTTCTTGAAGCCGAGCTTGGTCGGCACCCGCAGCTTCATCGGATAGCCGTATTTCGGCGGCAGCTCGGCGCCGTCGTAGTCGAGGGCCAGGATCGTCTGCGGGTGCCGGGCCGTCGCCATGTCGATCGAGGAATAATAATCGTCCGCGCATTTGAAGCCGACGTAGCGGGCCCGGCGGTCGGCGCCGATCCGGTCGAGGAAGACATGGAACGGCACGCCGCTCCAACGTCCGATGGCGCTCCATCCCTCGACGCAGATGTGACGCGTGATCTGGTCCTCCTGCGGCAGGGCGCGCAGGTCCGCGACCGTCCAGGACCGCCGGTCGTCCACGAGGCCCGAGACTTCGAGCCGGTAGGTGGCGCCATCGACGTTTCGGACCTCGTCCTCGTCGTAATAGGCGTTGAACGGGAACGGCCGGGTGATCTCGGCCTCCGTGTAGGTCGGCGCCAGCCGGTTGGGGTCGAAGAGCGCCGCCTGAACGCGGTCGTTCCAGCGCGACATGGTTTCGAGCGCCCGGGTGACGTGGGTGTCGTCGGCGACTTTGCAGCCGGAAAGCAGCGTCAGGGCACCCAGCGACAGACCCTGCTTGAGGAACAGGCGGCGTTCAAGGGAACGCAACTCCAGCTCGACACCCTTGAGCGACGCGGGACGGGGGCGGAAAGGCAGGCGCATCAGCCGATCCCCCCTTCGCGCGCCGGCCATGCGCGTCCGGTGATCATCGGCGGCAGGGTTCTCGGGACGAGCACCACCAGGGCGATGTGCACGGCCAGGAAACCGACGATGCCGCTCATGGCGAGAAAGTGGACGCGCCGCGCCGCCTCGTAGCCGCCCAGCAAGGCGGTGAGCGGGTGCAATTGCACGGGCTTCCAGATCGCCAGCCCCGACAGGATGACGGTCGCAAGGCAGATGAGCACCGCGATGTAGAGCAGCCGCTGCACGGCGTTGTAGGCGCCGGGGGCGTGCGGCAGGCGGAACGTCGCCGCCAGCCAAAGATCCCGGGCAACCGCGCGAACCGTCACGGGCAGGAAATCGCGTCGGAAGTGACCCGACGCGAAACCATACGCCAGGTAGACGAGCCCGTTCGTCACCAGCAGCCACATGCCGGCGAAATGCCATTGCAGGGCGCCGCCGAGCCAGCCGCCCAGCGTGAGCGATTCCGGAAACGTGAACGGCAAAAACGGGGAAGCGTCGTAGATCCGCCAACCGCTCGCCACCATGACCAGCACGGCCGCGGCGTTCAGCCAATGCGTCAGCCGGACCACGAGCGGGTGCAGGACGGGCCGGGATGGCCCTGCGGCATCATGGGGTGGCATTACCCTGGCAGGCATCATGGTCATGCGTCGTCCGTTCCAGGCTGTGACGGTCGAAGTCGGCGCGTCTCCCTCGTCTTCGCCGCATCAGGGCCGGACGTTACAGCGATCGAAACAAACCGCCGGTTGTTGGCGGTTTAGGTGCGACCCATCCCGCCCATGCCGGTTGGCACGCCGCTAGGGCGGGCCAGCGTCCGCTCGCACGACCTTGGCGGTGGCGCGGTCGAGCGCGCCAAGAAGGATGCCGGGCGTGAGCAGCTCGGGGAGCGCTTCGCCGGCTGGTCGTTGCGGGCCGTAAACCACGTCGAGCGGGATGCCGAAGCGTCCGAAGCGCTGGAGATAGGCGGCGATCCTGGGATCGGGCCGGCTCCAGTCGGCCCGCATCCGCAACGTGCCGGCGGTTCGCAACCCCTGCCGAACGCCATCCTGATCGAGCGTCGAGAGCTCGTTGACCTTGCAGGTCAGGCACCAACTCGCCGTAACGTCGACCAGCACGGTCTGGCCGCCCTCGACCGCCCGGTCGAGGACGGCAGGGTCGAACGCCTCCCAGGCGTCGGCAACCGCCTTTGGGGAAGCCCCGGCGGGCGCGAACATCGCCGTCCCGACCGCCAGGACCGACAAGGCGGCCGTCGCCGGCCCATGCCAGAACCGCAACTCGAACCCGTACCGGCGCGTGGTCCAGGCTCGAAACAGCAGGAGGGCGAGGAGGATAAGCGCCATGCCCCCGGCAGGCAGCGGTCCGGCCACGCTCCAAAGAACAAGGATCAGCCAAGCCGCCGTGGCCAGCAGCAAAACGCCAAGCCCCTGACGCACGCGGATCATCCACGCACCCGGACGGGGCAGCCAGGCCACGAGGCCGGGCAGCGCGGCGACGAGCAGGAAGGGCAGCGCCATGCCAAGGCCGAGGCAAGCGAAGACGGCAACGATTTCCCAAGGGCCACGCGCCAGCGCGAAGCCGACGGCCGTGCCCACGAAGGGGGCGGAACACGGCGTCGCCAGCAGGGTCGAGAACACGCCGGCCAGGAACGCCTCGGCCTGCCCGTGACGGGCGGACCCGCCGAGCCGGCCCGCGAAAGCCGGCAAGCTGATCGGCAGCCAATCGAAGAAGCTTGCGGCGAACAGGACGGTCAGCACTGCAACACCTGCCAGGAACCATGGCTGCTGAAACTGGATGCCCCAGCCGAGCGCGGCGCCGGACAGCTTCAGGCCGACCAGCGCGGCCGCGATAAACAGGAAGCTCGTCAGGATGCCGAGCGCCGTCAGGGCGAAGCCGAGCCGGATCACGTGCCGTTCTTACCCCGCGTGGCGCGCGACCCCGGACAGCTTGAGCGACAGGATCGGCAGAACGCAGGGCATGACGTTGAGGATGAGCCCGCCCAGGAGCGCGATCGCCAGGATGGCGGGCAGCTCGTGCGATCCGACGTCGCCGACCGGTTCGCCGACGCCCGCCGGGATTTCGGCCGCCCGCTCGCCGTCGACGACGGTCAGAGTCGGGACTGTGGTGGACGCGTCCGGAAGCGCAGCCGTCAAGGTCGCGGTCCGACCGTCGTCGTCGAGCGTGACGGTTGGCGCAGGCGGCAAACCGCCGTCCGGCAACTCGACGAACAGGTCGGGATGGTGGAACGGCGCGCCACGGCTGCGCAGGATCAGCGTGAGCCTGCGTCCCGTGCCATCCGGCGTCACGGTTTGCTGCCGGATGTCGAAGGCCGCGGCGGCGGGGGTGCCGGGCACCATGGCGAGCGCGGCGGCCAACGCGCCGGCCTCGGCCGATCGGGCGCCACCGGGCGGGAGCGGCAGCGACAGGTCGGCGTGGATGGGCACGCAGATGTTCGCGCAGGCCGCGTAATCGAGCGCGAGGACGAGACGGGTTGCGGCACCCGGCGCGGCCAGCGTGACCGTTACCGGCAGGATGAAGCGGCCCGTGTAGACGGCGTTCTGAAGGCCCGAGATGTCGAGCCGGTGCGGCGCGGGCCAGGCCACGGCGCTGCCCGCAACATTTTCCGACCCGGCCCAGCCGAACTGCGGAGCGATGCCCGCGTCGCCGGGTGTTCTCCAGTATCCGTGCCAGCCGTCGCCGTAGCGGAACTCCAGGCCTGCCGATACCGTCGAACTTTGCCCGGCCCCGTCCGTGGCGGTCACCAGCCGCACGGCGGCGCGTTCCGTCCCGACCCACGCGGTCGCGGCGGCTCCCGCCTCACCCGCGGGGAGGATGGCGCCCGCCAGCATGAGCGACCCGCCGACGGCGCAACCGATCAGGGTAGGCCGCATGGCGGATCTCAGGACGACGGGCCCACGCGCGACGCGCCGATGATGCTGCCGTCCTCGGCCTCGAGAAGCACGGCCAGGCGCTCGCCTGCGGGTGCCGGGATTGTCAGGGACAGCGGTGCGCCCGTCCACTGGCCCACGGTCCGGATCGAGCGCACGATGTTCGACTCGGTCAGCATTCGGCCACCGTTCTCGCCACGTCCGACCGCCGTCCGGTGTTCCGGATCGTAGCCGATCAGGACGACGCGAGACGAGCCGCGGCCTTGGCCGATCGTGATGGAGATGTCTTGGCCGGCGCGGCTGACCGAAAGCGGGGCGCCGGCGCTAGGGGCCGCCTTGGCCGCCATGATCGCCGCTGCGGCCTCGTTGCGCTCGGAGCCGACAAGGCCCTTGCGGCCGTCCACCACCATTTCGGGCGTGTATGAGCCGTCGCCGAACCGTGCGGCGTAGCGCGCCTGGCGCTCCGTCGCGGCCGGCAGCGAATAGGGATCCTTCCAGCCGAGCTGGTTCCAGTAGGTGACGTGAAAGGCCAATGGAAGAACGTCGGCGCAGCTATGCGACAGCTCGGTCAGCAGGGCGTCGGCGGGCGGGCAGGACGAGCAGCCCTCGGACGTGAAGAGCTCGACCACCACCGGGCGGTCCGCCGCGGCGACATTGGTGACCAAGCCGAGCAGGAGGAACGTGGACGAGAGCGCGCGCAGCAGCATGACGGAAGATCCTCGGTAGGTGTGCCCGATGTCTTCGCCACAACGGGCAGCCCGGTTACCCTCTCGGCGTGGTTTTGATCGCGGAGGCCCGACGCTGAGTGCCGGTGTCGTGCTGCATGGGACCGCGCGTTCGGTTCATTCGGGTGCGCGGTTCAGGCGTTCCTCTTCGAGAGCGGCGTTGATGGCTGGATGTTTTGCGAGCCGTTTCAGGTAGTCGACCAGTGTCGGCCATGGGGCAAAATCGAAACCGTACCGCGTCGCCGAGCGCAGAATCGTGAACAGGTACGCGTCGGCCGCCGTCAGGTGGTCGCCAATCAAGTAAGGCTTCTCGCCGAGGATCTGAGCAAGGATTGTCAGCTTCCGGCGGAACTTCTCGGCGGCCAAGTTCCAGGCTTCGGCAGGATAGTTCGGGAAGAAGACCTTGGGCGGTGGAAAGCCCTTGTGGACCTCGGTCGCGATGAAGTTGAGCGTTTCCAGCATGCGATAATGGGCCATGCCGTCCGGCGGAATGAGGCCCGCATCAGGCGCCAGGGCGGAGATGTATTGAAGGAGCACCGCGACCTCGGTCAGCAGGTCGCCCTGATCGGTCCTGAGCGTCGGGACCGCTCCTTTCGGGTTGACCGCGTGGTAATCCGACCCGTCGGCAAGCTGATGCGCCAACAGGTCGACGACGATCGTCTCGTGCGGAAGGCCGGCGGCGTGGAGCGCGATCATGGGCGCCAGGCTACAGGTGCCCGGCGTTTGGTACAAAGTGATCATCGAGCTTCATCCTGGTTGGGGAACGCGCGATCATCGCGCGAGCGCCATGCGGCACTTGGATTTGTGTGCAGCGCATTACAGATCTATCGTTCGCCGGGTCAATGGAGTTCTGTAGTGACCAACAGAAAAACCAATGAATTGCGTGGCAGGCCACGGCAATTCGATCTGGAAGAGGCCCTGACGACCGGACAGGCGCTCTTCCACGCGAAGGGCTACGATGCGGTCGGGTTGGCCGAGCTGACCGAGGCCATCGGCATCAGGTCGCCGAGCTTCTACGCGGCATTCGGCAGCAAGGCGGCGTATTTCCAGCGCATCCTCGCCCGCTATGAAGCCGCGGCGACACCGCTCGATACGCTTGTGGACGACCAGCGGCCCGTGGTCGAGGTCCTGACCGACCTCTTCGCGGCCGTGGCAAGCGCCTATGGCGCGAACGCCGCCGCCCGCGGGTGCCTCATCATGGAAACCTTGCGGGCAGGTGGGCACGGGGACGTGCTGGCGATGGCGCAATCCCTGGTCGACGCCAGGAGCGAGAAGCTCCGGGCCTTTGTTGGTCGTTCGCACCCGCATGCCGTGCAAGCCGTCGACGACTATGTTCGGAGCGCGTTGTCGGGACTATCCGCCTCCGCGCGACAGGGGTGGAGCGTTGAGCGGTTGACCAGCGTCGCACGTGCCGCTTCGGCAGGGGCGGCATCTCTCCTGGCCTCCGCGACCCAACAGAACGGACCGGCGGCAGCTCAACCAGCCGAGCCTACCGAACCTTCTCCAGCCCCGGATCCAGCTTTTCCGCTGAAGTGAACTTCAGGATGCTGGTCGCGCCATCGATCAATTCGAGCCGTCCAGCACGGTTCAACGTGTGCAGGCGCCGACCCGGCCAAGCCGGGCCGGGCGCGATGCGGGCTCGCGGAACCTGCTCGAAACGCTCTTGGTCAAGTCGGGTGATCTCGGCGATGACAATGGCCCGACCGTATCCATCCCGGCAGTCCTGGATGGGACGCAACAGTCGCCCTCCTCGACTGACGACGTTACCCCCCGGCCGTACCCCTCCCGCGTCGACGAGCACGGGGCGTCGGGCGTGCGGGATCCATGG
>CALMOK010000231.1 GCA_937871825.1 uncultured Alphaproteobacteria bacterium
TAACGCGAGCTTGTCCGCGAACCCGTCGAGCTTCGTCGGCAGCGTGCCGTGGTGGAACGCTTCGGGGCGGATGGGCGCGCCATCGAACCCAGTGACCCGACTGATGGGCAACCTGGGGCGTCGCGGCCCGCGTGAGGGCCAAAGGCCGGCATGCCTTGAAGGCCCGGCTTCAACTTGGAAAAGGAGATCGTGATGGGATTGCTTGAATCGGTTATCGGAAATCTGATGGGCGGTGCGGCCGGCGGTTCGTCCCCAATGGGCAACATCCTGTCCAGCATGCTGGGCGGGGGTGGACAGGGCGGGTTCGGGAACGCCGGCATGGGTGGCGGCCTCGGCGGCGCCTTGGGTGGCGGCGGTATGGGCGGCCTGGGTGGTCTCGTGTCCCAGTTCGAAAACGCTGGGCTGGGTCATGTCGTCCAATCCTGGGTCGGTAACGGCGCCAACACGCCGGTCTCCCCCCAGCAGTTGCAGAACGTGTTTGGAGAGCAGCAGGTCCAGACCATGGCGAACCAGGCCGGCATGCAGCCGGGCGACTTCCTGTCCCAGCTCAGCCAGCACCTGCCCAACGCCGTGAACGGCATGACGCCGAACGGCCAGATTCCAAACGAAGGCTCGATGTCGGTCTGACGTCATGGATGCCCGCCGACAACCGTCGCGAGCATCCAGCCATCCACCCTTGCGACGAGGATCCTCCATGTTGAACCGCACGGTTGCCGCGCTGGTCGCGGTATCTTTCCTTGGGATGCAAAGCCTTCCCACGGCGGCTTTCGCCGACAATCAGATGGGTTACCGGCTGCTTTCAGCCAGCGAAGCCGCCCAGTTACCCAAGGGTGGTGGAACGCTTGGCCTCAATGTCGGCCCGGCGCAGCAGATCAACGACAACGCCATGAGCTTCGAGCTTCTCCGCGTCAATTCGGTCAATCGGAACTCGCCGGGCGAGCAGGCCGGCTTCAAGGCCGGGGACCAGATCATCGCCGTTGACGGGCGGGTGTTCCCCAGCGTGGCAACCTTCGCGGCCTATATCAAGTCCGGCCAGCCAGGAGGCTCCATGTCGTTCGATTACATGCCCTCTGGGGGCGGGCCCGCCCAGGCGCAACGGGTCAGCGTTGTACTGGGCGGCGCGGGTCGCGCGATTCCGGCGCAGCCCGCGAAAACAGAATCGTCCGGCTTGTCGACGGGAACCAAGGTGGCCATCGGGGTTGGGGCTGCGGCCTTGTTCGGCTGTTACAAGATGGGCTGCTTCTCGCACAAAAAGGCGAACGGGTCGCTCAGCCCGCAGCCCTCGCCGAACTGACAACAGCTTCCCGCCCCCGGGTGGTTCAATCCACCCGGGGCGGCATCAGGGCATCGTCGATGGCCTTGGCTCGGACGGCGGCTGGACGCTCGCTGAGGCGATTCGAATAGGCCTCGAAAGCTGGGCGTTTCTCGACCACGCCGAACATCATCAGCCAACCAAGCTGCGCTCCGAGAAACAAATCGGCGGCTGAAAAGGTCTCACCGACGAGGTAAGGTCCCGGCGAAACGGCGGCTTCAAGCAGGTCGAGAACCTGGGCCATGTTGCCATAGCCAACCATTCGTTCGCGTTCGGGTGGCACGTTCAGCCCGAGCGCCTTGTTGGTTGCCGCCGCCTCGAGCGGACCGGCGGCGAAGAACAGCCAGCGATAATACGAACCCCGGAGCGGGTTCCCTTGGTCCGGCGCCAGCCCGGCCGCCGGAAAGGCGTCGGCGAGGTAGGCGCAGATGGCGGCGCTTTCCGTGACGGTCGTCTCGCCATGCCGAAGCGCCGGCACCTTGCCCAATGGATTGATCGCCAGATAGGCGGCTGCTTTCATGGATGTCCCATAGTCGAGGAGCTCGGTCCGGTAAGGTTGTCCGACCTCTTCAAGCATCCATCGCACGGTCCGCCCGCGCGACATGGGGTGAGTGTAGAAAACCAGTTCATCGTTCATCGATGTCGTTCCTTGTGGGAGATTAAATCCAGGTCGGGGCTCGGACGTCGCCAATCCATGAAGTCATTTTAACCCGGTTTCTTAACTCAACCCTAGATGCCAAGCCCATATTGTCGACCCGTCCGGACAACACTGGCCTTCGAAGAAGAAGCCAGCCGCTTCCGAACATGGTCTGACCGGCCAAGGCCGGACCCACCTTGGGGGACAAATGCTGCTGGCTTCGATAAGGCGATGGTGGTCGGCGGACCGAAGAGCCGAGGGCGCCAAGCGGCGCCGCGTCCTGGTTACCCTGATGGTGGCGACGCTGGCGGCGATCTGCGTGGTCGCCATTCTCGTCATGGCCGAAGCTCGCCGGGATGTCGGGCGCAGCGTCGCGGTTTCGGCCGGCAACCTTGCCGCGGCCGTTGCCCACGACGTCGATCGCAACATCGAATTGCTCGACCTGTCGCTCCAAGCGGCCGCGAAGGGATGGAGCAATCCGGACATTCAATCGCTCGCCGCGCCGTTGCGGAAGATGGTTCTGTTCGACAGTTCGGCCTCCGCGGAGGACATCGGCCCCGTCTTCATCCTCGACGAGAGGGGATCCGTTCAAGCCGTTTCCAAGATGGAGGTCGCGATCGGGATGAACTTCGCGGACCGCGATTATTTCCGGGTTCACGCGAACACGAACGCCATCGGCCTTTTCGTCAGCAAACCGTTCATCAGCCGGATCAGCGGAAATTGGCAAGTGGCCCTGAGCCGGCGGATCGACAAGCCGGACGGAAGTTTCGCGGGCGTGGTCGCCACCTCGCTCCAGTTGGCCTATCTTAGCAAGCTCTACAAGGGCCTCGACCTTGGTGCCGAGGGAACCATCACGCTTTTTCGCATGGACGGGCGGGTCATCACCCGCGAGCCCTATGTTGAAAACGACATTCGTCGATCCCTCGGGGGAACCGACGCCTTCAACAGGATCAGGCCGCTGCGATCCGGCTCCTTCGAAGGCGAGTCCCCCGTCGACGGGGCGCGCCGGATCATTTCGTTTCACCGCGTCGGCAACCTTCCACTCATCCAGGATGTCGAGGTGTCGGTCGATCAGGCGTATGCGGACTGGCTGCGGCGGGCGGCGATCACTGGCGGGGCGCTATTTTCCTTGTGCCTGAGTTCGCTCGTGCTCATGTTGATGCTGGACGTCGAACTCACCAAGCGGGTGGCCGTTGAAAAGGCGCTCGAGCGTTTGGCGACCACCGATGGATTGACGGGCCTGCCGAACCGCCGCCGCTTCGGGGAAGCGTTGCAGATGGAGTGGACCAGGGCCAGCGACACCGGTTCCCCCCTGTCGCTGCTGATGATCGATGCCGACAATTTCAAGGCCTACAACGATCTTTACGGCCATCCCGCCGGTGACAGCCTGCTTCAATCCTTCGCCAGGTGCCTGACCGACAACGCCCGGCGGATCGGGGATCTGGCGTGCCGCTATGGCGGGGAGGAGTTCGCCGTGTTGCTTGCCGACACCGACGCCGCCGGTGCGCTGCGGGTGGCGGAAACGATCCGGGGCGAGATCGTGGGGCTCGCCCACGACCACCCGGGCACAGCCTCCCGATTGGCGACGGTGAGCATCGGGGTTGCTACCGCACGGCCCGGCCCGGGCCAGACCGGCGAGCGCTTGTTGCTGGCCGCCGACGCCGCGCTTTACCGGGCCAAGGCTGCCGGGCGCAATTGCTGCCGCGTCGCCGCGATGGTGAACGAGGAATTGGTGGCTCGGGGCTCGCGAAGGGTCGCTTGAGGCGTTTCGCGAGAGCGGAGCCGGTCGACGACGGAGACCCCGACCCTCGCCCATACGCCGCCGCCCATACGGGGCCGGCGAGCCCCGCCTTGCTGGCGCCGGCCCGGACGGTTAATTCAGGGTGCATGCACCCATGGTGGGCGGCGGGAAAGCACGGGGAGGCTTTGCGGAACGTCATTCCAGGCCAGGCCGGCCGCACGCCGTCGCAACCGGACGCGGCAGCTTCATGATGATCGACTTGCCGGACAGCAGGCAGGCCGAGGACCTGCTGCGATCCTTGTGCGCGTCCTCGCCCGAGCTGGCCCGGCTGGCCGCCCAGGAAACCCTGCCGGCGCGGGCGCTCCGCCGCATTGGCCTGTCGCATTGGCAAACGGGTCAACTCGCTCCCGCGGCGCAAGCCTTTGAGGGCGCCCTGGCGCTTAATTCCGGCGACGCCGACCTGTGGCGCAACCTCGCCAGCGTCTACGACGGCTTGTCCGACGCCGCAAAGGCCAAGGCCTGCGTGACGGGATCGCTGATCCTCGACGAGGGCAACGCCCAGTCCTGGATGCTCCTCGGGCGGCTGGCCGACAAGGTCGAGGCCGAGCATGCCTACCGGCGGGCCATCGCCCTCGACGCGGGTCTCGCCGACGCCCATTTCGGGTTGGGCCTCCTGTGTTTCACGCAGAAACGGATCGACGAGGCCGTGGCGAGCTTCCGGGCTGCCGTGACGCTGGCGCCGGATCACCCCCTGGCGCACCGCTGCCTTGGCCAAGTCCTCTACATGGCGGCCGATTACGCGGCCTCGGCGGCCGCGTTCGAGGCTGGCGCGAGCGGCCCGCTGGACCCCGATAGCCGAAGGAAATACGCCCGCGCCCGCGCCTTCGCTTCCATGATCGAAGGACGGGTCGATGAGGCGTTGGCCTGCTATCCCACCCTGGCGGGCGACGGCGCGGAGCCGATCGGCGACATCATGCGGGACGCGTTCCACCTGCTCAGCGCCTATGGCCACCCCGCCGCGGCCGCAGCCGTGGGCCGGCTTCGTTTGGCGCAAAACCCCCAAGACCCCGTCCAGCGCTATCTGCTGGACGCCGTGACCGGCCAGCCGGTGGCGCAAGCTCCGGCCGACTACGTGGAAGCCTACTTCGATGGTTTCGCGCCTGGGTTCGATCACCAGCTCGTCAATGTTCTCGACTACCGTGTGCCCGAGCGCCTTTGCGCCACGGTCGCCCGCCATCGCGCCCGCTTCGCCGACGTGCTCGACCTCGGCTGCGGGACGGGGCTGGCGGCCGAGCACTTGGCGGCCTTTGGCGAGCGGCTCGCCGGGGTCGACCTGTCGGGACGGATGTTGGAGGAGGCGGGCCGGCGTGGCCGCTACGACGTTCTGGTCAAAGCTGAGGCGACCCGCTACCTCGACGACCATCCGGACCGCTTCGACCTCGTCTTCGCGGCCGATGTCCTCATTTATATCGGGGATGCCGCGCGCTTGATGGCGGCAGTGGCGCGCGCGCTGCGGCAGGGTGGCCTTTTCGCGCTCAGCCTCGAAACCAGTGCGGACGCCGACTTCACGGTGTTGACCTCCGGCCGCTTCGCCCACGCGCCGGCCTACATCGAGCGATTGGCGGCGGACGACTTCCACGTCCTCGATCTTGTCCCGACGACGCTGCGTCTCGAGGCCAACAAGCCCGTTGGCGGAGCCCTCATGGTGCTCCAACGTCGCTGACGATAGGTCGTCGGTGATGGAGCGCGCCAATCCATGCCCGCCGTCGCGGTAACGATCTTCAACGATCGCGGGTGCGGCTTAACGTCTGCGTAAGAGGCCTCGCCTAGACTCCCCTTGTCGGCCTGGAGCCTCCCTCCACGCCGGTCAGCATCGTGTAGCCATTCGGTACTTCGGCGCTTCGCCTCGACGTGGAGGCAACCTGGATCGAGAATGTTGATCAAGCGGGCCAACGGCCGTGTTCCATTGTCCGGAGAGCCGAGGTCGACGATGTCCGGCGCGAGCGATGCGCGCCTGAGTACTGCGGACGTCCAGTCACTCCGCAAGGCACTTGAGGAAACGCAATTGCTCTTGGACACCATCATCGACGCGCTGCCGGTCGGCGTCTTCGTCAAGGACATGGCGAACGAGGGACGATACGTCATCTACAACACGGCCCTTTGCGCCATCGAAGGCCAGGAGGTCGAGCGCGTTCTGGGTAAGAAGTCAAACGAGGTCTATGGACCA
This sequence comes from uncultured Alphaproteobacteria bacterium, assembly GCA_937871825.1. Lineage (GTDB taxonomy): Bacteria > Pseudomonadota > Alphaproteobacteria > Rhizobiales > Beijerinckiaceae > Lichenihabitans. The sequence continues at coordinate 5,918 of CALMOK010000231.1, forward strand.
GTGGATGGGACGAAATTCAACGGCCAGGACCTCAGCGTCATGGCGGGCGATGGCCAGGACGGCATCTATGAGGAAACCATCGTCCGCCCAACCGGCGACGTGTTGCGGGTCAGGTCCGTCAAGAAGCCGCTCCCCACGAGCGACGGGTCCAAGCCGCGCTTCCTGCTCGGCATCTGCGAGGACGTCACGGCCCGCCGCGCCTCGGAGGACCGGCTGGCCCACATGGCTTTGCACGATGCGCTGACCGGGTTGCCCAACCGGCTGCTCCTCAAGGAAAGGCTCGATCGTGACGTGAAGCGCCGCCACGCCGCCGACACCGTCTCGATCCTCTACATCGACCTCGACGTCTTCAAGGCTATCAACGACACTTACGGTCACCACGTCGGTGATAGGCTGCTCGAACAGGTGGCGGTCCGCTTGCGGTCCTGCCTGCGCCCGTCCGACATGGTTGCGCGCCTGGGCGGCGACGAGTTTGCCGTGCTCACCCACCTGGAAAACGGCGAGCCCTCGGCCTTGAGGCTCGCCGAACGCTTGCTGCAAACCTTCGAGCAGCCATTCGACCTTGGCGATTGCGTGGTCCACATGGGGGCGAGCATCGGCATCTCGATCGCATCGGATCAGGGCGAGGATGGGGAAGCGCTGTTGCGCTACGCCGACATCGCGCTTTACGCGGCGAAATCAGAAGGTCGCGGGGTCGCCAGGGTCCACGTCCACGGCATGACGAACCATGCCGAACATCGCTTGACGATGTCGGAAGACCTGCGACGTGCCCTCACGAACGATGAGTTCGAGATCGACTACCAGCCGCTGCACGATCTGGCGACCGAGCGCGTCACCGGCTTCGAGGCGCTCTTGCGGTGGCGCCATCCGACGCGCGGCCTCGTTTCGCCGGCCGACTTCATCCCATATGCCGAACAGACGGGCCTCATCGTGGCGATCGGCCAATGGGTGCTGCGGGCAGCTTGCCAGCAGGCGGTCGGCTGGCCGGAGGACATCAGCATCGCGGTCAACCTTTCGGCCGTGCAGTTCAAGAAGCCTGGGTTGGTGGCCTGGATCAGGGACATGCTCCACGACACCGGACTGTCACCCAGGCGCCTCGAGCTGGAAGTGACGGAGTCGATCCTGCTCCTCGACAGCGGTTCCAACGTGCAAACCCTGTATAACCTGCGGGCGTTGGGCGTTCGGATCGCCATGGACGACTTCGGGACGGGCTATTCGTCGCTCAACTACCTCCGCCGCTTTCCCTTCGACAAGATCAAGATGGATCGGAGCTTCATCGCGGACGTCTGCGACGACCTCGGAAGCCTCGCCATCGTGCGGGCCGTCACGGGCCTTGGGTCAAGCTTATCCATCACCACGACGGCCGAGGGCATCGAAACGCCGGAACAATTCGCGACCCTGAAAGCCGAAGGCTTCAACCAGTTGCAGGGGTTCCTGATCGGCCGTCCGATGAAGCCCGATCGGGTAATGGCGCTCCTTGCGTCCCAAGCCCCCCCGCAACAGCATGCCATGGTCTGACGTCGCTCCACCGTTGCCTATCACGACGGGCGTCGACCGATCACGCCCCAAAGCGGGTCACCACCCCGGTCCCGCTTGAGGATCTCGCACGTTTCGATCCCGTCAAACCCGGCTCGCTCGAGGTAAAGGGCAACAAGCCGCGCGTGGTCGGCATCGCCCGTCGCGGACCAGATCGCGACCGCCTTTGTGGGAAAGCAGCGATCCGAGAACGTGATGACGAGCGGCGCGCCGGGCCGCATGACGCGAGCCACCTCGCGCAAAACAGCCACGGGTTTCTGCAGATACTGGATCGACGCGCAGATGGCCGCCCCGTCGAACGACCCGTCCTCGAAAGGCAGGCCCGGGTCCGCGTTGAGGTCCCGGACGGCATGTCGGTCGAGCCGTGTGTTGGCGGCCAGTTCAGCATTGTTCATGCCGATCCCAGCCACGTCCCGGTATTCGACCTCGACTGGAAGATGGCTGATCCAGCTCGACATCAGGTCAAGGAGTGCATTCCCCGGCTGGAATGTTTCCCGGTAGAGGGCCGTCACGGCCGCAAGGGCACGATCGTCGACGTGGGCCACGAAGCGCGGTTGGGCATAAAACCGCGCGTCGGGCGAAGCATCAACCTTATCGAACGCGCGCGAGGGCAGGTCGGGGAGGTCGCTCATGTGCGGCCGACCGGTTGAGGGTCGGCCCCCGACAGGGCAGGGGCCAGCCGCGTCCTCACTGCTCGGTCTGGGCCGCGGCGTCGAACTCCGGCTCGGAAGCCGTGATGTTCACCAGCTCCCGCTGATGCCGGACGATCGTCGGCAGGGTGGCCCGTGCCCAGGCCCGCAGGCTGGGGTCGGATCCGTTCGCCGCGAAATCGCCGACACTGGCAGTCGCCCGAGCATGCGACTCCTGCTGGTCCGCCACATAGGTCTCGTCGAGCTTCGGGCTGTCCATCAAACCGAGGGCGTCGATCAGCTTCTGCTGACCCTTGTCGAGCACAATGCGCGTCGCGGATCCACTCGGGCCGGCTGCCCGGTCGAGCATCTGCTGTGCCATGCCGTGATCGTGGATCATCTGACGGGCGAAAGCCCGGGTCCGGGGATTCCTGCTATCCTGAAGGATGATCTTGGCTTCTTCCATTTCGAACTGATTGCTGAGGCTCGCGTCCTGGGCGAACATGGCAACCTTCGGATCGCCCGGCTGGGCGAGGGCCGCGCCCGATGCGAGAAGCGAGAGTACGAACGCAGCTGTCAGGGTGGAATTCTTCATCGAAGCCGTTCCGTGTCTAACGAACCTGGTCACGCCGAGGGTGGCCGACGGTTCAAGGATGATGCCCTTTGAACGGGGCAAGAGCGGTTCGGTTCCGTTCGGGTGAAGCTCCCGCATGGGGGCGTTCGGTCGCGGAACATCGGGCGGGACGAAGGGCGGCGCGATCTGCTGTGGACAAGGGGATCGGCCGGATCGATGGCAGCACCGACCCTGAACGGTAGATGTTCATGGTGGTTCTACAAGCCGGCGCTGCCTCGCTCGCCGATGGGCGCACTGTTTGGCACTGTGCGATCCCCAGCCTGGATGAGAGGTGCGAGGCTGTCGTTTTCCTGCGCGCCGAAGCCGACGGTGTGTCCAACAATCCGCTGATCTTCGTCCACGAGAGCGAGGCCTTGTCGGGCGGCAACTTCCACGCGGAGCCCGTGGCTTTCGCCGCCGCATGATCGCGCTGGCGATCCGCGAGATCGGCTCGGTGGCCGAGCGCCGCGTCGTCATACTGGTCGATCCCGCCCTGTCGGGCATCGCCGGCGACTGACGGCGAATGGTTCAAACCAGCAGGACGATGTCCAGCGTGCGGGGGCCATGCACGCCCTCGACGCGGCTCAATTCGATGTCGGAGGTGGCCGACGCCCCGGACACGAAGGTGAGCGGCCGCCCGGCCGCCACTGTCGGCCCCATGCGGGCCACCGCCTCGGGCACGAGATCCACGATCTGGTCCGCGTCGACGAAGCACAGGTGATAGTCGGGCAGCAGCGTCAGCGCGCGCCGCCCCTGGCCGACGCCGTGGTCGAGCACCACCGTCCCGGTCTGGGCGATGGCGCAGGCGCAGGTGGTCAGAACGCCGTCGCAGGCCGACAGCGCCGCGTTGTCCAGCCCATGGTCGCCCACGATGTCGAAGCCTTCGGGGGTCAAATGCTCCGGGAAGCCGTCCGGCACGACCAGGCGCACATGGCCGCGCTCGTGAAGGAGGCGCGCCGCAAGCGTCGCCGCCTCCGCCCGGCGCGCCGGCTCGACCCGGACCTTGTAGCCCCGCGCCCGCTCCGTAAACCCCTCGATCAACGCCGCCCGGTCGCGCGAACCGACCTGCCGAAAGGCGTGGTGGAGCGCCTCGGCAGGTCCCGCCGGCACGTCGCCGAGCGCCTGCCGGATGCGCCCGAGGATGGCGTCGCGCGCCGCCGTCAACGCTTCCTGGCCTTCCACCAGGCGCGGAAGGATTGCCTGGGCACCGGCGCCAAATCGCGCATGGCGGTCCACCCGGCGAGCGGCCCCGGCAGCGAACGGATGGCGCCGTCCCGCACGAAGGGCGTTTGGCCGAGCGCGGCCGCCTTCTGGGCGATGCCGAAAAGCCGCTCGCTCGCGAAGACGCGGGCCATCGCCGCCATTGCCAGCGCTTCGGGATCCAGAACCGTCCTCGCCCGCTTGGCGCGCACCACCTTGTTCCGCAGGTGGACCAGGATGCGGGGAATGTCGATCTTGACGGGGCAAACCTCGTAGCAGGCCCCGCACAGCGAGGAGGCGAAGGGCAGGGTGTCGGCCGGCCCCGAGGCGTGGAGTTGCGGGGTGAGGATGGCCCCGATCGGGCCGGGATAGGTCGACCCATAGGCCCGCCCGCCGGTCCGCTCGTAGACCGGACAGATGTTGAGGCAGGCCGAGCAGCGGATGCAGTTCAGCGTGTCGCGCGCAGGCGGATCGGCGAGCACGTCGGTGCGGCCGTTGTCGAGCAGCACGAGGTGGAATTCCTGCGGGCCCTCGCCGGCCCGGGTGCCGCTCCAGACCGAATTGTAGGGGTTCATCCGCTCGGCCGTGGAGGAGCGCGGCAGCAGCTGCAGGAAAGCTGCCATGTCGTCCCAGCGCGGCAGCACCTTCTCGATCCCCATCACGGTGATCAGCACGCGCGGCAGCGTCAAGCACATGCGGCCGTTGCCTTCCGACTCGAAGATCGCCACCGAGCCTGTTTCGGCGATCGCGAAATTGGCGCCGCTGATCGCGTAAGGAACGGTGAGGAATTTTTCACGCAGGTAGCGGCGGGCCGCGGCCGTGAGCTCCTTGGGGTCGTCGCCGAGGTCCTCGGTGCCCGGCAATTCGCGCCGGAAGATGGCGCGGATTTCGGCCCGGTTGCGGTGGATGGCCGGCACCAGGATGTGGGAGGACCGGTCATGGCCGAGTTGCACGATCACTTCGGCGAGGTCGGTTTCGATCGGGTTGATGCCGCGCGCCGCCAGCGCCCCGTTCAGCCCGATCTCGTCTGTCGTCAGCGACTTGATCTTCAGCACGTCCAGCGCGCCGTGGCTGGCCAAAATGTCGCCGACGACTGTGTTGGTCTCG
>CALMOK010000232.1 GCA_937871825.1 uncultured Alphaproteobacteria bacterium
GCCCGTCGCCTCGCTCGCAAAAGCCGCGAAGCGAAGGCGCGCGATGCCCTTTTCGCACCAACGACCTTGCGGAACTTAAACGGTGGCGGCGAGTAGACCACACCATCGCTCGAAGCCGGTCGTGGCTGCGAGCCTCGGTTTGCGATCGTCAGGAGTGTTCACCGTGAAACGAGCATCGATCGTCCGCATGGTTGTTGCCGCGTGCTGCTTGGCGGCCGGCAGCGCGGCGGCTCAGATCCCGCAGGGCTTGTCCGGACCGGGGGGAACCGTGCAGTTCTCGCCGGCCCCGGCCATGCCGGCGGTCGGCCCGAGTTCCAACATCTATGGGGCTCCGAGCTATGGAGTTCCGAGCGTAAGCCGCTCCGGCGCGATCGGCATCCCGGTTCGGGGCGGCCACCGTCACGGTGGCCGTGCCAGCAGGGCCGTTCGGCGACAGTAGGTAAGGATTGATCCCGCTCCCAGCTTGGCCTTGAGCTTACCGAGACAATAGCGAGATCATCCGGGTCGATCGTCATGGTGGTGTTGTCGAGGCCAGAAATGGACAGTTCTCGCCGATACCGGCATTATGAAGGTGCCGTTATCGGCTTCCGCATGGTCGTGGCAGTGTTGCCGTTGCTGCGTGAAAACCCTCGCCAACATCGCGCCCTTGATGGTGGTCTTGTTCGGATTCTGAAGCAGGTCATTGCGCGGTAGCGATAAAAGGTCGGTTGCGGGAAGAAGTCCGCAACGTTCCGCCGTGGCCTTTGCCGCCCGGACCCATAGGTCCGCTCAGATGTGGGTGCCCCGGTCGAAAACCGGCACGTCCTCGTCCTCCTCGCTCGGCTCGTCGTCCGTTGTGTCTTCGGTCATCTGACGGACCATTTCAGCGGTTTCGTCGAGGCCGTCGTCGGTTTCAATGGCGCCGGTGCCCGAAAGGCGGAAGTCGGTCCTGTCGCTGACCGGCCGGGTTCCCACCGACTTTTCCGCGATTTCGTCGTCAGCGGCGCTTCCCTCCGTTCCGGTTTCGGTGGACGGAACCCGTCCGGTCTCGGACTCGAGCAATGGCCGGTCCATGGCGGCCACCGCCGCCGTGTTGGCGTAATCGCTGGTCGGCGCGGGCGGGTCCCGATCGAGGGTGGTGGCACTGGCCGGGTTGAGATCTCGGGTGACAGGCTGAACGTCCCCGCCGGTGTCCGCCCCGCCTGGGGGAAGGTGGGTGACGGGGGCAGGTGGTTCGCTCATTGCGGCATCGGCCGGCCGATCGCCGTCCTGCTCGGACGATTTGCCGTTCTGAAGCGACGCCGCCACGCGGGCGGCCCCAAAGGCCAGTCCCGCCACGGCCAGCCCCAGCACGGTGCTGATCGCTGGATTGCTCGTGGCGCTCGCGTAAAGGCCGCGCGCCAACTCATTGGCCTTCTTGTCGCTGCCGGCCGGGGAGGCGGGCGTCGCGCCGCCCTCGGGCGGCTTCGTGCGATGGACCTCGGCGGCCAGCGCGCTGAACGACATTTCGTGCTTTTCGGGATGGCTGTTGACGAGGCGCAGCAGCCGCGCCGGCAGCAGGATCGCGTCCATGTTGGCGGGCGACAGGTCGCCATTCGGCGCCCGGCCGGACACGGCCTGGCGTTCCGCCTGGGCGAGGGCGCCATCGATCTCCTCGGCGGTGAGGAGCTTCTTGTCGCGCAACGCCGCGACCAAAGCCGATAGCACGGCGTAGACACCTTCGAGTTGCAGGTTGGCCGTGTTCATGGGATCGCCTTTCTGGCTTTTGGACTGATCGTTTGGCGTCGATGCGAAGCCGGCCGGCCGACCGCCCAGCCGCGTGCTGATCCTGCGCCCAATGCTTCGCGTGGGCGGGCAGTTCCGAAGCCCGACCGAAAACGTCAGATGGACCCGCCCCGGCCGCATCTGCGCCACGGCGCCGTCAGGATCCCCGACGTGGCCGCACGGGTTCACGGTGACGTCAGGCGATCCAAGTGGCGCCTCTCGCGCGGCGCCACTTGGATCACATCCGGTTTTCCTGTACGTGAGGGTAATGCGCCTGTAGCTCAGCTGGATAGAGCATCAGACTTCGAATCTGAGGGTCGGGGGTTCGAATCCCTCCGGGCGCGCCAGTCAAGTCCTTGAAATGGCCGAAATTCTAAGTGGGCGGCCTGAGGTCTTCGGTGTTGCCTAGCCTCTTTGCTATCCACCTGCTGTCCACGGTGCACTTGCCTTGCGCGCGCAGGCGTAGCGGTTCATCCACGTAAACTCCACAGCGCGACAGTCAGTCGAGTGTCGACCAAGCGGCTAGTTGCGTGGCCGACGACGATTCGTGATCAAAAATCAAGCACACGCGCGACAGACGAACGACCGATGATCAACATAGGTCCGGTGTCAGTTGGCGACCGTAGATTTCGGTTCGAAGCTCAAAGTCCAACGTCGCCGGACGCGAGCCTGGAAGGTGCGTAACGCACTGAACAAAATGATATCGTGATCGTTTTATGATATAATTGGACTCGCATGATATTGGAGTTAATATGTCTGACAGGTCAGCCTTCGCCCTTCGTCTGACTCCCGATCTGAAAGCTGCCGCTAAGGCGCTAACGAAGACGAGCTTCCTCGAGCCAACTGGCAACGGGTTAAAGACGTTCAACCATATCGTGCTTCCGAGCATAAACGAAGCAATTTTGTATTTGATGCGACAAGGAGCGAGGACGGTCCTGCATGACCTTGAGCCGGAGATAGCGTCGGCGCGCGACGAGCATACCGCGTGGCAGGAGGTGGCTCAATTCTTCCTTGGAAATCCCGCAGCAGATTGGGCACTCCCAACTAACTTCCCTATCAACACACCGGCGCGCAAACTGACTGAGGATCACGTCGCGACGTTCATCGACGACGAGACCTCCGAAACGGAGGAGGTCGAGGCGCTATCCGAGCGGGCGATTTCACGTCGGACGGCGCTGGAGGAGCTTTCAATGTCTCAAAATGCTCTAGCAGGCTGTTGAAGAAGGGCCTACCGGCTCCTGCGAGGTCGTGATTCAC
>CALMOK010000233.1 GCA_937871825.1 uncultured Alphaproteobacteria bacterium
AGGCTTGGCGGCCCTTTTCGCCGACCATGGCCGTTCCGGATCCTTGCGGCGCGTCTACACGGCCCTTGTCTGGGGGAGTCTGCCCGCACGCTCCGGCACGGTCGACCTTTCGCTTGGTCGACATGCCCATCACCGTGAAAGAATGGCCGTCGTGCCAACCGGCAAAGGCCGAACGGCGGTCACGCACTGGGACCTGCGAGCCGATTTCGGCGGCGTCGCCAGCGCCGTCACGTGTCGCCTGGAAACGGGGCGAACCCACCAGATTCGCGTTCATCTGATGGAGATCGGCCACCCGCTGATCGGTGATCCCGTTTACGGGACCGGGTTCAGGACCAAGGTGGCCCGCTTGCCGGACGAAGGCCGCGCCGCCGTCGAAAGCCTGGGGCGGCAAGCCCTTCATGCTTCGGTGCTCGGATTCGACCATCCGGTGACGGGCCGTCCCCTGCTGTTCGAAAGCGTCCTGCCGGCCGACATGCAACGGGTCGAGGCAGCGCTCGCCGCGCTATGACCAGGACGTGAGACCAGTCCTATTCGTGGTCCGATCCGGCCGGCTCGGCTTGCCGCGAAAAGATGCTGTCGACGTCCAGCTTCTCCTCCTGGGGACGATCCTTCGGCGCCGATGAGCCGAACACCTCCGCTTGCGTGGTCGGTCCGGAAGTCGGGCGATTGGTCGTGATTTCCGCCGAAAGCAGCGTCTGCCCACGGTCGGCATCGGCGGGACGGTCCTTGGCGGCCCGGGTCACCTCGAAGTCCAGGTCGATCTGCGAGCACAGCCCCAGGGTCACGGGGTCCATCGGGGCGAGGCCGGCCGAATTCCAGTGCGTCCTTTCGCGGATGGCCTGAAGTGTCGTCTTGGTGGTTCCAACAAGGCGCATGATCTGCGCGTCCTTCAGTTCCGGATGGTTCTTCACCAGCCAAAGGATGGCGTTGGGACGATCCTGCCGCCGCGACAGCGGCGTGTAGCGGGGTCCGCGGACCTTCTTGACAGGCGGCAGGCGCACCTTGGAAACCGCCAGCGTCAGATGATGGTCCTTGTTCTTCTCGGCCGCCGCGATCTCCTCGCGGGCCAACTGCCCGGACGTGATGGGATCGTGGCCCTTGATGCCCGTCGCCACCTCGCCGTCGGCGATGCCCTTGACCTCCAGGGGGTGGAGTTTGCAGAAATCGGCGATCTGCTCGAAGGTCAGCGAGGTGTTCTCGACCAGCCAGACGGCGGTGGCCTTCGGCATCAGGGGCGCATTGTTCATCGACTCATCCTTCCTGCCCGGAAGGCGCCCGCCATCGGCGTTCACCCCGGATCGATCCACCCTCTCGCACCAGGCTCTGACCCGTGCCATGTCCTGACGCGGGCCATGTCCTGACGCCAAACGGATAAGCGCTCTCTGCCCCGGCGGAGGCACGACCGACACGCAAACCATGAGCGGGAGCAGCGACAACATAAGCCCGCCGGCGCACGAACGCAAACCCTTCGCGGCTCCCCGTGTCATCGCGGGCAAACTTCCGAACGCCGTTGCCGAAGGCGCGCCATCAATTTGACTTCGCCCGGCAAGGCTCCTACCGCTTGCTAAAGAACGATGACATTGACCTGAAGGGTAAGCCTCGCCATGGCGCTGCGCGTTTCGGGAAAGAACCTCCAGATCGGGGAAGCACTTCAGGAACACGCGAGGTCTCGCGTCGCGGCCGTGACGGACCGCTACGTCGACCGCGCCATCGACGGGCATGTCACGCTGGAACCCGAGGGGTCCGGCTTTCGATGCGAGATGCTGATCCACCTCGGCTCGGGCACCACCCTGCACGCCGAGGGCCGGGCGCACGACCCCTACGGCAGCTTCGACCAGGCCAACCATCGCATCGAGACCCGTTTGCGCCGCCACAAGCGCCGGGTCAGGGGCCGCGCGCCAGCGGTCGGCCTCTTGGAGCCGGTCGCCGAAACGATTTCCGACTATCTCATCGAGGCGCCGAGGGATCAGGAGGCCGGCGACGATGAGCAATGGGACGACGAGGCCGGCGCTGGTTTCAGCCCCGTGATCGTCGCGGAAACGAAAGCACCCTTCAAAACGCTTTCGGTCGCGGCGGCCGTCGAGGAACTGGATCTGTCGGGCCTGCCCGTCATGGTCTTCCGCCATTCCGGCAACCGGCACGTGAATTTCGTGTATCGCCGTGCGGACGGCCACATCGGCTGGATCGACCCGTCGAGCATAGCCGAACAGCCCTGAGCCGGTGCGGACGGTCATGAGGGTGGACTTAACCCATCTTGGGGTTGAATGCCGCCGCCCGGTCTAGAAAGCTCGGCAAGACCTTTGCCCTAGCCTTGAGGCTCATGAAACGGGATTGACCAGTTAATGTCCTCGCTCGACATCATCTCCGCCGATGCGATCATCCCGGCGTTGCGGGCCAACACAAAAAAAGCCGTCCTTCAGGAACTGAGTGATCGGGCCGGAGCGGTTTCGGGCCTGCTGTCGCAGGAAATCTATGAATCGGTGCTGCAACGCGAACGGCTCGGATCGACCGGGGTCGGCAAAGGCATCGCCATTCCACACGGCAAGCTCGCGCGCTGCACGCGGATCTTCGGTGTTTTCGCGCGCCTCGACCGTGCGGTCGATTTCGACGCCGTGGACGGCGAGCCGGTCGACCTCGCCTTCCTTCTCGTGGCACCTGAAACGGCCGGAACCAGTCACCTGAAGGCGTTGGCGCGCATCGCCCGCCTCCTGCGTGAGCCGGTGACCACCGCCAAGCTCCGGGTCGCGCGCGACCCTGCCAGCCTATTTGCGATCCTGACGGAAGGACCCGCCAGCCACGCCGCGTGATCGGTCACTGATGCGTCAGAGGCGGTCACCTTTCGGGGCCACGGCCGCGGCGAGCCCTCGACACCTTAGGCTGATCGATCAGGCCGGCACCGGACGGTTTAAGTCGAAATCGCCGTCCCGGTGACACGGCGGCGGCGCAACGGCAGTGCCGCCAGATGGGTCGTGAGCCAGCCCAGCACGAACCCCACGGCCGCGCTGGCGAAGCCGGCGGTCGTCACCGGGAAGGCGGGCTGGTAGTCTGCGTAGGCCTGGCGGGCAATGCCGGAATCGAAATCCTCCGCCAGAACGGCATATTGCGACAACGGCCCGGCGGTTTCGAAGGAGCGCTTCTGGCGCTCCAGCTTGTTCTGCCGGGCGATGGTGCCGGCCATGCTGGTTCCACGCTGCTGCGCCAGCACGTCCGTGTTCTGCTTCAACCGGGCGATGCCACCCTCGCGATCGAGCGACAAACCAGCTGTTTCGGCGTCGAACTGGGTCACGATGGCGTTCAACTCGTCAAGCGCACCGCCGATCCGTTGCCTGTATTGTTGGGTGAATTCCGGCAGCTGCGAGGCGAGGCCCGCGAACAGGAACGCGATCGCGAGGGCGAAACGGCGGAACAGCATGGCCGGGTCCTTTCCGGTGGGCGAGGGAGAGGCTTGCGGGCCGGCTTCCCCTTCACCCGGTCGGCGCGCTCTCGTCAAGCAGCCCTTGCGCCTTGAGGTCGGCCCAAAGCGCCGGCGGCACCGCCACGCGGAGGTCGGCCAGGTTGGCGTCCACTTCGGACGGGCTCACCGCCCCGAGCACCAGCGTGACGATCGCCGGATGGTGCAGCGGAAAGGCGAGCGCCGCTTGCCGCAGGGTGACGCCGTGGTGCCGGCACGAGGCCTCGATGCGGGTGACCTTGGCGGCGATGTCGGGAGGAGCCTCCCGGTAGTTGTACCGGGCACCCTCGACCGCGCCGGTCGCCAGGATGCCCGAATTGAACACGCCGGCGAGCAGGATGCCGATGCCCTTGCGCCTCGCCAGGGGCAGGAAGCTGGACAGGGCCGGTTGTTCGAGGAGGGAATAACGCCCCGCCAGCATCATGACGTCGAAGTCGCCGGCACCGGCGAAGCGCTCGCACATGGCGGCCTCGTTGACACCGACCCCGATCGCCTTGACGACGCCCTCGGCCCGCAGACGGTCGAGCGCCTTGTAGGCGCCCTCCATGGCTTCGGAAAAGCGCTGCTCGATCGCGTCCGCCCCATGGGTCCACACATCGCAATCGTGGATCATCAGGATGTCGACGTGGGAAAGGCCGGCGCGCAGCAACGTTTGCTCGACCGAGCGCATCGTGCCGTCCTCCGAATAATCAAAGGCGGCGCGATGCGGGTAGCCACCCGCGAAACCCGGCGACACCACGTCGGGGCCGGCGGAAACCGGGGCGGCGAACGGGTTCATGACCCGGCCGACCTTGCTGGACAGAATGAAGGAGCCACGGGGCTTGTCGCGCAAGGCAGCGCCGTAGCGCGCCTCCGACAACCCGTTCCCATAATGGGGGGAGGTGTCGAACATCCGGATCCCGCCCTCGTAGGCGGCCTCGACCGTGTCAAGGGCGGCCCGGGTTCCAAGTCGGGCGAAAAGGTCGCCGAGCGGCGCGCCGCCCAGGCCCAGCACCGTAAAGTCGAGGCTGGAGCCCGACAAGGTTTTGAAGGTGTTGGTGGGCAGCGCCATCATCGTCTTACGCCTCCTTGGCGGGTTGTCACGATCGAACACGCGCCGATCCTCAAGCTGAACCGAACGTGCTGGCGTCGCGTTGGCGCTTCGGGATAGATGAACGGACGACCTTGCAGGCACGTGTCATACAAGATTCTTGAGCATCATCCCGGGCGCCCTCATGGGGAAGCGCCATTGCCAGAATGAGACGCATTATGGACGACATCGATCTTCTCAGTATCAATACAATTCGTACGCTTTCGATCGATGCGGTCCAAAAAGCGAATTCGGGCCACCCCGGCGCCCCGATGGGCATGGCCCCTGTCGCCTACGCGTTGTGGCAAAACTACCTCCGGTACGATCCGAGCCAGCCGCTTTGGCCGAACCGCGACCGGTTCATCCTTTCGGCCGGCCATGCCTCGATGCTTCTTTATTCGATGCTGCACCTCACCAAGGTACAGGGCGTCAACGAGGAGTACGAGGTCGTCAACCGTCCGGCCGTGAGCATGGACGACATCAAGAACTTCCGGCAACCCGGCAGCGCCTGCCCGGGTCATCCCGAATATCATTTCACCTCCGGCGTCGAAGCCACGACCGGGCCGCTCGGCCAGGGCGTGTCGATGAGCGTCGGCATGGCCATCGCGGAGAAATGGCTGGGCCAGCGTTACAATGGTGCCGGGCAGACGGTGATCGATTACAACATCTACGCGCTCTGCAGCGACGGCGAGATGATGGAAGGCGTCGCCAGTGAGGCGGCGTCGTTGGCGGGTCACTTGAAGCTCGACAACCTGTGCTGGCTCTACGACGCCAACGAGGTCACGCTCGATGGTCCCGCTTCCTGGACCTTCAGCGAGGATGTCGCCGCCAGGTTCCTGGCCTATGGCTGGAACGTCCTGCATGTCCGCGACGTCAACAACCTGAAGGAAGTCCGGGCCGCCATCGACGCCTTCCTGACCGAAAAGTCCCGCCCCACGATGATCATGTGCGAAAGCCATATCGGTTATGGCTCTCCCAATAAGCAGGACAGCAACAAGTCGCACGGCGAACCGCTCGGCGCCGAGGAAGTGCGCCTGACCAAGAAGAACTATGGCTGGCCCGAGGACGCGCAATTCCTGGTTCCGGACGGCGTTTACGAGAACTTCGCGAGCGGCATCGGCAAGCGCGGCACGGAACTGCGGTCCGCCTGGGACCAGACCTTCGCGGCGTTCAAATCGGCCAACGCCAAGCTCGGCGCCGAATTCGAGGCGATGGAGCATCGCATCACCCCGGAAGAGGCGCTCGCCGCCATCCCGACCTTCCCAACGGATGCCAAAGGCCTCGCCACCCGCGATTCGGCCGGCAAGGTCGAGAATGCCATAGCCCAGGCCTATCCCTGGATGTTGGGGGGCTCGGCCGATCTCGACGGCTCCACCAAGACCCGGCAGGTCTTCGAGGGCTCGGCAGCCTTCACGCCCACGGATCGCAGTGGCCGCAACCTTCATTTCGGCGTACGCGAACACGCCATGGGGGCGATCGCCAACGGCTTGGCCTTGTCGAAGATCAGGCCCTACGCCTCCACCTTCCTGATCTTTTCCGACTATCTGCGGCCCACCATGCGGCTTGCCGCCCTGATGGAACTGCCCACCATCTTCATCTTCACGCATGACTCCATCAGCGTGGGCGAGGACGGCCCCACCCATCAACCGGTGGAACAGATCGCGAGCCTGCGCTGCATTCCCGGCCTCATAACCCTGCGCCCGGGAGACGCCAACGAGACCGCCGAAGCTTGGCGCGTCGTCGCGGCCCTTAAGCACCAGCCCGCCAGCCTGATCCTCAGCCGCCAGCCGTTGCCGACGCTCGATCGAATGATCTACGCGTCGGCCGCGGGTGTCGCCAAGGGCGCCTATGTGCTGGCCGACCCGGCCGATGACGTGAAGCCGAAGGTCATCCTGATCGGAACAGGGAGCGAGTTGCAACTCGCCGTCCAGGGTTTCGAAGCGTTGAAGAAGGAGGGCATCCCGGCCCGCGTCGTGTCCATGCCGTCCTGGGACCTCTTCGAGAAGCAGGACCAAGCCTATCAGGACGAGGTGTTCCCGGCCGAGATCCCCGCCAGGGTCGCCATGGAGCAAGGCTCGACCATGGGTTGGGAACGCTATACCGGGCGGCTCGGCGCGGTGATCGGCATGCACAGCTTCGGGGCTTCGGCCCCCATGGCGTCGCTGATGACCAAGTTCGGCTTCACCCCCGAAAAAGTCGTCGAGCTTGCCAAGCAGCAGATCGAGAACCACGCCCATCCCAAGGCCGTGAACGACTCGGCCGGCTAACCGTTGGACAGCGGCCAGGACCTGGAATCGCGGATTCTGGCCGCCTTCAACCCGATTCCAACAACCTGTCGCGACCGGCGGCATCTATGATCTACGTGACGGAGTAGCCGACAATGCAATTGGGGATGATCGGGCTTGGCCGCATGGGCGGCAACATCGTGCGGCGGTTGCAACGCCACGGGCACAGTTGCGTGGTCTACGAT
>CALMOK010000234.1 GCA_937871825.1 uncultured Alphaproteobacteria bacterium
GCTCACCCAGACTGCCACGACCGTGGTCTTCGGAAAGCTGTCCGATCTTTTCGGGCGACGAACCATCCTTCTTGGTGGCATCCTGATTTTCCTGCTGGGATCAATTCTTTGTGGCTTCGCTTGGTCGATGCCGTCCATGATTGTTTTCCGACTGATCCAAGGAGTTGGAGCGGGAGCCGTTCAGCCAGTTGGCATGACCGTTGTCGGGGACCTCTATTCGGCGGAGGAACGTGGTAAAATTCAGGGCTACCTTGCCAGTGTTTGGGCTATTTCTGCCGTTGTCGGACCACTTGCTGGAGGGTTGATCATCCAGCATCTATCCTGGAGCTGGATCTTTTGGATCAACGTGCCAATCGGGTGCTTGGCATTTGCTGGTTTTTACCTGTTCCTCCATGAGACGCTGGGTGAGAAGCGTCGGTCCATCGATTACCTGGGTGCCTTATTGTTCACTGTAGCCATCGCCTCGATGATGGTGACACTGACGGCAATCTCGACATTAAGCTGGGTCGCGACGCTCGGGACGGTCGCGATTTTCTGCGTGAGTGCCGTGCTGTTCGTTCTGCAGGAGCGCAGAGCAGAAGAACCGATGATCGCGCTTGGTCTTTGGGCGAGGCGGCCCATTGCGGCAGCAAACGGCACGTCATTGCTGGCTGGAATGGCCCTGATCGGATTGACGACCTTTCTGCCAATGTATGTTCAGGGTGTCATGGGGCAATCGGCGCTTGTAGCGGGTTTTGCCCTGACCATGATGGTGCTCGGATGGCCCATCGGAGCCACCTTATCGGCTCGTATCCTCACTCGCTTTGGTGTTCGCCCCGTGTTGATGGCGGGCAGTTGCCTGCTGCCTGTGGGTGCCGCAGTCTTTGTTCTGCTCGGGCCTGGAACCGCGCCGACAGTCGCGGGCTTGGGATCGCTGATTATGGGGTTCGGCATGGGTCTGCTGAGTACGGCATGCCTCGTCCTGATTCAGGAAATCGTTGAGTGGTCGGAACGCGGGAGCGCCACAGCTTCCAATCTTTTCGCGCGAAATCTCGGCAGCACGCTTGGAGCGACTGTCTTCGGATCGGTTTTGAATCATGGCCTGGCGCGCAGCGGATCGGCAGCAGGCGTGTCCTCCGACGAACTACGCGCCTTGCTCGATAATAATAGCAGTGGGGAGATCTTGAACGAAACGGTAAGGGCTGTGCTCGATCACTCGCTTCACTTGACATTCTTGGCAGTATTCGCCATAGCGATCCTGACTGTCGCCGTTGCGGCCCTTGTTCCCTCGATCGTCCTCGCTAGGCGGCCGATCCCCGCCCAATGACGACGCCATGGGCCGTTCTCGATGTGGCTTCGGTTCCGGGTGGCGAGAACGAGATGCGCTTGCTCCGGCGCAACGACGAGTTTTCGATCCAGTTAGGCCGGAACGAGCTGATGAACAGCCGTGTGCGAGGCTCTGAGGAAGCGCTCGCCCGCTTGGCTTGTACCAAACTGCCACCATCGTCGAGGCCACATCTTTTGATTGGCGGTCTCGGCATGGGGTTTACCCTCAGGGCGGCACTCGACGTGGTTGGATCGACCGCTGAAGTCGTGGTTGCCGAGCTTGTTCCCGCCGTTGCGACATGGTGCCGTGGTCCATTGGCGCATCTGTCAGACAACAGCCTTGCCGATCCGCGTGTCCGTCTTCGGCATGAGGATGTCGCACTAACCATTCGGGCAAGTCCAGGTGTCTACGATGTTGTTCTGCTTGATGTCGACAATGGGCCGGGAGGCTTGACGCGTCGAGGCAACGACGCACTTTACACGCTGGACGGCCTTCAGGCTGCTCGAACCGCCTTAAGGCCGGGTGGCATTCTCGGGATCTGGTCGGCCCATCACGATCGGGCTTTCGCGGCCTGTCTTCGCCAGACTGGTTTTCATGTGGTTGAAACAACGGTCCGCGGGCATAATGGCCGTGGCGCTCGGTCTACAGTTTGGCTGGCGCGTACCCCTGACCGGGTATCTCATTTATAACCGCGGCAGCAAGAATATGCCTTGCGTGAGGCTCACGACTTAAAAGTCTACCAAAGTCAGACAATCTGACTGGCATGAGATTGTCATGACGACGTTTTAAGTTTCTACTCTTGATGAGGAACATGTAGCGTTCGGCGAATGCGAACGTGGGCGGACCGGTCGTGTGAGGGAAACTGATGGGATCCGTTCGTCCAGTCATGACAACGTCATCGAACTCGATGGATCAGTCCAAGTTCGACCCAAGCGCCAGTGCGTTCAAAGCGGCGCTTTCAAATGGTAGTGAATCGTCGTCCGTGTCTGAACAGTCTAAGCGACCAATCTCGGACGCTGTCTCGACGCCTGATCAAGCGGCTGCGCCAATCAACAAGGTTACGAGTGATGGGAGTAGCAATCTTGGTCAATTGCTGAACCAACTGGTGCCGATGCTTCAGCAGTTGTTGACCCAGCTACAGGCGGGATCGGCCCCGAGTGGTTCAACACCCTCCGCTCCACCCGCGATCCCAACGAGTTCAGGCCCGGCGCTGAGTGACACAGGATCGTCACTCTCCCCTGGTGCGCCTTTCGAACAGCAACCTGCGACCCAGCCAGCCGCTGCGTACACGCCGAGCAACGCCGAGTCATCGAGCCCGAGCTCAGCGCCAACTCCGGCCGCGGGCGATCAGGCGGGGGGTGGCGATCTAGCTACGATGATCAAGTCCCTTATCTCGCTTTTGGAGCAACTCTTGACGCAGTTGCAGTCCAAAGCCGCTGGTGGTGATACCGCAGGCGGCACGTCTGCTGTCGGACCGGTCACAACCTCCGCTGGAAGTGGGCAGAATACCATCACGATCAAAAACACGTCCAGCAAGGACGAGAACATCGGTGAGTTCCTCAACGGTGGATCAACGACGAAACCCGTCGCTGAAATTCATCTCAAGCCCGGTGAAACCGGGACGTTGAGCTACGCCAATGGCCAGGGCGGCTTTATGGCCCGATCGGATTCGGCGGGTCAGTACCAAACCACTGCGAGCCGACTTGAATTCTTCGCCGACGCGAGTGGCAAGAATAATCCCGATATCAGCTACATTGATGGCCGGAACGCGTCGATCAGCTTGAGCGACGATCAAGGTAGGACAACGGGAGACACGAAGAGCATCGCATCCTGTGCGCCTTCGGGAGCGATTGTGAAGGACGCTGGCGGAAACCCCACGATTGCAGGTTGGTATGATGGCAGCTCCATAGTCATGCAGGATGGTGGTGCCTTTTTGGAAAGCATGCTCGGCACGGGCAATGCCTACATTCACCCGAACGATGACACGAAGAGAGGTGAGGGCGTCAACCCGATGACACTGGCGGGGGACACGAGCCAAAAATTCACCGCGACCTTCGGAGACGCCTGAACGGCAGCGATGGCCTTCGCAAATTGGCTTGAGTCTATTGCGACTTGCCAGCGGCTCACGGAATCCGCGTTTGCGATTGATGGCGATCTTTCTATGAGGAAATGGACGTCGCCTTAGCGTCGTCACTAAAAGTAAACCGTTTCTGCTTACCATCGATAAACCGTGACGGCCCCAAGGCCTTTGATCATGGTTCGATGCGGGATGGTCAGCATGGCCCAGGATGTCGCCTGCAAGGCGCGGATCTTTTACAAGTCGGTCCTGGTAGGGATCCAAGTCGCCACCGCGACGATCGCATTCGCCCTGGCGCCAACGATAGCTGATGCGAAACTCGTCCTCCGGCCCAGTCAGCAGGCGTTAGCCGAACGCGCGACCTTTCCAGGGTTTGTTGCGAGTCTTTGGCCGGAAGCCGCTCGTCGCGGCGTGACTCGCGCAACGTTCGATGCGGCGCTGAGCGGCGTGACGCTCCACCCGACCGTAATCGAGAAGACCAGAAAACAGGCCGAGTTCGTGAAGCCCTTGGGCGACTACCTATCGTCGGCCGTTTCTCAAAAACGGATCGAGACAGGGCGGTCCAAGGCGCGGGACTGGGCCGATTGGAGCGCCAAGGCCGAGACCCGTTACGGGGTGGACCGATACGTCGTTTTGGGTG
>CALMOK010000235.1 GCA_937871825.1 uncultured Alphaproteobacteria bacterium
GCCCGACGGGTCGGTCGAATTGCTCGACGGCAAGGCCGTCGCGCGGACCGTGCCCGCGGCGGCGTTCAGCGCCGGCGCCGATCGGCCGGCGTTCTACACGAGCTTGCTGTTGCTCGCGCTCAGCCTGATCGTGATCGGCAACGGCTTCTTCAAACCCAATATCGCGACGATCGTCGGCGCGCTCTACGCGGTCGGCGACCGCCGCCGCGATGCCGGGTTCACGATCTTCTACGCCGGAATCAACATCGGCTCGATCCTCGGGCAGATCTTCTGCCCGTTGCTGGTCGAACTGTTCGGCTGGTGGGCCGCCTCCAGGGCGTCGCCGGGGTGGCGCGGAAAAACGGCCTTCGCCAGGGCTTCGTGATCCTGTCGATCACGGTGGCCGACACGGGCGCGATCGACGCCGTGTCGATCATTCAATCGAGCGGCAAACCCGAGGTCGACGCCGGCATCATGGACCTGATCCGCCGGCAGGCTCCCCTGCCGCCACCCCCGCCCGGCGCGCAGCGGACCTACACGCCCGCCATCTCGTTCGGGGCGAGCTGAGCGCTTCGGTTCAGCGCAGGACCGGACGATCGAGACCGCCGGCGCCGGCGCGGTGTATGACGCCCGACGCTGGGTCTCTCGGCAAAGAGCGTGAAACGGCCTCGCTTCCGTCCACGACGATCGTCATGCTCCGTCGCCACTCAAAGAACCGATGGCGGCGGGCCGTCAGGTCCAGTAAAGCAGACGGGCTTCGGGCAGTTGTTCGGCAAAAAGCCGCTCGAGTTCGCCGCGCAGTTCCTTCATCACGCTTGACGGGTAGACGTGCTTGATCGAGCCGAACTTGGTGGTCTTGCGAACGCGCCGTGTCTCGTCGAGGTCGAGCTTGGTGGCGGGATACCAATCGAGGATGACGCCCTTCGACTTGGGGGTGAACCGGTGGGTGATCAATTCCGCCGTCAGGTCGAGGTTCGGGACACCGCGCAACCGCGCAGCCGCGCGCGCCACAAGGTCGGCATAGCCATCGCGCCAGCCCTCGAAGGCCATGATGGGCGCCACCGTCAGGCCGACGGGATAGCCGGCCCGGGCCAATCGCTTCAACGCGTCGAGCCGCGCGTCGAGCGAGGCGGTGCCGCCCTCGAAGCGGATCTGCGCCGGTGCCGTGACCGACATGCGCACGCGGGTCCGGCCCCCGTGATCCAATGTCAGCAATGGCTCGACGCCGGAAAATTTCGTCGTGAACCGGAGTTGCACGTCGGGCCGCCATTGCCCGAAAAAGCGAACCGCCTCGGCCAGCGATCCCGTCAGGTGCTCGATGCCGAGCGGGTCGGCGTAGCAGGATGCCTCGAAGGTCGTTCCCTCGCCCGAACGCGTCTGCGACCGCGAGGTGATGGTCCCCTGCCCCACATAGGGTTCGAGGCCGTCGAGGATCTCAGGCAGGTTGGCGTAGGCGCGCGTTATCGGCGGCCCCGACAGGGAGCCGGCGAGGTAACAATATTGGCAATGGGCCGGGCAGCCTTCGGCGAGGTCGAAGCGAAAATCCGCGCTCGGCGGAATGGGCTGGAGCCGGCGCTTGGCGGCCGGCGCCACCACGATCGCCATCGTGGCCTTGGCCAGGGTGTAGGTTTCCCGGCTGCTGTCGCCCGTCAGCCCGCTCAGGCGGTCGCTAGCAAGTTCGACCACCGGGATGCCGAGGGCCGCCACCCGCTCCGCCATGGCGCGCCCATGCGCCCAGCCCTTGGCCGACGGCGTGATCAGGACCCGCTTCGGTGTCCAGAAACGAGACCCGTTTAGCCGGGACGATGGCGTAGGCTGGAGGGGGGCTTCGGCGATGGCGCTCAGGACGGACACCTTAGGCAAATAATCAGGCGCAGCGCCGTTCGGCCGCTCCGCATGTGATTCAACGGACGGGCGAAACACTGGTTGCGTTTCTGGATCGGCCTTCCCTGCGACCTGTTTGCCTCGACCGGCACCGTCCAACCGCTTATGGAATGCCGACCGGATTTCGGCGCCGACCGAGGACCAGCATGACCGACGCCCTTGCGCCGATGACGGATCGGCCCGCCCGCCGCGCCTCCAAGGCCGCCACGGCGGCGTTGCCGGCCATCCTTTATGGGTTGAGGGTTTCGGCCGGGGTTTGCCTCGCGCTCTACGTGGCGTTCTTTCTCCAACTCGAAAATCCGAGTTGGGCCGGAACGTCGGCCGCGATCGTGGCGCAACCGGTGCTCGGCGCATCGCTGCGCAAGGGCGCCTTCCGGCTGATCGGAACCGTGATGGGCGCGGTCGCCAGCGTGCTCCTCACCGCCTGTTTTCCACAGAACCGGCTCGGCTTTCTGCTCGGCCTCGCGCTGTGGTGCGCCGCCTGCAGCTTCATGGCGACCCTGCTGGTCAATTTCGCCGCCTACGGCGCCATGCTGGCCGGCTACACGCTGGTGATCATCGCCTCGAGTTCGATCGCGGCTCCCGATCAGGTGTTCCTGCTCGCGGTATCGCGCGCCAGCGAGATCGGGCTCGGCGTCGTTTGCGGGACGGTGGTCATGGCCGTGACGGACATCGGCCACTCGCGCGAAGCGCTCCAGGCCGCCTTCGCCGGCATCGTCGGGGAGGTCGCCAGCGGGCTGGCCAGCCAGCTCGCCCATGCGACGGAGCCCGATTTCGACCGGCGGGACCAGCGCCGCGCGCTTGTGGCCCGTGTCGCCGGGCTCGACCCTTTGCTTGACCAAGCGATTGGTGAATCCCCCAGCGTCAGCGCCCGTCGGACGACGCTGCGGGCCGGGGTGAACGGGCTTTTCATGGCCCTGTCGGCCTGGCGCTCGCTGGCCGCCCACCTAGCCCACCTGCCGCCCGAACAGGCCAAAGCCGTCGGCGACAGCCTGCCGGGCACCTTCGCCGATCCGCCGGGCGAGGCTGGCGATCTCGCCAAGCGAAACCGGTGGGCCCGTGCCGCGAACGTCCTGCGTGGCTCAGCGGTGAACACCGCGACATCGCGGCTGGCGGCGGACCGCGTCGCGGCCGCGCTCGATGGGCTGGGCCGGGCCGCCAACGCCACGGTGTTGTTGACCGATTCACGCCAAACCGACCCCATCCGGGCCGTTCCCGACAGTTTGATGCCCGATGCCCTTCCGGCCCTGGTCAATGCCGGGCGGGTCTTCATCGCCGTGCTGGCGGCCGTGCTGCTTTACGTCGTGACCGCGTGGCCGTCCGGCCCAACCTTTGTCACCTTCGTGGCGATAACCGTTCTCCTGCTTTCGCCGCGCAACGAGCAAGCCTTCGCGGCGACGATCGGCTTTGGAGCCGGCACGCTGCTGACGGCCGTGCTGGCGGCGATCGCCCAGTTTGCGCTTCTGCCCAACCACGAAGGGTTCGGCAGCTTCGCGGCTATCGTCGCCGTTATCCTCGTCCCCCTCGCCGCCCTGTCGACGCGGCCGGACTTCAGCGGCGTCATGGTTCCGGCCAGCATGAATTTCATTCCGCTGCTCGGGCCGACCAACGCGATCAGCTATAACCCAGCGGGCTTTTACAATTCGGCGCTCGCCATCGTTGGAGGCTGCCTGGCGGGCGCGGCCGTGCTGAGGGCCATTCCCCCGGTGGCGCCGGAAACCCGCGCCAGGCGGCTTGCCGGCCTAACATTGGCCGACCTGCGGAGACTGGCCCGGCGCCCCCGGCGTTTCTCGCCGGACCGTTGGCGGAGCCGGGTTTACGGCCGTCTCATAGCCTTGCCGCCGGACACGGACCCGGCGCATGGCTCGCAGCTCCTGGCCGCCTTGACGGTCGGGTTGCAGACCTTGGCGCTTCGCGACCACGCCCCGCTGTTTCACGCGGAAGTACCGCTCGCCGCCTTTGAACGGGCGCTCTCGACTGGGAACGTCGGCGACAGTCTCGATTCGCTGCGCCAATTGGGCGATGGCTTTCGCGATCAGGCGAACACGCCCGCCGATCCGCAAACGTGGTTGAGGGCGCAGGCCGCCGCCCAGGAAATCGTCGAAACCCTGAAGGCCTACCCGGCCTATTTCGGAGCGGCGATCCGATGAGCTTCGTCGAGATCAACCTTTTCGGCGTTTACGTCGCCCCGATCGCCCCGGGAATCGTCGTGGCCTACGTGATCTTCTACCTGCTGCGCCGGCTGGCGGCGCGTTTGGGCCTGCTTGATTGGGTTTGGCATCCGGGGCTGTTCGACCTCGCGCTCTATCTCATTGTGCTGTCCACGCTTGTTCTGGGATTCGCGAGCCTTCGCCATGTCTGACCATCACGACGCGCCGCCCTCCCCCGTGGCGGTCGTACCACAACGCTACCGCCTACGCTTTCTTCCCGTCCTGCTCACACTCGGAACCGTCGCGGTCGCCTGCGGGCTGACCTACGCCCTGTGGCAATCCTACATGGGGGCGCCCTGGACGCGGGACGGCACGGTGCGGGTCTACGTGGTGGGTATGGCACCGGAGGTCACCGGCCGGGTGGTGAGTTTGCCGGTGGCCGACAACCAGTTCGTCCACGAGGGCGACCTCCTGATGACGATCGATCCCAGCGATTACCGGATCGCCGTGAGCCTGGCAGAGGCCGGCGTCGCCCAGTCCAAGGCCGACTACGACAACAAGGCCGCCCAGGCAAAACGACGCGCCCAGTTGACCGACCTCGCCGCGACCGTGGAGGAGCGGCAATCCTATGCCGCCACGGCCGATGCCGCGGCGGCGGCCTACCAGCAGCAGCTTGCCAACCTGTCGAGGGCCAAGCTCAACCTCGAACGCACCGAGATCCACGCCCCCGTCACGGGATGGATCACCAACCTCGGCACGCGGCTTGGCGATTACGCCTCGGCCGGGCAACGCGCGCTGTCCCTCGTCGACGCCGGCTCGTTCTGGGTGGACGGCTACTTCGAGGAAACCAAGATCGCGTCCATCAAGGAAGGCGACCCGGCGAAAGTCTGGCTGATGGGGTACCGGCAAGTTCTATATGGCCACGTCGACAGTCTCGCGCGCGGGATCGTGGTAGCCAACGCCCAATCGGGGTCGAGCGGCCTCGCCGACGTCAACCCCGTCTTCACCTGGGTTCGCCTCGCCCAACGCGTTCCCGTGCGGGTCCACCTCGACGACGTTCCCTCCACGGTTCGCCTCGTCGCCGGCATGACGGCGACCGTGGAGATCGATCCCGCGCCGCGGTGATCAAAGCCGCCGAGATTGACAGTCCTCCGGCACGGTCCTATTGAACAAACAAGGCGTTCGGCATACAGAACGAACGAGGGTCAGCGTCGTGGGATTGCAAGCTATCTTGAATGCGCACAGCCGCGAGGCGGACGCGCCGACAAGCCTGGTGGTGACCTTCCCGACCGACCAACCGCTTCACATGGATGCCGGCGGCGTGCTGGCGCCCTTGACGGTGGCCTACCAGACCTATGGCACCCTCGACGCGGCGCGATCCAACGCCATCCTGGTTTGTCACGCCCTGACCGGCGACCAGCACCTCGCCAACATCCATCCCGTGACCGGCAAGCCGGGCTGGTGGAGCGCCATGGTGGGACCGGGCAAACCGATCGACACCGACCGGTTCTTCGTGATCTGTTCCAACGTCGTGGGCGGATGTCTCGGCACCACGGGGCCGGCGTCGCTCAACCCGGCGACGGGCCGCGCCTATGGCCTGGACCTTCCCATGGTGACCATCCGCGACATGGTGCGGGCGCAGGCCATGCTGGTCGACCATCTCGGCATCGACCAATTGTTCTGCGTGGCGGGCGGGTCGATGGGCGGCATGCAGGTGCTGCAATGGGCGGCGCTGTTCCCCACCCGGGTCTTCGCCGCCATGCCCATCGCCACGGCGGCCCGGCATTCTTCGCAGAACATCGCCTTCCACGAGGTCGGCCGCCAAGCCATCATGGCCGATCCCGAATGGCGGCGCGGCCGCTACCTCGACGAGGGATCGCGCCCCGAGAAGGGCTTGTCGGTGGCCCGCATGGCGGCCCACATCACCTATCTGTCGGATCAGGCCCTCCACGCCAAGTTCGGCCGCAAGCTGCAGGACAGGGTGGCGCCGACCTTCTCGTTCGACGCCGATTTCCAGATCGAAAGCTACCTGCGCTACCAGGGACGGAGTTTCGTCGAGCGCTTCGACGCCAATTCCTACCTCTACATGACGCGGGCGATGGATTACTTCGACCTCGCGGCCGATTACGGCGGCAGCTTGGCGTCGGCTTTTAAGGATAGCCGGACACGGTTCTGCGTGGCGTCCTTCACATCCGACTGGCTGTTTCCAACGACGGCGTCGCGCGCGCTCGTTCACGCTCTCAACGCGGGCGGCGCGTCGGTGTCCTTCGTCGAGATCGAGACCGACAAGGGCCACGACGCCTTCCTGCTCGACCTGCCCGAACTGATCGCGACGTCGCGCGGCTTCATCGATGCGGCGGCCCGGGCGCGCGGGCTGGCCTGATGGGCGCGGGAACCGCCCTCAATGAATTGCCCGGCACGCCGAGGGGCAACGCGCGGCAAGATCTGCTGCTCGTCGCCGACCTCGTCGACCATAACAGCCGGGTGCTGGACCTCGGCTGCGGGGACGGCGCCTTGCTGCGCCTTCTCGCCGACACGAGAGGGGTGGACGCTCGCGGCCTCGAACTGTCGCAGCGGGGGGTCAACGATTGCGTCGCCAAAGGCCTGTCGGTCATCCAGGGCGATGCCGACACAGACCTCGCCGACTATCCCGACGACGCCTTCGATTATGTGATCTTGTCGCAAACCCTTCAGGCCACCCGCAATCCGCGGACGGTGCTGGAACAGATGCTCCGCATCGGGCGCCGGGCCATCGTATCCTTTCCCAATTTCGCCCATTGGACGATCAGGCTGGAGATCGCGTTGCGCGGGCGCATGCCGGTCAACGAAACGATGCCGTTCGCCTGGTATGAAACCCCCAACATCCACTTCTGCACGATCAGCGATTTCCTGCTGCTGGTCGGACGCATCGATGCCAAACTCGAGCGCGCCATCGTGCTCGACCGGGTTGGCGCCCCCATGCGGAACGGCACCCCCGCCTGGGTTTGGAACATCTGGGGCGAGCAGGCCGTGTTCATGCTCCGCCGTTGAGACGGAGCATGGGATAGGTCACGGGATCGCTTAGCCGAGTTGTTTCATGATGTCGTTGAGCAGCACCAGATGCTCGGTAATCTGGCCCTTGGCAAGCTTGGCGACGTTGGTCTCGTCGAGGTTGTCGGGCGCCTTGAGGTAGGCTTCCTGGATGGCGAGCAGTTCTTTGTGGACGGCGATCTGCGCCTTGACGTAGTCACGCTCGAAAGCCTCGCCGGCCTTCATTTCGCGCATTTTTTCCACCATGGCCTTGCCTTCGGGATCGAGGTTTCCCATCAGTTCCGCGTCGGTAGGAACCGGAACCTGGCCCGATGGCGGGGCACCCGGCATCATCATCGTCTTCAAGATGCTGGCGATCGTTTCCTGCTCGAGCGTTTCGAACTCGACGAACTGCTTCAGCATCGTCAGCTTGACCTTGGGGGCGGCAACGCGGCTGGTCGCCAAGCTCAACGAGCCGACCGCCATCGTGCGCTTCATGTGGGTTGCCGCCGCATCCGACACGTTCATCGGCGCCGCCATCTTCATGGCGGGCGCGGGCGCCAGTGTCGCGGGCGCATCGGTCGCCGGGGCGGTGGTCGACTGGGCAAGAGCCGGGCTGGCCGCGAAAGCCGCCATTCCGGCGAGCACGAGACGTCGTTCCATTTTCAAACCTCCGGTTAAGCAGCGCCCCGAGCATCCGCAGACACGAGTCTGGTGGGTTGGGCGCCCGCTGAATGAGCAAACGATCGGTCTTCCCCTGGTGCCGGGTGGACATCGTCCGCGCTTCACAAAAACTCGGCGTACGCCGGATAGTTTCGGCGGATCGGGCGGCATCGTGCGACCAATTCGACCTGACCGGAAACCACCGCGGGCGGCGCCACGATCGCCTGGGCCAGGATGACCGGATGTCATAGTCTCACAAATGCCACAGGTGGTGTCTATCGCCATGCGGGTGCCCCATGGTGCCGCGCCCAAGGAAAGTTGTTCACGCATGATGATCCGCATTGCACCGGCGATGGTCGCTTTCAGCCTTTTTGCCGCCGTGCCGCTTCATGCCGAGACTGCGCCGCCCTTGCCGTTGCAAGCCGCCAGAAAGGCGGCGCCCGCCCGCAAGACGCCGCAACTCAGCCCCGCCGAGGTGGTCGCCAAAGCCAACGACTATTTCAACGGCGCGCAGACGATGGTGACCGACTTCGTGCAGATCGGCGGCGACGGACGCCGGACCGACGGCAAGTTGTTCGTGTCGAAACCCGGCCACATGCTGTTCACCTACGCGCCGCCGGCCACCCTGGAAATCATAGCCGACGGTACCTCGGTGGCGGTGATCGACCGCAAGCTGCACACGCAAGACCTTTACTTCATCAGCCAGACGCCCCTGAAGTTCCTGCTGAACGATCACCTCGACCTCGCCAACGACACCAAGGTTCTCGAGGTGACGAGCGACGACACCAGTTCCTCCATCGTGGTCGAGGACAAGGCGACCTTTGGCGGCACGTCGCAGATCCGCCTGACGTTCGACCGCGACCCGTTCGCCCTCCGGCAATGGACCGTCACCGATCCGCAAGGGTTTGAGACGGTGGTTTCCCTGAGCGACATCGACTTGGCCAGCAAGCCCGACCCCGCCTTTTTCCGCATCAACTCCGAGCGGCTCCTGAATTCCAAGAATTGACGCGCGGCGTGGCGGCCGGGTCCGAGAACCAGCCAGCCAGCAACGGCTCCGGCGTTCAAACCCCGTCTAGGCTCCTCGACGACCTGATCGCCATCGTGGGGCGGGATCACGTCCTTTGGGGCGAGGATCTGCCGGCGGCTCACCTCAGCGAGCCACGCGGGTTGTTCCAGGGCGCAGCCCTCGCGGTTGTGCGCCCAGGCTCCACGGCGGAGGTTGCGGCCGTCCTGGCCGCATGCGATCGCACCGGTACGCCCGTCGTGCCGCAGGGTGGCAACACGGGTCTCGTCGGCGGCCAGACCCCGTTCGAGCACGGCCGCGAGATCCTCCTTTCGCTGACACGGCTCACCAGGGTCCGAAACCTCGACCCGACCTCGAACACCATCACGGTGGAGGCCGGTGTCACGCTGGCGCAGGTGCAGGCCGAAGCCGATCGCGTCGACCGGCTGTTTCCCTTGTCGCTCGCCTCGGAAGGGTCCTGCACGATCGGGGGCAACCTCGCCACCAACGCCGGTGGCACCGCGGTGCTGGCCTACGGCAACGCCCGGGATCTTGTGCTCGGGCTCGAGGTCGTGCTGGCCGACGGGCGGGTGCTGGCCGGGCTCGGCAAGCTCCGCAAGGACAACACGGGCTACGATCTCAAACACCTGTTCATGGGCCAGGAAGGCACGCTTGGCATCATCACGGCGGCGACCTTGAAACTCTTTCCCAAGCCGCGGGCGCGTGAAACCGCCTTTGTGGGGCTGGCCAGCCCGGCCGCTGCATTGGCCTTTCTCACCCTCGCCCAGGGCGTCGCCACCGTCACCACGTTCGAGCTCATCCCGCGTCTCGGGATCGAACTCGTGCTCGCCCACACACCGTCGCGCGATCCACTCGGGCAGCCGCACGCCTGGTACGTGCTTCTCGAAATCACGGCCCTTGAAGCGGGCGGCCTCGCCGAAACCCTGGCTGGCCTGCTCGCCCAGGCAAGCCAGGAGGGCATCATCGACGACGCCACGATCGCTGCCTCGCTCGACCAGCGCGACGATTTCTGGGCGCTACGGGAAAACCTGTCGAGCGTGCAGGGCCGCGAGGGTGGCTCCATCAAGCACGACGTGTCGATCGCGGTGGCGCAGATCCCCGCCTTCATGACCGAAGCCGAGGCCGCCGTTCTGGCGCATATGCCGGACGCCCGCATCGTGGCCTTCGGCCATGTCGGGGACGGCAACCTCCATTACAACCTGTCGCAACCCAGAGGAGCCAACAAGGCGGCCTTCCTGTCGCGCTGGGCGGAGATGAACGCGGTCGTCCACGCTGCCGTGGCGCGCCACGGGGGGTCGGTGGCGGCCGAACATGGCGTCGGACGCCTCAAGCACGACCTGCTGACCACCGTGAAGGACCCCGTGGCGCTCGCCGTCATGCGCACCCTCAAATCCGCCCTGGACCCGAAGGGCATCCTCAATCCCGGCAAGGTCGTTTCACCGTCGCCCTAGCGGGCTCCGATCTTGCCCCGGCCGACGTGGCCTACGGCTCGCGCCAACCCGTGATGGGGCGAGCGGTCACCACGGGCTGCATGCCCCAAAGGTCGCACAACCGGTCCAGGGCTTCGCGCAGGCGCTCCACCACCAAGGTTTCGGCGGTGCGTTCGTGGCCCGTGTCGGTGACGAGGGAGCGGAGGGACGCCGCGGTCCTCCCCTCGATCACCATGCCGTCGAGGTAGGGCAGCAACCGCGTCCCGACCGCTTCCCTGGCCCGCCGGAACGCGTCGCGATGGCGGAGCGCTGCCTCGCTCGGCGCCGTGGCCGACGCGCCGCCCGTCCCATCCACGCTTTCGCGGGTGAAATCGAAGGCCGCCAAGCCATCCATATGGCCGAGATGCCAATGGCGGCGGAAGCGTTCCCCGGCCTGCCAAAGACGATCGTTGCGGTTCCCGTCGTGCCGATCCAGCACTTGCCTGGTCCGCAGCAGGTCGAAGGGGTCGGCGAAGCGCCGCACGCCTTCCCCGTCAATCGACGCGCCGCCGATCCGGTGGGCGTGGGCGAGCCGCTCGGGCGTCGCGTCCACCAGTCCGGGGGCCAACCGGCCGTCCCGCTTGGCGCCGCCAAGCGAAACGCGGCGCTGCCGGGCGGCGCTCAGGCGCGATCCTCCCGAATGGCCCCGAACCGGCCACGCGCGCTCCGGGCTTCCGCGAGGCTACGAACGACCGCGTAGGGAATGCCCCGTTGGCCGCAAAGGTCGCGGAAGGCCACTTGGTCGCGGGACAAGCGCTCGGCTTGGCTGCGGATCCGCAGGCAGGCGCTCTTGCCGCCCGGAAGCAGCAGCAGGAGGTCGGGCGCACCAGCCACGAAGGACGGAACGGCGCGATGGCCGGGGCTCGGCGGCCGATCGGGCTGATTGGCGGGCCGGATCGCGATGACCTCGGGAGCGTCCGACGACAGGAGCCGGAGGACGCCGGCCTCGACCAGGGTGGGGTCGGCCGGGAGCAGGGTGTCGAGCCCGAAGCCGCGCCGCCGGATCGCCGATCCACGGTTCCCGCGAGGGGTCGTCGGCCCTGCCGCGTTCATCGGGCGCCTCCCATCCGGCTCAGCGCGGAATGGCGCGCGCAATAGGCCCCTCGATCGCGCTTGGCGGGGCAGAACGAGAAATGGTCGTCCGTGACCTCGCCGAGCGGCCATCGACATTGCGTCGTTTTTAAGCGCGCGACCGCGGCCGCCCCAGGGAGCGATGGCGGAAGCCACGCAAGCGGCATGGTCGCTGCATCTGACGGTTGTCTCAAGGAGAAGGTTTTCATGTGATGTTCCCATTTGGGGCACCAAAAGAGCTACACCTTTCAACTTGGGGTTGCAATGTGCCCATTATGGGCATGGAGAAATTATTTTCTGTTCTCTATACGTACTCACGATGAATTGCCGAACGAGGGGCGATGGCCAATAATCTCCGACAATTGCGGGATAGCCGGGGCTGGTCGCAGGAGCAGGCCGCCGCCGCCCTCGGCACAACCCGCAACCAGTACGTCAAGCTCGAGAACGGCGCGCGGCAGCTCAGCTCGAAATGGATCGAGAGGGCTGCCGAGGCTTATGGGATCGACGCTGGGGAGATCGTGAGGGGCAGGCCCAGCATGGTCATCATTCTGGGCTTCGTCGGGGCCGGGGCGGAGATGACCCTGTTTTCCGAGGGCCAGGGCAACCTTGGCGAGGTTCTAGGGCCGGAAGGAAGCTCCGATCAGACGGTCGCGGTCGAGATCCGGGGCGAAAGCCTGGGGCCGTTCTTCAACGGCTGGCTGGTGTTCTTCGACGATGTCCGCTCGCCCGTGACCGATGACATCGTGGGGAAGCTTTGCGTGGTGGGACTGAAGGATGGCCGGGTTCTGATCAAGCGCCTCGTCAGGAGCCGCGGGTCGAACAGCCTGTTCCATCTTTACGGGCAGTTCGGCGACCCCATCCTCGACGTTTCGGTTAAATGGGCCGCGCAGGTGAAAAGCGTCATGCCGCGATAACGGCTGACGGTTGAAAACCCGAACAGATCGGGATCAAAGCCCCAGGGCGCTCCTCAATTCGACTCGCGCGGCCGCGTAATCCGCCATGAACTGTGGCTGTTGCATGGCAAAGGCCGCGATGACCGACCCCGCGATCCGTCCCATTTCGATGTCGGACGAGAAATGCATACCGGCCACCAGCCGGTTCTCGGCATATGTCCAGGCCCGATCCATGATCACGCCGCGCCTTTCGGGGACCATGTCGCCGAGCACGATCCCCATGAGGGTCCCCAAGGCGGCGTGGGACGACGGCCAGGACCCCGACGTCGACAGCTTGACCACCGGCCTGATCAGGTCGCTGACGAGGTGCGGGCGCAGCCGGTTGAAGCCGGCCTTGGCGGGATCGACCACGGCGTTCTGCGTCGCGACGAGGCGCTCGAACAGGACCGTTGTCTTGGGGAGGTTCTCGGGCGTGAACCGCGGCCCGATCACATCGGCGAAGCGCCATACTTCCTCGACGGCGTCGGCCTGGGCGCGGGCCACGGTGTCGGGCGTGCGGGCGACCTGAATCACCAGAAGTTCGCCGAGTTCGGATTTGGTTTCGGCCGAGTCGGGAGCCGGCGGAGGCGGGAGAATCTGCATCAGGTCGACGGCGTGGGCGTCGAAATAGGGTGTCGCGCCGAACGGGGCGGTGGACAACTCAGCCGAAGCCACCAAGCCGGCTTGCAGCAGGAGGGCGAAGACGGCGACGACGAACGGGCGCGAGCGGATCATGGGACCTCGATGACGTGTTTCGTCCAACAAGCCTGCCGGACGAATGAAGCTTTTATTCATCCGGTACCGCTCGGTGGCGACGCCGGCCTGCGGCCCCGACCCGATATTTTCAACGGCGGCCTTCCCGACCCTTTATCGAACGACGGCCGTCGCCAAGGCGGTATTTCCATCCGACTTGGCCCATTCCGGCGCAAATATTTCAGGAGCGATCCTTGCAACCTTGGCGAGCATCACATTGCGAGTGTTCAAAATGGTACTTGGATCATTTTTAGACCATCCTGTCGCACCAACCATTCCCCACGATCGATCGTTCGGCTATCCCATCCTCGTGCTGGGTGGGCTCCCCATCGCCGTCATGAATCGGGAACAATCCGCCCGCGTCCTGGATGAGGCCGGCTCGGCCGCGCGGGCGACCGACCGACCGCCCATTTACGTGACCTCGGCCAATGGCGAGGTTTTGTCCCGCGTGGCGGGAAGTTCCCTGGTCGAAGCGCTGTTTTCGGCCGCCGACCTGATCCACGCCGACGGGCAGGCCATGGTGCTGATGTCCCGTCTCGGCCGATTGCCACTGCCCGAAAGGGTCGCCACCACGGACCTGTTCCACGATGTGGCGCGGTATGCCGAGGCGAGCGGAACAAGCTTCTACTTCCTTGGCGGCACCGCCGACACGATGGCCAGGGCGCTTGTCGCCGTCCAGGCCGCTTATCCCAAACTGGTCGTCGCCGGCGCGCGAAACGGCTATTTCAGCGAAGCCGAGGAGGCCGAGGTGGTAGGCGACATCGTGCGCGCCAAGCCAGGCATCCTGTGGATCGGCATGGGTGTGCCGCGCGAACAGGCCTTCGTGGTGCGCAACCGCGTGAGGCTCACGGGCGTCGGCGCGGTCAAGACATGCGGTGGCCTGTTCGACTTCCTGTCGGGACGGCGCTCGCGCGCGCCGGTCTGGATGCAGGTCGCCGGGATCGAATGGCTTTACCGCGTTATGCTGGAGCCGCATCGCCTGCTGTGGCGCTACCTCACCACCAACCCCCACGCGCTCTACCTCATAGCGCGAAGCCTGCTGGCGTCCAACGGGACGATGCCGGCGCGACGATCGCGGGCCACGCTCACGGGACATTGAGGTCATTCGGGAAGACCGGACAGCGCGGCACTGGCCGACCAGAGCGTGTCGGCGGCACCGTCGTCGGAGGCGGCTTTAGTCGGCATGGCGAGCTTGCTTTGAATGAAATACCGGCCCGTCACGCCGGCGGCCTCGGGCGCGGACGCGAGGAACACCAAGGTCCGGGCACCCTTGGCCGGGGAGATCGCGAAAAGCTTGGCGGCCCGCACGACAGGGGCGAGCCAACCCCCGCTTTCGTCGCCGAACCGCGTGGCCACGAACCCAGGATGGAAGCTGTTGGCGGTTATGCCGTCGCGCTGCCACCGCCGTGCGAGGGCCCGCGTGAACAGGATGTTGTAGAGTTTTGACCGGCCATAGGCCGAAAGCCCGTTAAAGGAGCGGAGCGATTGAAGGTCGGCCGCGTCGAGGCGCTGCCCGCGGTGGGCCGCCGATGCGGTGCTGACCACCCGGGCGCCCTTCGCGGCCGCCAGGCTTTCGCGCAGGCCGAGGGTCACCACGAAATAGGCCATGTGGTTGATCGCGAAGGTGCGTTCCAGCCCATCTTCGGTGACGGCGCTGGATCCGAACACCGCCCCGGCGTTGTTGGCCAGCACGTCGACGACCGGCTCGGCGGCGGCGATCGCGGCGGCCACGCGCTTCATCTCGGACAAGCGCGACAGGTCCGCGTAATGGGCCGTGTGCCGGGCGTCCGGGTTGAGCGCGCGAAGCCGGGCCAGCGTGTTTTCGGCCCTTTCGCGGTTCCGGGCCACGATGACCAGCCGAGCGCCTCGACCGGCCAATGTTTCGGCGGCGACCGCGCCGAGCCCGGAGGTGGCCCCCGTCATCACGACGGTCTTGCCCGCCATGCTGCCGTTCGCGGGCGATCGGCTCCGTCCTTCAAGGCTCATGGCGCGTGATCCTCCGAGCTTCGCCAACAAGCCCGGCCTCGTTCCGGATCGCGGGTTGCAGCTTATGGGAGGCCGGGCGGGCGACGCAATGGCGGCGTGGGCGGAGGCACGGGGCGAGGAACGTCTTGCGTGGCGTTCCCGGATGACAGTAGTTCGCGTGCGGGTAAAAGCCGCGAACGGGACCATGCGACAAGCCGGCGAGGCGCACCCGACCGCCCATGTGAAAGGATGGCATGATGCCGGCACGTCTGATGGATGGAACCGCTTTCGCCGCGAAGCTTCGCGAAAGGGTCAAGGACGGCGTTGACGGCCTGCGCCGCGATCACGATCTTGTGCCGGGCCTCGCGGTTGTTCTGGTGGGCGACAATCCGGCAAGTCGTGTCTACGTCAAGAACAAGGCGGCGCGCACCGTCGAGGCCGGCATGCGGTCCTTCGAGCATCGCCTGCCGGCCAACGCCAGCGAGGAAAGCCTGATGGCCCTGATCGCCGGCCTGAACGCCGATCCCGCGGTGCACGGGATCCTCGTGCAACTGCCGCTACCGCCTCAGATCCAGGAAAGCGCCGTGCTGAACGCCGTCGCCCCGGCCAAGGACGTCGACGGCTTCCATCCCATCAACGTGGGGCTGCTGGCGACCGGCAAGCCGGGCCTGGTGCCCTGCACGCCGCTCGCCTGCCTGATGCTCGCCAAGGAGGCCCTGGGAACGCTGGAAGGTTTGGACGCCGTCGTGATCGGCCGGTCCAACATCGTCGGCAAACCCGTGGCCCAGCTTCTGCTCACGGAGAATTGCACCGTGACGGTGGCCCATTCCAAGACCCGTGACCTGCCGGCGGTTTGCCGGCGAGCCGACCTGCTGATCGCCGCCGTCGGCCGGCCCGAGATGGTGAAGGCCGATTGGATCAAACCGGGCGCGACGGTGATCGACGTCGGCATCAACCGCGTGGACGCCGCGGAGGCCGGCAAAACCAGGCTGGTGGGCGATGTGGACACGCTTGCCTGCGCTTCCATCGCGGGAGCGATCACGCCGGTGCCCGGCGGGGTCGGGCCGATGACCATCGCCTGCCTGCTGGTCAACACACTGCGGGCCGCTTGCGCGGGCTTGGGAACCCAGTCTCCCGTTTGACGCCGCTGTTTCACGGCTTTTCATCGCTTTTCATCGTCAGGGAACGGCTCGCGGCCGCCTCCGCCCTATGAAGTTGGCGCGGAAAGGCTCATGGTGAGCACAATGGGATAGACCGCAAGCCCCGCCCGCGCGGCGGCTGCAAGGTTGAGGAGACCACCATGGCAACGGCACGGAACAGTTCGGCGGAAGCCGCCGC
Organism: uncultured Alphaproteobacteria bacterium; assembly: GCA_937871825.1. Taxonomy (GTDB): domain Bacteria; phylum Pseudomonadota; class Alphaproteobacteria; order Rhizobiales; family Beijerinckiaceae; genus Lichenihabitans. Next base: position 16,238 of record CALMOK010000235.1, read on the forward strand.
GAAGGCGGAACTCAAATTCCAGCAGGTCGCCCGCCGCAGGCTCGAAGCCGACCAGGCCATGAAGGATCAGATGTCGGCGCGCGAGTCCGAAACCAACAAGACGGCCCGGTTGCGCGCGCTCCGCCTCGCCAAGGAGGAAACCGACCGCGAAGCCGCGGCCGTGCTCGCCGCCCAGGCGCCGCCGCCAAAGGTGCGGAAGCGGGCCGCCAGCAAGAAAGCCGCCAACTGAACGGACACTGACCCTACCGGCCGCCGGCCACGTCGAGGATCGCGCCGCTCGTATAGGAAGACGCGTCGTCGAGCAGCCAGAGGATGGCCTGGGCGACCTCGTCGGGGCGTCCCGGACGGCCGAACGGCGTGGTGGCACCCAGGCGCATCGCCCGGTCGGGATCTCCGCCGCTCGCATGGATGTCGGTTTCGATGAGGCCGGGGCGCACGGCGTTGACCCGCACGCCTTCGGGGCCAAGTTCCTTGGAAAGTCCGATCGTCAGCGTGTCGACGGACGCCTTGGCGCCCGCGTAATCGACGAATTCGAACGGCGAGCCGAGGCGCGCGGCAATTGATGAGACAAGGACGATGGACCCGCCGCGCCCTCCCCTGCTCGGGGCCAACCGGCGGGCGGCCTCGCGGGCGCAAAGGTAGGCCCCGATGGCGTTCACCATGAAGGTCCGGCGCAGGCGCTCGGCATCCATGTCCATCAACGGCAGCGACGGGGCGGTAATCCCGGCGTTGACCACGACCCCATCGAGGGGACCGAGCGCTCGTTCGGCCGCGTCGAACAAGGCCACCACCTCGGAGTCGACCGACACGTCGCCCTGCAGGGCGACCGCCCGCCCACCGGCACCTTCGATCTGCGAGACGGCCTCCGCCGCCGCCGCGGCCTGGGCCACGTAATTGACCCCGACGGACCAACCCCGTTCTCCAGCCAGCAGCGCCGTGGCGCGTCCAATGCCACGGCTCGCGCCCGTCACCAGAATGGTTTTCGTCATCGGAGTTCCCCGAGCAAGCACCGGCCACAGCCGGCCGGGTTCACTCAAGGCCGTCCACGCCGCGAAAAGCAAGTCCCGGCGGTGGGCCCGGCGGGTTCAGTCCGGAAACACCACCGTCTTGTGCCCGTTCACCATGACGCGGTCGGCCAGGTAATAACGCACCGCGCGCGACAGCACGCGCCGTTCAATATCGCGACCCTTCCGCACCAGGTCGTCGGGTGTATCGGCATGGGTGATGCGCTCCACGTCCTGCTCGATGATGGGACCTTCGTCGAGGTCTGCGGTGACGAAGTGCGCGGTGGCGCCGATGAGCTTGACGCCGCGCACATGGGCCTGATGGTAGGGCTTGGCACCCTTGAACCCCGGCAGGAACGAGTGGTGGATGTTGATGCAGCGCCCGGACAATTTGCGCGACAGCTCGTCCGACAGGACCTGCATGTAGCGCGCCAGGACCACCATGTCGGTGCCGCTCTCCTCGACGATCCGCATCAGTTCGGCTTCCTGCGCGGCCTTGTTGTCCCGGGTGACCGGCAGGTGGTGGAAGGGGATGCCGTCGAAATCCAGGTGGGCGTAAAGTTCCCGCGGGTAGTTCGACACGATGGCGGAAACATCCATGGGCAGCTCGCCGATCCGCCACCGGTACAGGAGGTCGGCGAGGCAATGGTCGAAGCGGGACACCATGATGAGCACGCGCTTGCGGTGGTCGGCGGGCCGCAGCGTCCACGTCATGTCGAATTTTTCGGCGATCGGCATGAACCAGCGCTGGAGGTTCTCGGCTGGCGGGGCTTCGGCCAAGCGCCGGAACACCACGCGGATGAAGAACCTGTCCTGATCGTCGAACTGGTGGCTGATGCGAATATCGCAATTGTGGTCAAACAGGAATTGCGACACCGCCGCGACGATCCCGGGCCGGTTGGCGCACGCCAGGGTAACGACGAATTCTTCCGACATGTCCGATCAAACCATCCATCAAGGCAGGCCCCGACCCACCGTCGTGGCGAGATGCCTAGCCCGAATCGACCAGGCCCGCCCGTTCCCAATGCGAACTGCCCTGTTCTGGATGCGCTTGGCACACCGCATTAACCACGGAAGTAGAATAGTCGGGCAAGACTATGAAAAGTGGAAAGCTCGATTGTAGGGTGGTGCCGCTATTCGCAACATCACCGCGTAATTGGAGTTCGTTCCTTGTCAACTGTTCCCTTTCGATGGTCCAAGGTGGATGTGGAGCTGAGGCCCTCGCCGATCGTGCCTGATTGGATCGTGGCGGGCGCACCGGTGGCGCAGGTCGCCGAACTGATGCGCAGCGACGACGAAACGTCCTTTACAGTCGTTTGGGACTGCACGGCCGGCACGTTCGATTGGACCTACAACGTGGACGAGACTATCCACATCGTCGAGGGGACGATCGTTTTGAGCGACGCCGGCAACCCGCCCCGACGGCTCGGCCCCGGCGACGTGGTGTTCTTTCCCAAGGGGTCCAAGGTTCGCTGGGAAGTGGAGAGCTATGTCAAGAAGGTGGCCTTCTTCCGCAAGGTCGTGCCCAACCCCATGACCGGCGTCTACAAGATGCTGCGGCGGATCAAGCGCTGGCTGAAGCCGCAGCAGTCGTATCGGGCGTCGTCCGTTTCCAGCATGAATCCAGTCTGACGCCGGCCCGGCCTCACCCGTCCGCCGGCCGGCTCTTCAGCGGCCCGACCGGCAGCCGCGACAGGTCGAAACGCTCGACGTCGTCGAGAAGCGCCAGAAGGGCGTCGGCCCCGTAGGCCGCGCTGGCCTGCCCTTTTTCGGCCGTTGCCGCCGCGGCGTCCCCCATGGCGCCAGACGGCGAAACATCCTGCGCCATCCAGCCGAACCCGACCGGCTGCGTGACCCGCAAGCGGTGGAACTCGGCCTCGATGGCGATGCTCGTCGGAACGAAGTCCCTGGCTTCGTCCATTTTGACGAGGTCGGGACGAAAGGCCAGCATCAGCGAGGTTTCGACCTCCCCGGCGTGGATGCCATGGGCGCGTTCGGCCGGGGAATACAGCGCGTCGGGGTAGCCGAACCGGTGCCAGGAGGCCGCCACCACCAGCATGCCGAGCCGCACCCGGAGGTCGCGCGCCACGATGTCGATCGACGACACGTTGCCGCCGTGCGAATTCAGGATCACGAGCTTGCGGCAGCCGGCGCGGAACACGCTTTCGCCGATCTCCGTCCAGGCCCGGATCACGGTGGCGGCCGACAGCGTCAAGGTTCCAGGAAACTCGACGTGCTCGTCGGACTTGCCAATGGTCTGGACCGGCAGGAACAGCACGGGCCTAGCGTCCGGCACCCTCGGGATGGCGGCGTCGAGGTAGCCCTGCATGATGAAGCTGTCGACCCCGACCGGCAGGTGCGGGCCGTGCTGCTCCACCGCCGCCACGGGCAGCACCGCCGTGACCCGCGCCATGTCGGCTCCATGGAAATCCGCCCAGGTGAGGTCGGCCCAGAACTTGGTTTTGAAGCGTGTCATCGAACCCCTGCTTGCCGGTGGCGAAGCAGAAGGAATAGGACATCTTTCGCGCGGCGGCACTGCGGAACTGGCGCGGGCCGTGGCCGACCGACCGACCGAGCTGGAGCGACCCGATGATCCCCAACCTCCTTTCGATCGCCGGGTCCGACCCGAGCGGCGGCGCCGGCATCCAGGCCGACCTCAAGACCTTCGGGGCGCTCGGCTGCTACGGAATGGCGGTGCTGACCAGCTTGACGGCCCAGAACACGCGCGGCGTCAGCGCCGTGCACCTGCCCCCGCCGGATTTCCTGCGCGCCCAGATCGAGGCCATTTTCGCCGACGTGAGGGTGGATGCCGTCAAGGTCGGCATGCTGGGAAACCGCGCCGCCGTGGAAACGGTGGCCGAATGCCTGCGGGCCCACCCTGTCCCCTTTCTGGTGGTCGACCCGGTGCTGGTCGCCACCAGTGGCGACAGCCTCGGCACGCCCGACGTGGTGGAGGCCGTGCGGCGGCTCCTCCTGCCGATGGCGACCGTGATCACGCCGAACCTGCCGGAAGCCGCGCGGCTGGCCGGCACCGCCATGGCCCGCGACAGGCAAGACATGCGGGCCGTCGGGCGCAAGCTCGTCGAGGCCGGCGGGCGCGCCGTGCTGGTCAAGGGCGGTCATCTCGGCGGCCCGACGTCGGTGGACGTGCTGGTGGACGGCGACACGGTGCGCGACTACGAGGCCGAGCGGGTCGAAACCACCAACACCCATGGCACCGGCTGCACGTTATCCTCCGCCATCGCGGCCTTTCTCGCCAAGGGCGACGACCTCGGCTCGGCCATCGAGCGGGCCAAGGCTTATCTGACGGAAGCCCTGCGCCGGAGCGGTGACCTGTCCGTCGGTGGCGGGCACGGCCCGCTGCACCATTTCCACGCGCTTGAGCCCACACCACCTATGCCGCAGCGCGGGGGTGCGGCCGAGCGCCTATGTTGACGGCGGTATCGCCCGACGCTCCGGCCGGGTTCACGAGTCCGAGGGTTTTATCATGAACATGTCGCCCGCTTTCACCTCGGCCGAGCGCATGGCCGCCACCGGCCCGCTGCCGCAGGACCATCCGCCCGTCAAGACCCGCAAGGTCGGCGTGCTGCTCAGCAACCTCGGCACCCCGGACGCCACGGATTACTGGTCGATGCGGCGTTACCTGTCGGAATTCCTGTCCGACCGGCGGGTGATCGAAACGCCCCGCGCCATCTGGTGGCTGATCCTGAACCTCGTCATCCTGACCATCCGGCCGGGCCGCAAGGGGAAGGACTACGACACGATCTGGAACCGCGAGCTCAACGAAAGCCCGCTCAAGACCATCACGCGCGGACAGGCCGAAAAGCTCCAGGCGGCCATCGCCGACGGACTGCTCGGCCCGGACGGCAACCGCGTGGTGGTCGACTGGGGCATGCGCTACGGCAACCCGTCGATCAAGTCGGCGGTCGAGCGGCTGTCGGCGGCGGGGTGTGACCGCATCCTGCTCGTGCCGCTCTACCCGCAATATGCCGCCGCCACGAGCGCCACGGCCTGCGACAAGCTGTTCGACGCGCTGATGACCATGCGCTGGCAGCCCTCGGTCCGGGTCGCGCCGCCCTACCACGACGATCCCGTCTATATCGAGGAACTCGCCCGTTCGGTCACCGACCACCTGGCCCGCCTCGACCACGAGCCCGAGGTCATCCTGGCGTCGTTCCATGGTGTGCCCAAGCAATACCTGCTCAAGGGCGACCCTTACCATTGCCAGTGCGTGAAAACGGGCCGTCTCCTGCGCGAGCGCCTCGGGTTCTCGCCCGAGAAATTCATGATCACCTTCCAGTCCCGCTTCGGGCCGACCGAATGGCTGCGCCCCTACACGGACGAAACCATCAAGGGCCTCGCCGCCAAGGGCGTGAAAAGCCTGGCGGTGATCACCCCTGGGTTCTCGGCCGATTGCCTGGAAACCATCGAGGAGATCGGCGGCGAGAACGCCGAATATTTCCACGGTGGCGGCGGCACCCAGTTCTCCCGCATCGAATGCCTCAACGACAGCCCGGGCGGCATCCGGGTCCTCGGGGCCGTGGTGCGGCGCGAGTTGATGGGTTGGATCGGGGGGGAGGCCGCACCGCTCGGCGAACAAGCGGCCGCCAGGGAAACCGTGCCGGCCGAATGACGGCCGAGGAACGAAGGTCCTTCACCGGCGAACAGGCCCGCGCTATGCTGGGGTGGAGGCTCGGCTGCGGCGGCATGTCGGGCACATTGGCTCCGGCATGTTTGTGAACGTCCGGAGCGCTTCAGGGGACCTGTTTGCACCATCCCCGGCCACAAGGTCAATCCATGCCAAGGTTCCAATCGATCGCGGCCGCCGCCGCGCTGTTGATCTGTGTTCAGTTCGGCCACGCCGATGCCGCCACCGTCACGGTCGCGGTTGCGGCCAATTTCACCGAACCCGCGCGGGACATCGCGGCCGCCTACAAGAACAAGACCGGCAACGACACGGTGCTGAGTTTCGGGGCGTCGGGACAGCTTTACACCCAGGTCACCCAGGACGCGCCGTTCGAGGTCCTGCTGTCGGCCGACATGGAACGGCCCAAGAAGGCAATCGACGAGGGGTTCGGGGTGGCGGGCAGCCAGTTCACCTACGCGACCGGCAAGCTGGTGCTGTGGAGCAGGACGCCTGACCTGGTGAAGGACGGCGAAACGCTGAAAGCAGGCTCGTTCAACAAGCTGTCGATCGCCAATCCGGCCAGCGCCCCTTATGGGGCCGCCGCGATCGAGACCTTGAAGGCGCTCGGCCTTTACGACGGGCTGGCGCCGAAGATCGTCCAGGGCCACAGCATCGGGCAGGCCTTCCAGTTCGTCGAGAGCGGCAACGCCGAGCTTGGCTTCGTGGCGCTTTCCCAGCTCGCCGGACAGGCCGGATCGCGATGGATCGTGCCCGAGGCGCTCCACGCGCCGATCAGGCAGGACGCCGTGCTGCTCACAAAAGGCGTCGCCAACGAGGCGGCGGTCTCCTTTATGGCTTTTCTGAAGGGCCCCGAAGCCAAGGCCGTGATCGAGAAATACGGCTACGCGTTTGGCCCGCAGAACTGAGGCGGCGTGGCCGGTATCAGTCCCGATATCTGGCAGCCCGTCGGCCTGACGGTCGCGCTCGCGCTCGTCACCACCTTGGTTCTTCTGGTCATCGGAACGCCGATCGCCTGGTGGCTGGCCCGCTCGCCCGCTTGGTGGAAGGAGGGAGTGGCGGCGGTGGTCGCCCTGCCGCTGGTTCTGCCGCCAACCGTTCTGGGCTTCTACCTCCTGCTCGCCCTCGGCCCCGACGGGCCAGGGGGCGTCGTGGCGGGCCTTTGGGGTGGGCGGACCCTGGCCTTCACCTTCGGAGGCCTGGTTCTGGGCTCGGTGCTTTACTCGATGCCCTTCGTGGTCCAGCCCATCAGGACCGCCTTCGAGGCGGTGGGGGACCGGCCGCTCGAGGTCGCCGCCACCTTGCGGGCCTCGCCCCGACGCGCCTTCTGGACCGTCGCCGTGCCGTTGGCGAGCCCTGGTTTCCTGACGGGTGCGGTGCTCGGGTTCGCCCACACGGTGGGGGAGTTCGGCGTCGTCCTGATGATCGGCGGCAACATTCCGGGCCGCACGAAAGTGCTGTCGATCGCCATCTATGATTACGTGGAAACCATGCAATGGCGCGAGGCCAACATCCTCGCCGCCGGGATGACGGTCTTCGCCTTCGCGGTCATTCTCGCGCTGCGGATGGTGGAGCGCGCGTCGCGGACGGCCCCATGAGCGATGCGGACGGCATCCGGGTGGATTTTCGGGGAAGGCTCGGCACCCAAGAATTCGACGTCCGTTTCAAGGTGCCGATCCGGGGCGTCACGGGCCTGATCGGCCCATCGGGCTCGGGCAAGACCACCGTGCTTCGCTGCATCGCCGGGCTGCAACGGCTGCAGGGCACCTGCGTAGTCGGCGGGGAAGTTTGGCAGGATGGTGCCGCGTTTCGCCCCACCCATCGACGGCCCATCGGCTACGTGTTTCAGGAACCGAGCCTGTTCCCGCATCTGTCGGTGGAGCGAAACCTGACGTTCGGCATGCGGGGGGCGCCCCCGCGGCCCGGAACTGGGGTCGGCTTCGACGAGGTCGTCGCCCTGTGCGGCCTCGCGGCGCTTCTCGGGCGCTCGCCCCGCCACCTGTCGGGCGGCGAGCGGCAGCGCGTCGCCATCGGCCGCGCCTTGCTGTCGAACCCAAGGCTGCTGTTGATGGACGAGCCCTTGTCGGCGCTCGACCAAGCGTCGCGCGACGAAATCCTTCCTTTCCTCAAACGATTGCACGACAGCCTTCTGGTGCCGGTCATCTATGTCAGCCACGACATGAGGGAAATCGGACAATTCGCCGATCACCTCGTCTTGATGGCGGAGGGGCGCGTGCGGGCGGCCGGTCCCTTGGGTGACCTGCAGGGCGATCCGGCGCTGCCCCTGGCGGCCGCGCGGGACGCGGCCGTCGACCTCCATGCCGTGATCGACGGCAACGACATACCCTATGGGCTGGTCACGTTGCGGAGCGGGGGCGCGCGCTTCATCGTGCCGGGCCCGCCCGGGCCGGTGGGCGAAGCGCGGCGGCTGCGGATCGCCGCCGGCGACGTCAGCCTCGCCCGCACCGCCCTCGAAGGCAGCACGATCCTCAACGTGCTTCCGGTGGAGATCCTGACTGCCACCCCGGTCGGCACCCATGAGATGCTCGCAGTGCTGGGCCTTGAACCCGGCGATCCTGAGGCCGAAGGGCCGCGGCTGTTGGCGCGCGTGACGCGTCGCTCATGGGACCAGCTCGGCTTCGAAATCGGCGACCACGTCTACGCGCAGATGAAGAGTGTCGCCCTGACCCCCTCCCTGGCCTCCTCGTCCCGACGTTGACGAGGCTTCTTCACGCCCAATGGCCGCGCCAGTCCGGGTAAAGCGTGTCTGCCGCCGCCTCGATCCGGCCGACGGCACTCGCCGGCAGGGACCGCCGCCAACCTTCGGAGC
>CALMOK010000236.1:0-2593 GCA_937871825.1 uncultured Alphaproteobacteria bacterium
CCACCCAATAGCCCAGGCGGCCTTCGGCCTCGATCCGATCGGATGGCTGGCAAGCGGCAAATGAACGGCCGGCTAAGTTGACAGCAATGCAAGAGGCGCTTTGGCGCGAAGGCGTTATCGACGGCGGATCAGGAAGGTCATCCTTTTCGAACTGAACCTTTACGCGAAGTGTCGATGAAGCGTTTGGACTGGTACTTTCGACGACCATACCCGGCAACGGAGCATAAACAGGGAGCCGGACTTCCGGTAAACGAGGACGCTTCCAGCATTCCGCGATCACCCCACGATCTTGATCGACGAAGCTCACCCGCGATGGCGGGAACGTTGCGACCACACTTTGATGATCCTTTGCATGGGGTCAAATTTCCACATCGACCCAGGAGCTGACGCTTAGCGCAGTTTTAAGACGTGCGAGGTTAAAACTGTTCCACTACGACGCTGGGATCGAAGGCACATGTTCAAGACGGTGCGGAGCAAAGCGCGTGCTGAAAACATGCGGGTCTTCGAGGCGGATGCCAAGCTTGCCGCCATTGGTCGGTCGCAGGCCATCATCGAATTCACGATGGATGGAACCATCCTCGACGCCAACGAGAACTTCCTCAAAGTCATGGGGTATCGGCGCGACGAGGTCGTCGGACGCCATCACAGGATGTTCATGGAGCCGGATCTTTGGGACGGCCACGATTACGCGCGCTTCTGGGAACGTTTGCAGGCGGGCCTGCATCACTCCGCCGAGTATAAGCGCCTGGGCAAAGGCGGGCGGGAAGTCTGGATCCACGGGTCATACAACCCCATTGCCGGACCTGACGGGAAACCCTTCAAGGTCATCAAATTCGCAACCGACGTCACCCAGTCCAAGCTCAGGAACGCCGATGTTTCGGGACAGATCGAAGCGATAGGGAAATCGCAGGCGGTGATCCAGTTCGGGCTGGACGGAGTCATCCAGTCGGCCAATGACATCTTCCTCGATCTGATGGAATACCGGGCCGATGAGGTCGTCGGTCAGCACCACCGGATCTTCGTGGCCGACGCTGATCGAGCCGAGGGCTACCAGCAGTTCTGGGAACGCCTCAACCGGGGCGAACATGTCGCGGCCGAGTTCAAGCGCGTCAGCAAGACGGGGCGCGAGGTTTGGCTCCAGGCTTCCTACAATCCCATCCTCGACCTCAACGGCCGGCCCTTCAAGGTGGTCAAATACGCCTCTGACATCACGGCTAACAAACTGCGCAACGCGGATTTCTCCGGCCAGATCGCCGCCATTTCCAAATCGCAAGCCGTGATCGAATTCGATCTCAACGGCGTGGTGCTCAGCGCCAACGACAAGTTCCTCGCCGCGATGGGCTATACGCTGCCGGAAGTTCTTGGGCAGCACCACGCGATGTTTGTCGACCAGATCGAACGCGAAAGCGCCGCCTACCGCCAGTTCTGGCAACGTCTTGGCAGTGGCGAGTACTGCTCCCAGGAATTTAGGCGTCGCGGCAAGAACGGACGCGAGGTGTGGATCCAAGGGTCCTATAACCCCATCCGCGACCTGAACGGCGTGCCGTTCAAGGTCGTCAAATATGCCGTCGACATCACCGAGGAGGTGCAGCGACGCGAAAAGTTTGCACTTCTGTCGCTTGTGGCGAATGAAACAGACAGTTCGGTCCTCATCACCGACCGTAACCGGCGGATCATCTACGCCAATCACGGGTTTGAGCGGCTTACTGGCTATTCGGTCGCCGAAATCATGGGCCGCAACCCGGGCCAGTTTCTTCAAGGTCCCAGTACGGACCGCAAGGTGGTCGAACGGATCCGGGCCAATCTGATCGCCGGAAAGGCTTTCTACGAGGAGATCCTCAACTACGACAAGAACCGTAACCCGTACTGGATCAGCCTTTCGGTCAACCCGGTCCGCGGCGCCGACGGCACCGTCGATCGCTTCATTTCAATCCAGTCGAACGTGAGCAGCACCAAACAGGCCTCGGTTGAGTTCGACCTCAAGTTGAACGCCATCGCAAGCGCGAACGCCATGGTGGAATGGACGGTCGGCGGCGACCCGGTGTCGGCGAACGCCATCGTCACGCGCGGGAAGCCGTTCGATCAAGGCCTCCAGGCGCTGCTCGACGACGAGGCGATCGGAGCGTTGATGGCGAAGGGAAGCGCCCGGCACGAGGTTTCCATCGTGTTCGACGGCGGGGACAGGCTCTGGTTGGACGCCTTCTTCTCCGTCCTGCTGGACATCGAAGGACGGCCACAGAAGGTCCTGATGTGCGGCGTCGACATCACGCCGCGGCGTGCCGCGGCGGCCTCGTCCACGGCGGCCATGAGCCACATGCTCGGCCGGATCACCACGATCGTCGAGTCAATCAACGGCTTCGCCCGCCAGACCAATCTCCTGGCGCTTAACGCCGCCATCGAGGCGGCACGCGCCGGCGACGCGGGCCGCGGCTTTTCCCTCGTGGCGCAGGAGATCAGAAAGCTCGCCATCGAGGCGACCACGTCGGTGCAGCAGATCGAGGACTTGCTCACGCGGGGCAACGAGCAGGTCGCCGCCGGGTCGAACGGTGGGACGGCAGTTCCGGCGCGTCAGGCCGCCTGATCGGGTTCGGAC
>CALMOK010000236.1:2603-4434 GCA_937871825.1 uncultured Alphaproteobacteria bacterium
CGCCAGCGTTGGAACGGCCGCCGGGAAAGCCAGCGTAAACGTCGTCCCTTTGTCGACGGCGCTGGTCACCGACAGCGTTCCACCAAGCCGCTCGACGAGTTCGCGGCACAGCAGCAGCCCAAGCCCGCTTCCGCGCTCACCCGCCGTGCCGTTCGTCGTCACGCGGCGATCCAGCCTGAAAAGGTCTTCGATCTTGTCCGGCATCATGCCGACGCCCGTGTCGGCGACCGAGATTTCGATCCGGCCTTCGCGATGATGGCCCGCGATGGTGATGGTTCCCGGGGGACGCGTGAACTTGACGGCGTTGCCCACGAGATTGCGGAGAACGGTCAACAGCATGTCGCGGTTTGAGGGAAACCGGAGGCCCGTGCAGTCCGACAAAAGCGTCAGGCCCTTGCTGCGGGCCACCTCGCCGACCCCCAGGATCGTTTCATGGGCGACCTCGTCGAGGCCGACATCGTGCAGTTCCACCGCCATGGTGTCCATTTGCAGGCTCGCCCAGGCGAAGAGGCTTTCCATCAGCGAGTGGGCCTGCCCGGCCGCTTCCCTGACGCCGGCGGCCCGGCGCTGAACGGCGGCCGGTTCGGTGATGGCGGATTTGCTGAGCGACGCCGACAGGCCCAGGAGAGCCTGAAAGGGATTGCGGAGGTCGTGGGCTATGATGGAGAAGAGCATTGTCTTCTGCCGGTTGAGCGTGTCGAGCGCGACCGACTTCTCTTCCGCTTCGAGCCGCGCCGTTTTCAACTCGGACAGGAACTCCCGGCGCGCGCGCGCGAAGCGGATTGCCCGCACCAGGCTCGAGGGCGTCGCCTCCGACTTGGCGAGGTAGTCGAGGGCCCCCGCCCTCATCAAGCGGAAGGCGACGTCCTGGTCGGCCTCGCCCGTTAGCATCAGGACAGCGTGGTTGCCGCCTTCGATCGACAGGAGCGTTTCCAACATGTCGAAGGCATCGATGTCGGGCAGCCGATAGTCGAGGAAAACGCAGTCGAACGGCATTTCCCTGGCGAGGCACAGCCCCGTCGATCCGTCATGCGCCTCGACGAGGTCGTGTTGAAGGCCGGATTTCGACAACGCACGCCGGACGCTCGCGCGGTCAACGCCGTCGTCGTCGATCAACAGGATGCGGGTCGGGATGGTCATGTCTTCATTCGGGGAATTCGACGATCTTCCAGTAATGCTCCAACATGGACACGGCCTGCATGAAGGTATTGGCCGGATCCTGCTTGACGATATATCCCGCCACGTTGTGGCCATAGGCCCGCGCCTTGTCCTCCTCGGCCTTGGAGGTGGTGATCATGAAGACGACCGCCGCCTTGAGGTCCTCGTCGTTGCGCAAGGCCTGGAGGAACTCGAGCCCGTTCATGCGCGGCATGTTGAGGTCGAGCAGGATGAGGTGCGGCTTGGCCAATTTGTCGTGACCATTCTCGCCGCGCAGCACTTCAAGCGCCTCGATCCCATCCCGTGCCACCACGATCGGGTTGCCGATCCGGTTCTTGGTGAAAGCGCGCTTCAGGCCCTGAACGTCGACCTCATCGTCGTCGACGAGAAGCAGGTTAACCGGCGGTGCCATCGTTCACTCCCGTTACCGCTGCGGTGGACCAGGTGAAATGAACCGCCAAGCCGCGTCCATCGACCCTGTCGGTCAGCCAAATCCGCCCCTGCTGACGCTCGATCAGTTTCTTTACGATGGCAAGGCCCATCCCGCTACCCTCGACCTCGTCGCGCGGCCGCAACGTTTGAAACATGCCGAAGACGCGTTCGCGAAAGCGTTCCGGAACCCCAGGCCCGTCGTCGCTCACCACGAACTCCACGGAAGCGGCGGCCATGAACG
>CALMOK010000236.1:4444-8680 GCA_937871825.1 uncultured Alphaproteobacteria bacterium
GATGTAGCCGCCTGACGGATTGTCGTGATGCTTGATGGCGTTGCCGATCAGGTTCTGAAACACCTGCAGCAACGGCGCGCGTTGAGCCTGAACGGCCGGCAGCGACGGATCGGCGAGGATGACGAAGCCCGCCGGTGGGCTCACCAGAACGGCGATCTCCCTGACCAGGGCCCGCGTGTCGACGAGCGTGAGATCATCGAGGGAACGGCCCGCTCGCGAATAAGTGAGAAGGTCATCGAGAAGGCTTTCCAGCCGTCGGACCCGGCTTTTCAGCAGGCCCATGTTGGTGGCGATGTCGCCGGTCAGCGCCTCGTCGAGATCCTCCTCGATCCAGCCAACGAGGTTTTCGATGCCGCGAAGGGGCGCTTTGAGGTCGTGCGATGCCACATAGGCGAATTGCTCCAACTCCTCGTTGGAACGCATGAGGTCGCGGGTCTGCGAAGCGAGGCGGCGGGTCAGCTTCTTGCGCTCGGTGATGTCGGTCAGAAGGGTGACAACGCCAAGCACGCGACCGTCCGTCGCCCGATGGGGACGGTAGAAGGCTTCGATGTCGCGACGATCGCCGCCGCGCCGCGCAAGCTGGTGTTCGAAGCGTATCTCCTCCCCGGCGAAGGCCGCTTCGAGTTCGCGCGACGCGCCCGGAAATGGATCGGAGGCGAAGACCTCGTCGAGGTCACGCCCGTCGACCTCCGAAAGGTCGCCGGAGCGAAGGTCGAACCACCGTTCGAATTCCCCGTTGAGGAAGCCGATGCGGCGTGAGGCGGTGATATAGCCCACCATGGCGGGAAGCGTGTCGGCTGTGACGCGCAGCAGCGAGGTGCGGTCGAACTCGATCATGCTGTGCTTGAAGACGTCGACCGCGCGGGCGATCTCGCCAACCTCGTTGCGCTGATCGAGGCTGGGCACGGGCGTGTCGAACTCGCGCCGGACGAGGCGGCGCATGACGTCGACCAGGGCCAGGAGGGGGTGGACGATCAGACGATTGATGGCGACCCCGACGCCGGCGCATATCGCGAGCGTCACCAGCGCCCCGGCCGAGACCGCCAGGATGGTGAGCCGACCCGCCGAGGTGACGATGGCATCCTGGGTGGCGAGCACTTGGGCTTCTTCATCGCGGATCGACATGATCGCGTCGCGCAGGTGATCGAAGTGCTGCTTGCCGGTGCCGTTCGCCTCCAGCGCGGCAGCGGCCGCCTTCAGCGAGGGATCGGCCGTGCTGCGTGCGACGACATCCCCGATATCGGTCTGCCAGCGCTGGGCCGCGTCCTCGGCCGCGGCGATCTGTGATGCTTCCATGGGACGTTTGCCGACGAGGGCGCGAAGGTTCGCAAGCGATTTTTTAAGGTCGGCCTGGCCCGACCGGTAGGGTTCGAGGCTCTCGTCCCGTCCTGTCAACAGGTACCCGCGCACCCCGGTTTCCTGATCAAGCATCGCGATCTGAAAAGCGTCGAGTTCCGCCAGAAAGTGAAAGGACTGCGCCCGCACGTCCGCCGCATGGTTCAGGCGGTTCAGGGTCGTGAGGATCAATCCGCTGCTCAACAGCGCGATGGCGGCGATGATCGCGATGGCGCCGCCCAGGGAACGATTGAGATCGAACGTGTTCCGCATGGAGCATGGCTTTCGATGGTCTGAGCGCGCCAGCGCTTAACACGGATGGCCAGGGCTCGAAATGTTTGATCCGCCCGCTCGACGCCGGACGGGTTTACCCACGAGATCCCGGCGCGTGCGGTCCGTCGGCCGGATCGGTGGCGCTCAACGGCCTGGTCCCTTGCGTGACTGTGCTTTCCGGACACCATCGTCCGGGGACATTTGGGCAGGGCAGCCGTTTCACCATAGACGCGGAGCCCGCGATCAGGCGTATGTGCAAGCGGATCAAACATTTCCTGGGGGCGTTGATCCAACGTCTGTGAAAGGTGCGGCGAAATGAATGGACGAACATCGCTTACGGTGAGTTGCTTCCTGGTCGGCCTTATGGGGTCGCTGGCGACAACAAGCGCGAGCGCCCAGCATCAAGGTTCAATGGAAGACCAACTCGCCTGCACGCCCGATGTTTACCGGCTCTGCTCGAACCTGATCCCGGATGAGGACAAGATCGTTCAATGCCTCACCCGCAACAAACCAAACCTTTCGGCCGAGTGCAAAAAGGTTTTCTCTGAGCCGGGCCGTGGGGCACAGCCGACCTCACCGTCTGACGACGACGACTGAGTTACGCTTGCTGGCCCCGTCGGCGCCGCCGAACAACAGGTGGATGGACGGGATTGGGTTGGCTCGGCCGGGCTGAGTGGCCAAGAGGAACTTTCGGCTTTGACGCCCGATGCCTAATCGGCCGTAGGTTCCTCGTCGTCGGGATCGACCGTGGCTGGCAAAGCGTACAAGCCGACCAACCACCGATTGAGATCGACGTCCGCGCATCGCTTCGAGCAGAAGGGATCGTCGGCTATGGTCGCCGGCTTGCCGCAGATCGGGCATTTCCGCTCCGGCCGCGAGTGTTCTTTGGCGTCGTCGGTCGTCTGGCGTGGTGCCCGATCGTCGTTCATCGTGCAGGTCTCGCGTTCAGGCCCGGTTGAGCCAGAGCAGATGGGCCGGATACCCTGCCCCCCCAATCAGGCCAAGCGTCTCGTGAAGCGGAAGCCCGACGACGGCGGAATGTGAGCCGATCAGCTTGACGACGAAAGCCTCGGCGAAGCCCTGTATGGCATACCCCCCCGCCTTGCCCCGCCATTCCCCGGATGCTAGATAGGCTTCGATATCCTGCTTCGACAAGCGCTTGAAGCGAACCCGGGTTTCGACCAGCTTATGCCGGTAATGGCCATCCGGGGTCAGCAGTGTCACCCCTGTGTGAACGCGATGCGCCCGGCCGGACAGGAGCTGCAGACAGCTATGCGCCTCGTCCAGGATATCGCATTTCGGGAGAACGCGGCGCCCGACGCTGACGACCGTATCGGCCGCAAGAAGGAAGAATTCACCCAGCCCCTCGCGTTTATTGGCCACCGCCACCGCCGCGATCGCTTTTTCAGCGGCCAGTCGTGCCGCCAGCAGGCGTGGTCGCTCGTTCTTGCGCGGCGTCTCATCGATGTCGGCGGGAAGCAGGAGGTCCGGTTCGATGCCGATCTGCTGCAGCAAGGCCAAGCGGCGTGGCGAGGCGGAAGCCAGCACCAGCTTGGGACGCCATGCCGTCGAAGTCGGGCTCCTCATCGGGGACCTTGATGCTAGAGGGTCCTGAGACCCATCACTTGAACCGATAGGTGATGCGTCCCTTGGTCAGATCGTAGGGCGTCATCTCGACCAGGACCTTGTCCCCCGTGAGGACGCGGATGCGGTTCTTTCGCATCTTGCCGGCCGTGTGGGCGGTGATCTCGTGTTCGTTCTCGAGCTTCACGCGAAACATGGCGTTCGGAAGTAATTCCGTCACGGTTCCAGGAAATTCGAGCAGTTCTTCTTTCGCCATATCATCCGTTCTTTCTTGGGCGACCCCGCCCGGATATTCTCGTGACATGCCTCGCGCCAACCCATGCGAGGGGACCGGGTGGCTGACCGCCATCATGCCAACCCGTCGCCAGAGGCGCCCAGCCCATCGCGCATGGTTCAGGACGGACGTCACGACGGAACGGGGAGCTTGAAAGCCGCAGGCATGCCTGCTTCCACCGTGGACCTGTAGTGGAACATGGGGTCTTTGTGAACCATCGGCACCCCGGAAGACGACGAATCATTCCCCGGGCCAGGTGGCTCGCGCACTCGCGCCGCGGACAACCAATCAAACTTCGCCGCGCGCCACCGCCACCCTGTCCTGCCGCTGGAGCCAACGGAACCGACGTATGCTGAACGGGATCTGGGCGAGGTAGGCGAGCGTGAGCACGATCAGCATCTCCATCGGAAAGGTCGCCAGCAGAAGGATCACGACAGCGACGCCGAACAGCACGAAGATGACCTGCTCGCGCGGAACGCGCGCGATCGACTTGCCCGACCAGTGCGGGATGCGGCTCGCCGTCAAGGCCGCTATGCAGAGCACATACACGATCTCGAATGGAACAAGGGCGTGGTGAAGCGGCAGGTCGAGGGCGGATAAATGCAGGTAGAGTGGCAGCAGCACCGCGATTGCCCCGGCCGGGGCCGGCATGCCGGTGAAGAATTGTGACGACCAGGCGGGCTTTTCGGTGTCGTCCAGCGTGACGTTGAACCGGGCGAGCCGGAGCGCCATGGCGATGGCGAACACCATCACGGCGAGCCAGCCAAAAC
>CALMOK010000236.1:8690-10688 GCA_937871825.1 uncultured Alphaproteobacteria bacterium
TCAGCGACCAGAAATACAGCGTCAAGCCAGGGGCCACACCAAAATCCACGAAATCGGCCAGGGAGTCGAGCTCCGCCCCGAACCGCGTCGTTCCCTTCAGGGCGCGGGCGAGCCGACCGTCGACCCCGTCGAGGACTGCGGCCGCCAGGATGGACAGGACCGCCTGTTCGAAATGACCCTCGGACGCGAAACGGATCGCCGTCAGCCCAAGGCAGAGCGACAGGATGGTGACGAGGTTGGGAAGGATGATCCGCATCGGCACGGCGCGAAACCGCCGCGATGGCGCCCGCTCGCCCGATCCTCGACCCGGAAAGGCTTCCATTCACCCTATCCCTTGCGCGACGGTTTGCTCGGCCATCGCACCATCCAGCGACGGCTTGAACATTTCCACCGGTTCTGCGAAGCCGCGCGCCGGAAACAAACCGATCCGCGTCACTGGCCGTTTCAAATATCTGGCGAATGCGGCGGAGAGCAGCAGAGGCTGTTTCAGCCTGCCGTTCATGCCGGCGATGCGACTGGCCAGCGCGACGTCACGGCCGATCACCGTGAAATCCAGACGCAAGCCCGATCCCACGTTACCGTAGGCGACTTCGCCATAATGCAGGGCGATGCCGATCCGGAGTGGCCGGCGCCCGGCATGCCGGGCATTGAATGCCTCAACGGCCAGGAAGGCCGCCTCGGCGGCGTCGAGCGCGCGATCGGCGGCGCTGCATGGCTTCTCCTTCGTTTCGCGGAAGATCGCCAGCAGCCCGTCACCAAGATACTTCAGCACCTCGCCTTCCCGCGTTTCGATGGGGGGCACGAGACAATCGAAAAGGTCGTTGAACAACTCCACGGCCTCAACGGCGCTAAGGTCGGCGGTATGGCCGGTCGAGTCTCGCAAGTCGGCGACCAACATGGCGGCCCGGATCGTCGACACCTGACCGCGCTTGGCCCGGCCGGCGAGAATCGCTTTATGGGGTTCGTCGCCCACATAGGTGCGCAACAGGGTGTCCAGCGTCGACCAGCCGACCCGCGCGTCGATGCGGGCGGCTAGGGCCGGCAGCAGGAGGGCGATCATCATCAGGTCCTGCTCGGAAAACCCGTTGTCCCGGCAGGTCGCGAAGGTCACCCAGGCACTCGCCCCGTTGGTGAGCACGATCGGGGCGCAGATGTAGTGCCGGATCCCGAGATCACGCAGCGATCCGACGATGCCGAACCGCTCATCGGGCGTTTCCGGCACCCAAAGCTCGACCCAGGTCCCGGTCTCGGCCGCCAGGAAGAAAGGGCTGGCGAGGTAGTCGGGGTCCTGCTCCTCCTGCCCGGTGAACTTGGTTTCCGTCACGGTCCGGCCGCGCAACCACAGGCGACCCACCGCATCGTGTTCGGCCGTGACCATGGATGTGGACGACCCGTAGCGATCGAGCGGAAGACCGGCGAAAACCAGGCGCTCGCATAATTCGCCGATCAACGCCTGCGGGTTGTTAGAAGACCCGCCAGCCAAAAGCCATTGCACGATGTCCATGATGGACCGCGCCCGCGCGGGCGTGAGCCGGGCGAGCAGATCGATCATCGACAGCGTCGCGACGGTTTGCGCCCTGGGCCGAAACGGTCCTGGCTGGGTCGAAACGCTTGCGTCCAACCCTTCGTTTTCAGACACCATCGTCATGTCGACGCGTTCAACCGGCTTTGAAACTGCGGGACGTCTCGGCGCCTTTGATGTCGGCCAGGACGGTTTCCCCCGAAATGGCGCGCGATCCGTGACCGACCAGGACCCGCACGCCCTCGGGCAGGTAGACGTCCACGCGCGATCCGAACCGGATCAACCCGAAGCGGTCGCCTGCCCCGACGGTCTCGCCTTCCCGCACGAACGACACGATCCGCCGGGCGATCAGGCCGGCGATCTGCACCACGCCGATGCGGCCGCTCGCCGTTTCCAGAACGAGGCTGGAGCGTTCGTTGTCCTCGCTCGCCTTGTCGAGATCGGCGTTCACGAACAAGCCGGGCTTATAAACGAGG
>CALMOK010000237.1 GCA_937871825.1 uncultured Alphaproteobacteria bacterium
GCAACCCGTCACTTTACCTCGACATCGATCGCGAGAAGGCGAATGCCCTTGGGGTCAACGTCGGCGACATCTTCAACGTGCTGCAATCCTCGCTGGGCGGCACATATATCAACAACTTCAACCTTTACGGCCGCACCTGGCAGGTGAACATCCAGGGCGAGGCCAAAGACCGGCGCGAGATCAACTCGATCTGGCAGATCTACGTCAAGAACAAGCAGGGCGCCGAGGTGCCGCTGCGCTCCCTCGCCTCGCTGCGCGTCGTGCAGGGCCCGCAGGTGATCACCCGATACAACAACTACCGGGCGATCCCCATCCAGGGCAGCCCGGCCGCCGGGATATCGTCGGGCGCGGCTCTTGCCGCCATGGCGGACACGTCGAACACCACACTGCCCAGCGGCTACGGCTACGAGTGGACCGGAACGGCGTTCCAGGAATATCAGGCCAATGGCCAGACGGGCGTCGTCCTCGGCCTCGCCATCCTGTTCGCCTACCTGTTCCTTGTCAGCCTTTACGAAAGCTGGATCATTCCGGTTCCCGTCCTCCTGTCGGTCACCGTGGGGGTGTTCGGCGCCTTCGTGGGCATTATCGTCGGGGGATTGGTGCTCGACCTTTACGCCCAGGTCGGCCTGATCGTGCTGATCGCGCTCGCCGCCAAGAACGGCATCCTGATCGTCGAGTTCGCCAAGGAGCAGCGGGAAGCGGGGCTTTCTGTTTTCGACGCGGCGATCGCCGGGGCCAGCATGCGATTTCGCGCCGTGATCATGACCTCCATCGCCTTCGTGCTCGGCCTCATCCCGCTGGTCATCGCCCATGGCGCCGCCCAGGTCAGCCGCCGCGACGTGGGCACGCCGATCTTCGCCGGCATGATCGCTGCCAGCCTCGTCGGAATCTTCGTGATCCCGATGCTGTATGTCACCTTCCAGCACGCGTCCGAATGGATCGATCGTCGCCGCGGCATTGACCCGGACGTCAAATACGCGCCCAAATCCGGCGGGACGACGGGTGATCCCGACGGCAATGACGGCGGGTCATCAGCCACGATGAAGGATGCGGCTGGCGTCGGCGACGGCTTCGGACGTCACCCCAACGCGCCCCAGGCGGTTGACGAGCCGGCTCACGTGTGAGCCGGAAGGCTTACGGGAGCGGCAGGCGAAGCGCGGCTGTCAGAGGCCTTCACCCTCTCGCGCGTCGCCTACAACCTTGACGCGTTCGCCTGACGATTTCGCCAAATACATGCATTCGTCCGCCCGCTTCAGCAGCGTGGCGGGTGAGTCTTCATCGCGTTTCTGAAAGGAAAGGCCAACCGCCGCCCCAAGCGTCACGGGGTCGTTCTGCAGCACGATCGGCTGGAACACCCTGTTCATCACGCCCTGCAGTCGAGTCGCTGCCCATTTCATGTCGGATTGCTGCACGTCAAACAGGATGGCGAACTCGTCGCCGCCGATCCGGGCGACGAAATCCGTCGTTCGGCAGTTCCTTCGAAGGCGTTCGGCAACGATCTTAAGGGCGCTGTCCCCGACGGCATGTCCCATGCTGTCGTTGATGATCTTGAATCCATTGAGGTCGATGAAGGCAAAGGCGAGCGCGGCATCGGGCAGGCCTTCCCGATGAACGCGACTCTCGAGCACCTCGTCGAGGCAGGCCCGGTTAGGAAGGCCCGTCAGCGCATCCGTTCTGGCCGACTTCCGCAAAGCCAGTTCCATGTCCCGCTGGAGTTTGACGCGTGCCGACATGTCCACGATGACTTCGACGTCGAACGACACGCCATCCACGACCGTTCGCTGGGCTGAGATCAGCGTCGGGATGAGGGTTCCATCGACATGCGCGAGTTCGACCTCCTCAAGCACGTATGAGCCTTCCTCAGCCAACAGCCGGTGACGCCGGTCCCGGGCCGGACTGTCGATCGCGGCCCCCTCCGAAGTCAGCCGCTTACCGCTGATGTCCTTCCATTTCAGTCCGGTTAGCCGGAGGTATGCGTCGTTGACCTTGGCGTAGCTCGACGTCTCGGTATCGCTCGTCGTGATCGCCATCGCGATCGGTGCGAACTCGAACATCCGCATCAGCATCGACGAGAGGACTTGCGGTGGAATGGTGTCGGGATGGTCCATCAATGTTCCGGACAAGACAGTCTTGCGACAAGGAGACATCATGCCGGGCAGTCTTAACGCTTGTTATCAAGCGTCAGTCATCATCTGGCTGGCCAAGGCCAGCGGCGACGTTCGACGATGCAATGTCATGTCGTGCGAGCGCTGCAAATCTCTCGCCGGGAAGCGATTTGATCCTGGAGTCACCAGCTCCCGCGAACGCCAGTTCGGCGGACAGGCCGGCCGGAGCGGTGTTCAACGCTCAGGCGGCCTTGTTCTTGTTGTAGACGTCGAGGCATACGGCGCCGAGAAGGACCAGGCCCTTGATGACCTGCTGGTAATCGATGCCGATGCCCAGGATCGACATGCCATTGTTCATGACGCCGATGATAAAGGCTCCGACCACGACGCCCGTCACCTTGCCGACCCCGCCCGCCGCGGACGCGCCGCCGATGAAGCAGGCCGCGATCACGTCGAGCTCGAACCCCAAGCCGCCCTTCGGAGTCGCGGTGTTGAGGCGCGCCGCGAAGATCATGCCCGCCAGCCCGGCCAGCACGCCCATGTTGACAAAGGTCAGGAAGGTGAGGCGTTCGGTCTTGATGCCGGACAGCTTTGCGGCCTTGGCGTTGCCGCCGAGCGCGTAGATGCGGCGGCCGATCGTGGTCTGGTTGGTGACGAAGCGATACAGCATGATCAGCACGAACATGATGATCAGGACGTTCGGCAGTCCCCGGTAGGAACTCATCTGGTAGGCGAAAGCGAGCAGCACGAAACCGATGATCCCGTTGCGGGTCGCAAAAACGCCCAGGGACTCCGTTGTGACGTTATGCTGCCGCTGCACGATCAGGCGCCGCCAGCTCACCGCCAGCAGGATGAGCCATAGAACCGCCCCGATGAGCAAGGCGGTCCAGGGCCCGGCGAAATTGGGGATGAAACCCTTCGACAGAAGCTGGAAGAAGTCCGGAAACGGGCCCACCGAAGCGCCGTTCAGGACCGCGAGCGTCAGGCCGCGAAAGACCAGCATGCCGGCCAGCGTGACGATGAAGCTCGGGATCTTGAAGTAGGCGATCCAATAGCCCTGCGCGGCGCCGACGAGACCGCCAACCAGCAGGCAGATCAGCGTGGCGGTCACGTAGTCGATCGGATCGGTGTCGATCCGCAGGTCCAGGCCGAAAAGACCGATGCCGAGATGCAGGCCCTGTACGCCGAGGGCGCGAAGGTCGACTGGATGTACGAACCCACCTTCCGCCCCCGGTGGGATCCCGGATTCCCGGAGCGTCTGATCTTCGCGACCCTCACCTGCGCACCCTGGACGTGGGTGCTGGTCGCGCCGTGCGAGGCCGCGCCGCAGGGGTTCGTCAACGTGCAGACGGGGGTGGCGCATCCGGTCGTCTGGTGACGATGGAACGGGTATTGCATTGTCATGCATGCGCATGCACCGCCGGTGGCGTCGTGCGCGGTAGTTTAGGGATGACGACATGGATATCGGAACCGCCGCGCGGACC
>CALMOK010000238.1:0-5025 GCA_937871825.1 uncultured Alphaproteobacteria bacterium
TAGCGACCGAGGCGGGGTAGCTCAGCCCGGTAGAGCGGCGGGCTCATAACCCGCACGCACCGGTTCAAATCCGGTCCCCGCAACCAATCCCAAGGGGAGCACCGCGCGGTGTGAGGCGGAGCCTCTTTGCCCAGCCGACCGAAGCCAATGAGGAGCGCCCGGGCGCGGGTCAGTCAGTCGATGCGCCCGGATAGGAAGGCGAACAGCGGTGGATGGCGGGAAGGCGCCCTCAACGAGGCCGACGTCCTTCGACCCATCCCGGCGGGAGGGGCTTCGGCTCCTCCCGCATGATTTCAGCAATGACCAGGAGTTCCCGATCCGATGATCAAGACCTTTCGCAGCCTGGCCGTCGTGGCCGTCGCTCTGTTGGCGTCGCCGGCGGCCCATGCCGACGCCGTGCTGGGGAACGGGTCGCCACTGCCCGGGCTGCCGACCAACAGCAACGGTTCGGGGGTCGCCGCCCAGCCCTCCGTCTTGCGGCGCATCGGCAACATCGGAACCCATATCTGGACCGACACCTATTCCGACGTGACCCTGGCGGGCGGCGCGACCACCGAGGTCCTGGCCGGACTGCCGCAGGACTTCGACGCCATCAAGGTCATCCTCGGGACGGGGTGGGCGACGGGGGGCAACGGCACGCCGGCCGCCCTCTGCTCGGCCACCGTGGTGCCGGACCCGAGCGATGCCAGCCTCAACGTCGCCAGCTGGTCGAACTTCACGTTCAACAACGCCGGCACCGTCACGCTGCCGGCGCCGATCTCGACGCACCAGCGGGCCTGGACCTACTCGGACACGCTCGTGAAACCGTCCGTGCCGCGCACCGACGGCGGCGTGGCTCCGCTGCTCGCCCTGCGCTGCTACCAGGCCGGCAACGCCAGCCCCGTCACGATCGCGGGCGCGGCGGGCAAAAATTACGACGGCTTGGCCACGCACGCGAGCGGTCGCATCTGGCGGATGCGGCGCGCCATCAACGACAATTATGCCTCGGTCAAACAGGCCCAGTTCACCGGCTCCACCATCACCGGGACGCCGACCGTCGGGAGCGGGGGCACGGGCTACGCGGTCGGGGACACCTGCACGTTGCCGCCCGGCATCTCCGGCACGCCGGCCAAACTCACCGTCGCCAGCCTGAGCGGCTCGGCGGTGGCGACGTGGACGCGCACCGTCAACGACATCTACGCCACCCCGGCGGGCGCCGGGACGAACCCCGTCGCTTGCGCGACGGCCACCGGCACCGGGTCCGGGGCGACCGCCATCGTGAACTACGCCTCGGTGGCGCCCGCGTCCCAGAACAGCCTGATCGTCGGCTATGTCGCCTATTACCGGGGCAACGTCGTCAGCCAGCTGCGCGTCGGCGACAGCATCACCGAAGCCCAGGCCACGATCCCGACCACGGGCTGGGGCCTCGACGCCGCGATCGCCAACTCGGACAAGGCCGGTACCGTCGTCGAGGACGTCAACATGGGCCGGGCCGGCGCCACCTCGTCGACCTACACGACGGACGCGCTCGACTTCCTGGCGGCCGCGAACGCCGCCGGCGCGCTGCCCGACATCATGATGATCCCGGCCTACAGCCCGAACGACAACGTGGCCGGACCGCTGACGGCGGCGGGCTACGCGGCCGGCCGGGCGAACGCCATGCTGGCGATCGCGCAGGCCCGCAACCTCGGCCTGGTTCCCATGATCTGGACCGGGTTCCCCACCAACTACGTCCTGCGGCCCTACGGGACGTCCGACCAGGTCCGCCTCGACGGCAACAAGGAAGTCCTGAGCTACGCGGCGCGCGGCCTCCGGGTGATGGATTTCGCGCCCATCCTGTCGGGACCGATCGATGGGAATGGCCAGACGACGCTGCTCTACAGCAACGACAACATCCACCCCAACGACGCCGGCAACGCCCTGCTGGTGGCGCCCGTGGCCGCCATGACGCGGTCGATCATGGGCACGTCCCGATAGGAGTTTCTATGACTCCCGACGATCTCACGCGCGACCGGACGCTGCCCAACGAGGCGCGCCCCCACGGCGTGCCGGAGGATTGGGGCTGGCCTTGCGGACCGATCCCCCAAGCCGGCAACAACCCGGGCAGCAGCAACCGGATCCTGCCCTGGTTCACCGCGCACCGCGCCCGGACCGGGTCGGCCGACGGCACCCCGGGCGTGAGCGCCGACACCAACACCCGCGTCCATGTCCGCAACATCCTGCTCCGCGTTTTCTCGGCGCGGCGGAAGGCCTGGACGGGCGGCGCCTTCACCACGGACGCCACGGCCTCGCTCTACGCCGAGGATTTTGTTGGGGACGTCAACAGGCCCGTGGTCCTGCGTCCCGAGCCCGGCGGCGGCGTGTCGGCCCTGGTGGACCCCGGCTGGGCGCTGCACGGCTGGCTCGATCCCGCCTCGTTCCCCGACATGAGCCCGATCGACCCCACCGACGTCGGCGGCATCATCGTCACGCTGGACATGCGCCTCGTTCCGGATGAGGGCGCCAAGCCCGACGATCGCTGGATGGCGCAATACATCGGACAGGCCGGTGCCGATTATTGGCGCGCGCCCAATTACAATCCGGCTCCGCCCGACCACAAGGGCGTGGCGATCGGACGGGGCAAGCGGATCGTCAACGACTGGCGGTCGTTCGGGATGACCACCTGCACGGCCGAGCAGCTCGCCGCGCATCCCCCGCCGTAGCGGATGTCAGCCTTTGGTCGGGCGACCTTCCCGATCGCCGTTTTCAGGATGACATCCCATTCCCGATATCCATTTGGCCCCAGGTGCAATCCATCGCCGAAGTCGTTGTCGTCCTTGAGCTCGCCGGTTTGGTCAGCCAAAGGTTGGGTATCGATGAAGGCGCAAGCGCCGGTGGCGCAGATTTCTCCCAGCCCTCTGTTGACTTCGGCAATGTCAGCCAACGTCGGCAGCCTCCCCGTCTCCGACCTGATCCGCTTTGGATTGATCGGGAAAAGCCCGTTCACAAAGATCGGCACCTTCTTGGGAAGCTGGTCGACGATCCTCTGAATGTTCGCGACCGTCTCCTGCGGGGTTCGGTTGAACAGGTCGTTGATGCCGATCTCGACGACGATCGCCTTGGCTCTGCCGAGAAAGGTGTAGACCGGCAAACGGTCGAGGAGGTTGTACGACGTGCTGCCGCCCACCCCGAGGTTGATTGTCCCCGGCTCCAGGCCGTCCGCGTAGAAGCTCTGCGCTATGCTGTCGCCGAGAAGCACGATGTGCTCGGGCGGAACGTTCGGTGCAAGTCGAGCATGGATGACCTTCATCCGATCATTGAAATCCGTCTTATCCATCACCGTTTCGACAATGTGGAGATCCGGCAGGCCCAGCATGTGCTTGATGGGACCCCGGTAGGAGAAGCACAGAGCCGCTGAAAGGACCGTGATCAAACTCCACGTCACTGCCGTACGCATTTCGACAAATTCCTGCAGGTTTATTGATCGTATGCACCGCAGTTACGGGGGGAACAATGCTCTGGCGCGTAACGGCTGTAGATAATTAATTGACCGTTAACGACAGCGCCGCCGTCCCACTTACGGCGCTGTCCCGGGACAGCCCCGGCTCATAAATCGCGCGCGCATAAGGTTTCGGACAGTCACCTCCGATCCCTGGCCCCATGCCCCAGATCTTCGCAACCCTGGACGACATCGACGCGCGCTATCCGAGCGAGCTGCTGACGCTCGCGGCGGACGAGGCGACGGGCGTGCGCCAAGACGCGCGGATCAATGCCGTGCTGGCGGACGTGTCGGTGGAGATGCGCTCGATCCTGCTGGCGCGCTACCGCCGCGAGGACCTCGACCGGCTGGACGAGGACGCCACGAACGTGCTGCGCGTCTTCGCGATCGCCATGGCGCTCTACAAGGTGGCCCTGTCGTTTTCGCGCTCCAGCGAGCGCCTGAAGGAAGGCTATGACGGCGCCGTCAAGCGCCTGGAGGCGATCGCGGCCGGCAAGGGCGCGCTGGGCCTCGTGACCGACGGGGCGGGCACCGCGCCGCCGGAGCCGGGCACCGCCGAGGTCGGCAACGGCACCGTGCTGATCGAGGCCAACGAGCGCCTGTTCACCCGCGACCGGATGCGGGGGCTCTGATGGACGCCGGGATCTCCCTCACGGTCGACGCCCGCGCGCTGGACGAGGCGCTGGTGCGGCTTCGCCCCTTGGAGCACTTCGATGCCGCGTCGCTGATGGAGGAGATCGCCGCGCTTGGCGAAAGCCAGACCCGGCGCCGCATCACCGACGAGAAGACGGCGCCGGACGGAACGCCCTGGGCGCCAAACCGCGAAGGCACACCGATCCTCCACCAATCCGGGCAGCACCTCCTGGCCTCGGTCGCCTTCACGGCCGACGGCGAGGAAGCGACCTGGGGCGCCGCGTGGGAATTCGCCCACATCCACCAGGACGGCGCCACCATCCTGCCGAAGAACGCCAAGGCGCTGATCTTCGAGAGCGGCGGCAAGAAGTGGGGTGCGAAGCGCGTCACGATCCCGGCTCGGCCGTTCATCGGCCTATCGGCCGACAACCGGGAGGAGATCGAAGACCTGGTGTCCGATCACTTCGGGAGGCTGCTCCGATGACGATCGCGCCCGCCACGCTGCCATATCTTTTCAACGCCACCCGGATCGAGGCCACCAAGGCGGCGATCATCGCCTCGCTCAAGCTGCTGCTGCCCGGCGTCGCCGTGGTGTCCCACCCTGGCAAGCTCGACATCAACGACGTCCTGGCCAAGACCATCGTGTCGGCGCCGGGCCTGGCGCTCGGCTGGAGCCGCATCCAGGCGCCGCGCGACGTCGGCGGCACCTTCGGGCTCCCGATCGACTGGGCGGCCTACCTGGTGGTCGAGGACTACGCAGACCGCAGCGTGCAGCCGCCCCGGTCGGTGCCGCGCGAGGTCGTGGCCCACGCGATCGGCGGCCAGCTGCTGCGCATTCTCGCCGACAGCGAGAGCGCGAGCTGGGGCTTGAAGGGCGTCTACCCGCCCGAAGCCGAACCCGCGCCCGAGATGCGTCCCCTGGTCACCATGAAGAC
>CALMOK010000238.1:5035-8412 GCA_937871825.1 uncultured Alphaproteobacteria bacterium
GGCCACGGCCCTTTACGCCGTGACCTGGCGGCAGGTCCTGGCGATCGAGGGCCGGGGCTTCTTCGGCTTCGGCGGCGACCCGGGCGTCACGGCCGTGCCCGACGGCATGGAGTTCGACGTCGCGGACGGGGACATCCCGACCGAGATGCTGGCCTACCTCCCCGGGGGCGAACCCGTATGAGGAACGAGGTCGCCTATCAGATCCGGCGCCTGCACCGGAAGCACGCCCAGGTGGACCGCCGCCTGGGGCTGATCGACATCGTCGGCAAGGCGAAGGCCGGATCGCAGGACATGGAAAAGCGCACGGTGCGCCTGGTGCTCGGCACCACGAAGGACGGCAAGGAGATCCTGTCGCCGCCCATCCGATGGCAGGGCACGGCCGCGGGCGACTTCATGATGCACGCCGTGCCGGCCGACAACGAGCAGATGGTCATGCACTCGCCCAGCGGCACGGTCGGCAACGGCACCATGGCGCACTGGGGCACCTACGACCAGGACCACCAGCCACCCTCGAAGAACAAGAACGAGGCCATGCACAAGCGCGGCAAGGCGTCGATCACCTTCAAGGACGACAAGCTGGTGATGCAGTTCGGCGACAAGTCCGGGTTCGAGATCTCCGAGACGGAATTGAAGATGCTCGGCACTTTCCGGGCCAAGAACGGCAGCCGCGCAGCCCACTACAAGGGCGGCGTCGACACCCACGGCGACAAGGCCGTGGACGGAAACCCCGACATGCTGGTTTGAGGAGACATGAGATGGACACCAAGGAATACATCGTCACAAAGCTCGCCGGCCCCAAGGTGGCGGGACGGTTCGTCAAGCACGGCGACACCCTCGTCCTGACCGAACCGGAAGCCCGCCTCGAGCTGTTGAACGGCGCGATCGCGACCGACAAGGCCGGCGCGGACGCGGCCGTCGGCCTGGTCAAGAAGAAGCACGACAAGAAGCCGGCCGACAAAGCCGGCGATCCGTCATCCGAGGACGGGGCGGGCGGTTCGGGCCAGGCCGACGCCGGCAAGGCCTCAACCGTCGACACGGGCAAGCCCGCCGACGCCGGCGCGGCCGGCTGAGGCCGACCCCCGTGCTGTCCACGCGCTACCGCAGCGGCATCGACAGGTTCACCGGCCGGGTTATCACCGGCCAAGTGCACCTGGCGCAATCGCTCGCCACCATCTGGCTGACCCGCCTCGGTGAGCGCGTGATGCTGCTCGACTTCGGTTCCACGCTCCGCCGGCACCTGGCCGAGGACGTCACGCCCTCGCTTGCGCTCGAACTCTACACCGACCTCACGGAAGCCGTGTACGAATGGGAGCCCGAATATCGGGTGAGCGAGATGCAGCTCGTGTCCCTCACCCGCCTGGGCGGCCTGGGGCTGCGCCACGCCGGGCTCTACTACCCCGAAGGCCGCTACGGGAACTACGACATCGTCGAGCCCTTCGGCACTGTCGCGTCGCTCGCCGCCTATGAGACGACGGCGAGGCGGGCGGCATGACGCGCTTCACCGCCATCGACCTGGCGCGCCTGCCGGCGCTCCCCAGGACAGCCCAGACCTTCGAGGCGATCTATGCCGCCTACATGGCGGACCTCACGGCGCGCCTGGCCAAGGCCGGCATCGATTACACGGTCGGGAGCCTGGAAACCGACACCTACGCGGTGACCGGCGAGGCCTTCGCGTTTCGCGCCAACCTGATCGAGACGGCGATCGACGACGCGATCGGCGCCGTGCTGCTGCCCTCGTCCTACGGGTCCTACCTCGACGGGCTCGGCGCCACCCAGGACCCGCCTGTTCAGCGCAACATCATCACGCCGGCGAACGGTTCGCTGCCCGCCTTGATGGAGGATGACGACACCTTTCGCGCCCGGATCCAGATGGCGCCCGAGGCCCTGTCGACCTGCGGACCCGAAGGCGCCTACCTGTTCTTCGCCCTGGCGGTACCGGACATGCTGGCGGCGGCCGTTTACGGGCCGATGTCGTTCGGCGGCACCCGCACCACGCCCTTCACGCCCTTGGGCGAGGTGCACATCCCGATCCTGTCGGGCATCGGTGACGGCACGGCCTCGGCGGCGCTGGTGACCGCGGTCCAGGCGGCGGTGTCGCCCGACGAACGCCGCCCGATCGCCGACTTCGTGACGGTGTCGGCCGCCGCGGTCATCCCCTACACGCTCGACATTTTGCTGGAGGCCGGCCCCGGCGCCGACCCGGAGATCGTCCTTCGCACGGCCTACGCGCGGCTCCGGGCGCTCGCCGACCTCGCCCACCGCCCCGGCGGAGCCGTGAAGGCCAAGGCGCTTTACGCCGCCGCCTATGTGCCGGACGCCACAGGGGCGCCGATCGTCGCCGACGTGGATCTGCAGAACTTCGCCGACGTGAACGCCGTTCCGATCACGCCCACGGCGCAAGCCTGCGCCTATGCGGCGCCCTATTGCGCGCCCGGCGCCCCGACCCTGACCAGCACGGACGATCGCCTGGTGCTCACGGCCGGCGGCATCACCGTCTCGATCGAGGTGGTCGATGACTGACCCGATCGAGCGACCCGACCTGCTGCCATCCAACGCCACGCCGCGCGAGCGGGCGATCGCCGACGCCGACGCGGCCATCGGCGACATCGATGTGTCGCCCGTGATCGCGGCGCGCGACCCCGCCCGGGCGCCGCTGCCGGTCCTGTCGCGCCTGGCGTGGGAGCGCTCCGTCGATGTGTGGGATCCCGTCTGGCCGGAGGACATCAAGCGGGCCGTCACGATCGCGGCGCCCGAGGTCCACCGCCACAAGGGGACGGTCTACGCCGTCAAGACGGCCCTGGCGGCGCTCCAGGTCGACGCCACGGTCACCGAATGGTGGCAGGAGGTGCCCCGCAAGGCGCCCTACACCTTCGCGGTGCGGGCCTATGCCCGGGCTCGGCTCTACGACGGCCCGATCCTGGACACGCGTCTGATCCGGGTCGTGTTCGCCTCGATCCTGCGCGCCAAGCCCGAAAGCCGCGCCTTCGACCTGACCATCGGCGCCAAATTCCCCAACACGCTCGGTTTGGCCGGCGTGGCGCTGGGCAAGGTTTCGCGTCGCGTCGCTCTGTATCCGGTGGTCGACAGCCACGTCGGCACGACGCTCGGCTTGGCCGGCGTCGCCCTTGGCCGAACGCGCGTCAACGCCTGCTTTCTGCTGAGGTCCCCATGAGCGCTGCCCTGACCCCTGTCTTCACCAACGCGGGCCTTGGAGCCGTCGCGAACGCGCAGGGCACCGGCCTGCAGGCCACCATCGCCCAGGTCGGCGTCGGACGCGGCGTGCTGGGGAACGATGGCGTTTACGTTGGCTATGCCCCGGCCCGGACACGCACCGCGCTCGCTGGCGAGATGGCGCGCCTGCCGATCCTGTCGGGCTC
>CALMOK010000239.1:0-3699 GCA_937871825.1 uncultured Alphaproteobacteria bacterium
GGCCGCACCCGCAGCACCCGGGCCCGCAGCCGACTGAGCACGAGGTAGATGGCGGGCGTGGTGTAGAGGGTCAGGGCTTGGCTCAGGATGAGCCCGCCCACGATGGTGACGCCGAGCGGTCGCCGGAGTTCGGCGCCGACCCCGGTACCGAGGGCCAGGGGCAGCGCCCCGAGCAGGGCCGCCAGCGTGGTCATCAGGATGGGGCGGAACCGTTCCAGGCAGGCTTCCTGGATGGCGTGCTCGGGCGTGATCCCGCGGGCCCGCTCCGCCCCGATGGCGAAGTCCACCAGCATGATGCCGTTCTTCTTGACGATGCCGATCAGCAGGATGATGCCCACGAAGGCGATCAGGCTGAGTTCCATCCCGACGACGTTCAGGGCGAGAAGCGCGCCCAGGCCCGCCGAGGGCAGCGTCGAAATGATGGTGATCGGGTGGATCAGGCTTTCGTAGAGGATCCCCAAGATGATGTACATGGCGCCGAGCGCCGCCAGGATGAGTAGGCCCTGGCCGCCGCCGCTCTGCTGCAGCAGCTTGGCGTCGCCCGCGAATTCCGCGTGCAGCCCGTCGGGCAGGTGGAGTTCGGCCACCGCTTGCAGCACGGCCGCGTTTGCCGCCTCGAGGTTGGTGCCCGGTGCGGTGTTGTAGCTGAGCGTGACCGATGGGAACGCGCCCTGGTGGTTGACCACGAGGGCGGCGGCGCCCCGTTCCACACGGGCGATGGTGGCCAGCGGCACCTCGCCTCCCTTGCCCGGCACGTAGATCTTCGACAGGTCGGCGGGGTCGGCCCCGTTGCGCGGGGCGACTTCTAGCACGACCCGGTATTGGTTGCGCTGGGTGTAGATGGTGGACACCTGCCGTTCCCCGAAGGCGTTGTTCAGCGCGTCGTCGATCGCCTGGATGGCCACCCCGAGCCGGGCCGCCTGCGTCCGGTCGATCACGACGTTGGCCTGCAGCCCGCCTTGTTCGCGATCCGTGGACACGTCCACCAGCCCGGGGGTCGTTCGCATGCGCGCCAGCACCTTGGGTTGCCAGTCCACGAGTTCGGTGAGGCTGCTGTCCCAGAGGGTGAACTGGTATTGCGCTTTGCTTTGGCGCGCGCCGGCCCGCAGGTCCTGCACCGGAACCATGAAGATCGAGATGCCGGGGGTGCTCGACAGCGTCTTGCGCAGGCGCGCCACCACGTCGGTGATCGGCGGCCGCTCGTCCGACGGTTTTAGGCTGATGTAAAGCCGCCCCTGGTTCACCGAACCGCCCCCGCCGCCGATGAACGAGCCGACGCCGTCCACCGACGGGTCCCGTTCCACGATGTCGGCCAGCCTTTGCTGCAACGCCGACATGGCGGGAAAGGAGGTGTCGGGCGAGGCTTCCGTCATGCCGATGATGAGGCCCGCATCGTCCTGCGGGAAGAAGCCTTTCGGCGTCACGATGAACAATTCCACCGTCAGCCCGATGGTCACGAGCGTGACCAGCAGCATCAGCCAAGGATGGCGCAGCGTCGGCCGAAGGGTCGCGGCGTAGAAGGCCACCATGCTGGCGAGCGCGCCCTCGATCAATCGGTCGAAGCCGCCCGCGCGGCGGTTCGGGTCGTGGCGCATGAAGTGAGCGCAGAGCATCGGCGTCAGGGTCAGCGACACGGCGGTCGAGATCACCACCGCGTAGGCGAGGGTCAGCGAGAATTCCCGGAAGAACACCCCGACGAGGCCGGGCATGAACAGGAGTGGCACGAAGGCGGCGATCAGGGAGGCGCTGATCGACACCACGGTGAAGCCGATCTGCCGGGCACCCAGGATGGCGGCCGACCGGCCGTCCAGCCCAAGCTCCATGTTGCGGGTGACGTTCTCGATCATCACGATCGCGTCGTCCACCACGAAGCCGACCGAGATGGTGATGGCCATCAGCGACAGGTTGTCGAGCGAGAAGCCCGACGCCCACATGGCCAGCACGGTTCCGGCGAGCGACAGGGGCACGGCCGCGCCGGCCGCCAGGGTCGGGGTGCGGCGGCGCAGGAACACGAAGACGACCCCCATCACCAGCCCGACCGTCAGGAGCAGCGTGAACTGGATGTCGCGCACGCTGGCCCGGATGGTGGTGGTGCGGTCGCTGAAGATCGAGATGTCGACGCCCGCCGGCAGCCATTGGCCCATCTGGGGCAGCAGGGCCTTCACCCGGTCCACCGTGTCGATCACGTTGGCGGTCGGCTGCTTGGTGACGATCAGCAGCACCGACGGCTTCTTGTTGTACCAGCCCGCCGCCCGCCGGGTGCGGACGCCGCGCTGCACATCGGCGACGTCGGCGAGCCGCACGACCGTGGTGCCGCTCTGCTTGACGACGATGCCGCCGTAATCCTCCGGCGTGTTCAGCCGGTCGCTCGTCGCCAGGGTTTCGCTGATGTCCGGACCGTCGAAGGCGCCCACCGCCTCGCCCACGTTGGCGTTGGCGATGGCGGTTCGCACGGTGTCGAGCGCCACCCCCATGGCGGCGAGGCGCGAGGGGTCGAGCCGGATGCGGATCGCCGGCTGGTCGGCCCCGTTCACCGACACCTCGGCGACGCCGTCGATCTGCGAGATACGCTGGGCCAGCACCGTGTCGGCGGCGTCGTAGAGCGCCGTGGAGGGCAGGTTGTCGGACGTCAGCGCCAGGATCAGCACCGGGGCGGCGGCGGAATTGGCCTTGCGGTAGACCGGCAGGTTGGGCAGGTCGGCCGGCAGGTCCGTGGCGGCGGCGTTGAGCGCCGCCTGCACGTCGCGCGCCGCGTCGTCGGCGTTGCGGCTGAGGTCGAACTGCACCGAGATGCTGGTGGAGCCGAGGGTCGCCGTCGAGGTCATCTCCGTCACCCCGGAGATTTCGCCGAGCCGGCGCTCCAGGGGGGCCGCCACCGTGGCGGCAATGGTGGCCGGATCGGCCCCGGGGCGGCTCGCGATCACCCGGATCACCGGGAACTCGACGGACGGGAGGCTCGCGACCGGCAACTGGAAATAGGCCACGACCCCGGCCAGGAACAGGCCGACGGCCATCAGCGTGGTGCCGATCGGCCGCGCGATGAAGGGGTCGGAGAAGCCCGTCACTCTGCGGCCCGGCTGACGGGAAAATTGTCCCGCTCGGCTCGGCCGTCCTCCGTCGCGTGCGGGATCACGTCGGCCTCGGGGGCGTGCGGCGGGGCGTTGCGCCCGAGCCGCGCCCCGAGGCGGCCGAGTTGCAGGTAGATCACCGGCGTCGTGTAAAGCGTCAGCACCTGGCTGAGCAGCAGGCCACCCACGATGGAAATGCCGAGCGGCACGCGCAATTCCGAGCCGCTACCGTGGGCGAAGGCCAGCGGGATCGCCCCGAACAGCGCCGCGAGCGTCGTCATCATGATGGGGCGGAAGCGCAGGTGGCAGGCCTTGACGATCGCCTCGACCGGCGACAGGCCCTCGGTCCGTTCCGCGTCGCGCGCGAAGTCGATCATCATGATGGCGTTCTTCTTCACGATCCCCATCAGGAGGATGATGCCGATCAGCGCCACGATCGTGAGGTCCTGCCCGCAGAGCATCAGGGCGAGCAGCGCGCCGACGCCCGCCGAGGGCAGGGTGGAGAGGATCGTGATCGGGTGGATGTAGCTTTCGTAAAGGATGCCGAGCACGAGGTAGATGGTGACCATGGCGGCCAGCACCAGCAGGGGCTCGCCGGCCAGCGAACTCGTGAACTCGGCCGCGTCCGCCC
>CALMOK010000239.1:3709-31711 GCA_937871825.1 uncultured Alphaproteobacteria bacterium
CCCCGAAGCTGCCGGCGATGGAGGAGGGGAGCCCGATGTCGCGCTCGGCCTGGCCGATGGCGGCCACGGCTTGGCCGAGCGACGCCCCGTCGCCGAGGTCGAAGCTCAGCGTGGCTGAGGGGAATTGTTCCTGGTGGGCGATAGAAAGCGGCGCCGTCGTCCGCTTCAAGCTGGCCAGCGACACGAGCGGCACCTGGGCGCCGCCCACCACGCCGACGTAGAGCTTGTCGAGCGCGTTCGGGTCGGTCTGGTAGGCGGGGGCCGCTTCCAGGATCACGCGATACTGGTTGGATTGCGCGTAGATCGTGGAAACCTGGCGCTGCCCGAAGGCGTCGTTCAGCGTGTCGTCGATGAGTTGCGTCGATACGCCGAGCCGTCCCGCCTTGGCGCGGTCGATGTCCACGAAGACCCGGAGACCGCCCGTCTGGGTTTCATTCGCCACGTGGGCCAGCGCGGGCAGTTCGCGAAGCCGGGCCAGGAGCTTGTCGGACCAGAGCTGGACCCCGTCGGCGCTGGTGCCCACCAGCGTGTATTGGTATTGCGAGCGGCTCGCCTGGGTGGCGATCTGGATGTCCTGCACGGGCTTGACGTAAGGTGTCACCCCCGGGATCTGCGCCAGCGCGGCGCGCAGCCGGTCACCGACGAGGCTCGCGCTCGCACGACCCTGCTCAGGGGGGCGAAGGCTCACCTGCAGGGTCGCCACGTTGGAGGTCGGGTTGAGGGTGCCGACGCCGAGCACCGCCGTGACGGCCGACACGTCCGGGTCGCCGCGCAGCACGGCGCTCGCCTGGTCCTGCAGCCGGCTCATGGCGGCGAAGGAGGAGGCGGGCGCGCCCTCGACCACCACGCTCAGCAATCCGGTGTCCTGCCGGGGCAGGAAGCCCTTCGGCACGATCGTGTAAAGGTAGACGGTCAGCCCCATGGTGGCGAATGTGAGCAGCAGCATCAGGCCCTGCCGCCGCACCGCCCAGCCCAGGGTCGCCTCGTAGCCGCTCGCCAACCATCCGATCGGCTTTTCGGCCATCCGCATCAGCCAGGTTTCGCGGCTGGGCACGGCCCGCAGCAGGCGTCCGCACATCATGGGCGTCAGCGTGAGGGACACGGCGGCCGACACCAGGACGGCGAAGGTCAGCGTGAGGGCGAATTCCCGGAACATGCGCCCGACGAGGCCCGACATGAACAGCAGCGGGATGAATACCGCGATCAGCGACGCCGTGAGCGAGATCACCGTGAAGCCGATC
Organism: uncultured Alphaproteobacteria bacterium; assembly: GCA_937871825.1. GTDB lineage: Bacteria > Pseudomonadota > Alphaproteobacteria > Rhizobiales > Beijerinckiaceae > Lichenihabitans. Next base: position 4,951 of record CALMOK010000239.1, read on the forward strand.
TGCCGTGCCCCGCTCAGCGCCGCTTCCAGGGGCGGCTCGCCGTCCTCGATCTTGCGGACCACGTTCTCGATCATCACGATGGCGTCGTCGATGACGAACCCGGTGCCGATGGTGAGCGCCATCAGCGACAGGTTGTCGAGGCTGAAGCCGAAGGCCGCCATGACCCCGAAGGTGGCGATGATCGACAGCGGCAGCGCCACGGCGGCGATGATCGTGGCCCGCAGGGTGCGCAGGAACAGCAGCACCACCAGCACCACCAGGACGGCGCTGAGCACGAGGGTGAACTGCACGTCGTTGATGGAAGCCCGGATGGTGTCGGTGGCGTCGTGCACGACTTCGAGCCGGGCGTCCGCCGCCAGCGAGCCTTTGAGGCGCGGCAGGGTCTGCAGGACGCGGTCAACCGTCTGCACCACGTTGGCCCCCGGCTGGCGCTGCACGTCGACGATGATGGCCGGGTCGCCCCCGAACCAGCCGGCGGCCCGCACGTTCTCGAGCCCTTCCACCACGTCGGCGACGGCGTGGAGCTGGATCGCCGCGCCGTCGCGGTAGGCCACCACGATGTCGCGGTAGGCACTGGCGGCCTCGATCTGGTCGTTGGCCGCGATGGTGTAGGCCTGCGACTTGCCGTCGAGCGAGCCTTTCGAGCCCGCCACGTTGGCGGCGACGATCGCGGCGCGGAGGTCCTCAAGCCCGAGCCCGTACGCGGCCATGCGGGCGAGGTCCGCCTGGATGCGGATGGCCGGGCGGATGTTGCCCTGCACCGACACGTGGCCGACGCCCGACACTTCGCTGAGGCGGGGCGCCAGCAGCGTATCGGCGACGTCACTGAGGTCGCGCAGCGACACCGTTTTCGAGAACAGCGCCAGGGTGAGGATCGGGGTGTCGGCCGGGTTGACCTTGGAATAGGTCGGCGGATAGGGCAGGTTCCGCGGCAGGGTCGAGGCGGCGGCGTTGATGGCCGATTGCACGTCCTGGGCGGCGGCGTCGATGTCGCGGTCGAGGTTGAACCGCAAGGTGATCTGGCTGAGGCCGAAACCGCTCTGCGATGTCATGTCGGCGAGCGCCGGGATCTGGCCGAACTGCCGCTCCAGCGAGGCTGTCACCAGCGACGCGATGGTGTCCGGGTTGCCGCCCGGCAGTTGGGTTGTCACCTGGATGGTCGGGAAATCGACCTGCGGCAGCGCCGAAACCGACAACTGCCGATATCCGAGCAGGCCCGCCAGCAGAACCGCCACGGCGAGCAGCGACGTGGCGATCGGCCGGAGAATGAAGGGCGCCGAGACGTTCATGGAGGGGCCGCCTAGCCCCCGCTGCCGGCCGTCGGCTGGGCGCCGCCCGGGTTTGCGCCACGGTTGCGCCGATGTCGCCGCTCCCCGTTGTTGGCTGGCTGGTCACCGGCCGCCGCGCCGCCGCGCACCGCTTGGTTGTCTTCGCTGGTTCCGCTCGAAGGCGCCGATCCCGCGGCTTGCCCGGCTGGCGGGGCGCCCTGTTGGCCGACGGTGTCCGCCTGTCCCTTGGAGGCACCCGCGTCGGCGGGAGCGGCCAACGTGTCCGGCGCGCCCGCCGAAGCGGTCACGGCCGAAACCGCCACCTTGGCGCCGTCGGTCAGGCGGGTGAACCCGGTGGTGACCACGGAGGCCGGCACGGCCAGCCCCGCCGTCACCACGCTGTCGGCTTCGGTTTGGCGGCCCACCGTCACCTTGCGGATCGCGACGGTGTCGCCGGTCACCTCATAAACGAAGGTTCCATCCGGCCCGCGCTGAATCGCCGTGGTGGGCACCACGACGACGTGGGTCAGCGTGTCGATGTAGAGCCGCACGGTCACGAACTGGCCCGGCCAGAGCTGCAACCGATCGTTGGTGAAGCTGCCTTTCAGCTTCACCGTCCCGGTGGTCTGGTCGATGGTGTTGTCGACCACCTGCAGCACGCCGGTGTCGATGATCTCGCGGCTGCTCCCGTCGAGGGCCTCGCTGCGCAGCGGTCCCTTGCGGATCGCGGCGTTGACGGCGCCGAGATATTGCTGGGGCAGGTTGAACACGACCGCGATGGGGGCGACCTGGGCGACGGTCACGATCCCGGTGGCGTCGGAGGCGTGGACGATGTTGCCGGCGTCGATCAGGCGGATGCCGGTGCGCCCGTCGATGGGTGAGCGGATCGTCGCGTAATTCAGCGTCGTCCGGGCATTGTCGATCGCCGCCTGATCGCCCTGGACGATCGCTTGGGTTTGCGTGACCAGCGCCTTTTGGGTGTCGGCCTGCTGGTGCGAGCCATATTGGGTTTCGGCCAGCTTCTGGTAGCGCGTGAAATCGACCTGGGCGTTGGCCAGCACGCTTTCATCCTGGGCCTTCTTGGCGAGGGCCTGGTCGTAGGCGGCCTGGAACGGGGCCGGGTCGACGCGGGCCAGGATGTCGCCTTTCTTGACGTCCTGGCCGTCGGTGAAATCGATGCCGATCAGCTTGCCGTCGACCTGGCTCTTCACCGTAACCACGTTGGTGGCCTGAACGGTGCCGAGCACGTCGGTGGTGACGGGTAGGTCGGCGTAGCGGGCGGACGCGATAAGCACGGGGGTGGGCCCCGCGGCCTCGCCGCCCCGGCCACCCGCGCGCCCATTGCGCTGGCCCCGCCTTCGGCCCCCGCCCTCGCCCGTTGCGCTCGCATTGTCGGCCGTCTTTCCCGCGCCCAGTCCCGGTACATGGGGGAGCCACGGCAAGGCTTCACGCAGCTGGGGCATCCGCTCGGCCAAGAACACCGTGCCGACCGCCAAAAGAACGAGCACGAACAACAACCGCTTCAAGGTGTCACCGTTTGGCTTGCGTCGGCCCCAGTCCGGGCGCCTCAACCGTTCCGGCAACCGGGATGGGGGGCTGGCCGGGCAACGCGTGCGTTTCGGTGGCAGCCTCATAGGGCGGAACGATGGCGTGTCCCGGCACCCCGTAGGTGAACGGCGCCGGGAAAGCGATGGCGGGTTCGACCGGCCCGATCTTCGGAAAGGTCCAACCCCCGCCCAGGGCCTGGGCCAGGCTGGTGAAGGACTGGTAGCGCGCCAGTCGCGCCACCGCGAGGGCGTCCTGCGCGCCGAACAGGGTCAATTGCGTGTTCAGCACCGTGACGATGTCGATGGTGCCGAGCTTCAACCGCTCCTTTGTGACATCGTAGGCGCGCTGCGATGCCGCAACCACGGCCGCCAGGGCCCGCTCGTGCTCGGTGTTGCGGCGAACGGCGAGCAGCGCGTTCTCGACGTCGACGAGGGCCTGGATGATCGACTTGCGGTAGGTTTCGAGGCCCTCGCGCCGGATGCCGCGCGCCTGATCGAGTTGGCCCTGGAGCGCGTAGCCGTCGAACAGCGGCTGGGTCAGCCCGGCCGAGATCGAGCCGAACAAGGATTCGGGCCGCAACAGGTTTCGCAGCAGCGTGCTTTCGAGCCCGCCGTTGCCGGTGAGCGTGACGGTGGGAAAGAAGGCGGCCCGCGCCGACTGGATGTTGGCGTCGGCTCCCCGCAAAGCGGCCTCGTTGGCGGCGATATCGGGACGGCGGCGCAGCACGTCGGCCGGCAGACCGGCCGGAATCACGGGGGGCCGCAGGCGGTCGAGGCTGCCGCCGACGACCCGGACGCTTTCCGGGGTCCGACCCATCAGGATGGCGATCTGTGTCCTGGCCTGCTCGGCCTGCAGGTTGAGGAGGGGCAGGTTGGCCCGTTGCTGGGCCACCACGCTTTCCTGCTCGGCCACTTCCAACGCCGTCACGGTGCCGACGGTCAGCCGGCCCCGGATGGCTTCGAGCACGTCCTGCGAACTCGCGATGTTGTTCTGGGCGATGCGCAGGCGGTCCTGCGCCGACAGTAGGCTGAAATAGGTGTTCACCAGGGCGGCGACCGAGGACAGGACAACCGTGTCGCGCGAGAACTGCGAGGCGAGCGCGTTCTGCTCGGCGGCCACGCTCGCGTAAGCGTTGCGTCCCCAGAAATCGACCTCGTAGCTTGCCGTTAGCCCGAGTTGGTAAAGGTTGCTGACCGAACTCCGGCTGGTCGAGATCGTGGTGGCCCCGGTGGTGACCGTCTGGCCCGTCGTAACGGTTCCGCCCGTTCCTGCTCCGGTGCCCGTGGTCGCCGTTGTGCCCGTTCCGGCCGTGCCGTTCGCGGCATTCACCGTCCCGCTCGTGGTGTTCGACACGCCCGTCGACAGGGACGTGCGTCCGCTGGACGAGGAGAAATCCCGCTGCACGCTGCTGTTGCCGGACAGAAGCGGAAGCTGGGCCGCGCTGGCGATCTCGGCTTGGGCTTGCGCCTGGACGATGCGGGCCGCCGCCGCCGCGATATCGAGGTTGCCGGCGACCGTGGCCCGCCCGAGGCGCGTCAGCTCGGGCGAGCCGAACAACCGGGGCCAGTCCGCCGGGATGGCGCCGGCGGCCGTTTTCGCGGCGTTGTCGAATTTCAGGGGCGCGGCGACCCCGAGCGGGGGCGTGGTCTCGTCGAAGGTGCAATTCGTCAGAACGAGGCCGGTGCCGGCCAGGACCAAGGCGCGAAGCACGAGACGGGACGGACGGATCATCGGCATCTGCCCGCGTCGCAGCCGCGCGGGCCGGCCCCATTGCTGATCACAAAAACTCACTCGCCAAAGCGCTCGCCCGCACGTCTTGATAAACCCCGCAAACGCGGCTGGGCAAGTCCCGGTCGTGTTTCGGTCGAGTCCGCCTCCCGCTATCCCCTTTGCGATCAAGCAGTCGGCGACCGTGCCAAGACTTCCCGACGAGGCTTCAGGCTGAAGCACGACCGACATCCCGGAAGTTGCCGTGAAGGCGAGCCGGTGCCTCGACGTGCGGGCGCTAGAACAGCCGACCGCCGTTCGGAACCGGGAGGCTTGGGCCGACAAGCACGACTTCGCCGGCGGTATCCGGGAAACCGAGGGTGAGGACGTCGGACATGAAGGGCCCGATCTGGCGCGGCGGGAAGTTCACCACGGCGGCGACTTGCCGTCCCACCAAGGATTCGGGGGAATAATGACTGGTGATCTGCGCGGAGGATCTCTTCACGCCAATCGGATGGCCGAAATCGATGGTCAGCTTGAAGGCGGGCTTGCGGGCCTGCGGAAAGGCCTCCACCTGAAGGACCGTGCCGACCCGCACGTCCACGGCCAGGAAATCGTCGTAGCCGATCGTCGGGGCCGCGGCTTGCGGTTCGGGGCCACTCATATGGCGGGATCGGCCGCGTCGAAATCGGCCGCCGCCTGAGATTCCGTGCGCCTGTTGGCGGTGCGGTCGCGATCCCTCACGCGGCGCCGTGTGTCCATCATGGCCCGTCCGAGCAGCCGAAGCGGCGAAGCCAGCCGGTCGAGGTCGTCGACGCGGGCCGCCAAACCTTCGCCGCGCTTCAACTCCCGGTCGAGCGCCGCCATTGTGCCCGACAAGCCCGGATCGCTGTCCTCGAACCAGACGGCGAGCACCCGCGTCCAGGCGATCACCAAGCCCTGCAATTTCAGGGCGCCCGTCCGCCCTTCGACGTCGATGCCGGCCGCCGCCAGCATGAACCGCATGGAATTCAGCGCCACCCCGTTGAGCGCCGCTGCCGCCAGGGCGTCGGTCCGCACCCATTCGGCAACGCTTTCGAGCCCCAGTCGGTAGGGCGCCATCGCGTCCAAGCGGCGCATCAGCACGTCAAACAACCGCTCCTTGGCGGTCTCGTCGTCAAGGTCGCGCGTGGTGCCGTCAAGAACGATCCGGTCGATCTTTTTCGAAAACCCGGCCAGCACCGCCCCCTTGGACGGAAAGGCGTCCCGGAAATCGGCCAGGGACAGGTCGGCCCGCCGCGCGATGTCGGTGATCCCGAAATCGCTCCAGTCGCGCTCCGCAGCGAGTTCAAGGGTGGCCTCGATGATGCGGTCCTTCCCGTTCGGCTTCGAGGCGGGCGGAACCGACGCGGAAGCTTCGCCGGCGGGGCGGTCCATCCCGTTCATCCCGAAGGGATCGTTGATGTCATCGCTGCTGGGCATAATCTCGTCTCCACCTGGGCAGGCCGGCGCCGCGAACTCGCCAGCGAGGCGAGCCCCGCATGGCACGGGCGGCGCGACGGGGCCTTGTCCGATCAGCGCATAATAAGATGTAGATAAGAAAGGCGCGGTTGGCCACCGGTGCGGCAAAGGGCCTGCGGGGAAGGCTACCCGGCCAGCTCGACCGCCCGTTGCCGCGCGGCCGCGACGGCCTTCACCATGAGGTTTCGCAAGACGTCGTCCTCCATCAGCACCCGCAGGGCTGCCGCCGTGGTGCCGCCCGGCGAGGTAACGTTGCGACGCAGTTGCTCCGCCGGCACCGTGGGTTCACTGGCCAGCAGCGCGCCCGCGCCCTCCACCGTGGCCCGGGCGAATTGTTCGGCGAGTGGCGTCGGCAGTCCCGCCGCCCGCGCGGCCTCCGCCAAGCAATCAACGAGCAGGAACACATAGGCTGGCCCGGAGCCCGAAACCGCCGTCACGGCATTGATCTGTTCCTCGCCGTCCAGCCATGCCACCGCGCCGACGCTTCGCAACAAGGTGTCGGCCATCGCGCGTTGGGCCTGGGTGACGCCTGGTCCCGCGAAAGCGCCCGTGATGCCGCGCCGAACGGCCGCCGGCGTGTTGGGCATGGCCCGGATCACGGCGGCGACAGGCAGGTGGGCGGCGAGTTCCGCGATCGTCTTACCGGCCAGGATGGAGATCAGAACCGTCCGCCCAAGCCCAATTGCCCCGAGGCTTGGCGCAGCGTCTGTCAACATTTGCGGTTTAATGGCCAGCACCAGAATATCGGGCGCCAGCCCGATGGGTGCGGCACCGAGGGCGAACCCGCGCTCGCGCGCGAGGGCCGTCAAGCTATCCGAAGGTTGAAGGTCCAGCACGGCGATCCGCGAGGGCGGCAATCCGGTGTCGAGCCAGCCCTGCAACAGGGCGCCGCCCATCTTCCCGGCACCCACCAGGAGGATGGACGGGGCTTGATGGCTCAAGCCTCTCCCTCGGTCTCGAACATGGCGCTATCCAGCGCTTCCCGAGCGGTTTTGCCCGCCCAGATCACGAACTGGAACGCCTGGTAATAGCGGTCGCATGTTTCAACGGCGGCCTTCAAGATCGCCTCGCACTGCCGCCCATCCGGATCGGCGCCGCCCGACATCAGCAAGGCGTGGCGGAACATAACGACATTCTCGCCATTCCACAGGTCGAAATGTCCGATCCAAAGATGCTCGTTGATGAGCGCGATCAGCGACAGGATGGCGGCGCGGCGCCGCTCGGGCACCTTCAGGTCGAAGGCGCATCCGATATGCAGCGCCTCGACATCGGCCAGCCACGGGAAGGCGACGTGGAAATCCGCGCAGGCGCCCTGGACCGAGATCGAAATCTCGTCCTCGTCGTCGCGATCGAACGCCCAGTCGTGAAAGGACGCGATCCGTTCCACCACATCCACCGGATGCTCGGCACGACGCGCTTCGGATGGGACAAGGGACATGTGACATCCTCTGCATGCGCGACAACGTTCAGGCGAACCCTGACGACCGCCGATCAAAGACGACATGTTGAAATGCGGTCGTCCTGTGCGCCGCGAATCAGTGTCTGCGCCCGTTATAGCGCGAAGCGATCCAAACAACACGGATGAACAAGGCCTTAGGTCTTGTGGGCCGGTCAATTCGGGGGATGTCCACAACGTCTCTTGGTCGTGAACCGGTGAGCGCCATCATGACCGTTTCAGATCGGGGCCAGTTACCAGCCGGTTTGACGCATCGAAAGGGCAAGGAACCAGATGGGTGCCTTGACGTTTTCCCCATGCGTGAGCGGATCAGATGCTCCCCCCTCCCATCTTTCTGCTCCGCCGAAGAACCCGCAGCGGCAGCCCCTGGCCGCTGCGGGTTTTTGACATTCAGGATGAGCGGTCGGATCAGGGTCGAACGACCATGACTGGTCCATCGCTGTTTGCGCAATCGACATGGCGGTTTGCGCGACTGTCGTGATGTAAGGTGGACAGGCGAGACCACGTCATCGAAAAATACGGCGTTTCGGTTGGTTTGGATCAACCGCCCACATTTCGCCGGCCGCTATAATGAGCTTAGGCTGAGGCCTGTGTGGGCAGGTCGTCGTTTCGGCGGTGAGCGACCCTGTTGAAGAACAGGATTTGGCTGATCACAGCGCGTAGTTGTTCGACGCTGAACGGCTTGGCAATCAGGAAGGCGGGTTCGGGCGGCGCGCCAGTCAGGAACCGTTCCGGATAGGCTGTGATGAAAATCACCGGAACCTCGTGGGACTCCAGGATTTCGTTCACGGCTTCAAGACCGGAACTGCCGTCGGCGAGTTGGATGTCGGCAAGAATCAAGCCGGGCCGATGCTCCTGGATGGCGGCCAGTGCTTCCCGGTGGGTGCGCGCGACATCGACCACCCGATGCCCAAGATCCTCCACGACATTCTGCAGGTCGAGCGCGATCAGCGGCTCGTCCTCGATGATCAGAACCGTCGTGGATAGCTGCTCGGCAATTTCCGCGTTGGCCTTGTCGAGAAGGGCACGCGCTTCCGCGATCGAGCATTTCAAGGTGCGGGACACCTCGTTGAGGTCGAAACCCTCAAGGGTCGTCAGCAGCAGAACAACGCGTGGCCGCATCGAGATCGCATCGAGCCGACCAGCCGTGCCAGCCTCATTGGCATCAGCAGCGGTCACATCGCTCCGCCCGTTGATGGCGACCGATCCCCACAAGGCAAGGAAAAGCCCGAACAGGGCACAACGGACATCTGTCCCGCTTGCGAACCCGTTAGGGTCCGCGACGATTGCCTCCAACGTCTCGACGACATAGGCATCACCGCCGCTTTGGCTCCCCGTGAGGGCACGCGCAAACCGCCGAAGGTTCGGCAAATGCGGGGCGATATCCTGCGAAATCGACATTCGTGGTTCCTTGCGAGGCACTCTCGCGACAAGTGTTTTGGCGCGATATTTGTTCCCGGATGGCTGGAACCTATCCCATTTGAGATGGTTCGTTAGCATACATCAACGAGCCGGTTGGGCGACCGGCCCATCTCCTGGCTTCATGATCACAGCCCGGCTTCCGAGGCAAGTCGATCATAAAGACTGAAAAAGAGAGCGGAATGGCTGGTTCGGATCGGGACGTTCACGAAACGGATGAGCTGCTGCCAAAGGTGGCCGCAACGGCCGATGAGTCGAGCGGGCCTGACGGTACCGATCCGACCCCGCCGCGCGACGTTCATCTTTACCTTGGTTCGCAACTGCGCGCCGCCTTCGATGATGTCGCCAGCCAGCCGATCCCCGACAGGTTCCTTGAATTGATGCGAAAGCTGGGCTGAAGCAACGCGACCGATCGGCGCGACCTGTCCGGCGCTCGATGTCGGCTTGCCGGGTTGGTTGGGTGTCCTCTCAGGTTAAGGGACGGCGCGAGTGGGCCAAGGTGGGGATAGGCAGGCTGATTTGAGCGAGGCTGCGGCCCGTCGCGAAGCGCAGCGGGCCGCCGAGCGGGACGCGCGTTTGGCCGAGGCCTTGCGGGCCAACCTCAAGCGCCGCAAGGAACAGTCACGCGGCGGGGTGCTTCCCGAGCGTTGACAGAGCCGTTGCGACCATTCCAAGTCTTTCCATCATGGTGCCCGGCTTGTCGCATTGGCGATCGGTCGTGTACGGCGCTGCGCCGGCTTATCCGGTTGCGTAGGCTTGCCGAGGACTGAATGGACAGAATCCGGATCGTGGGCGGTCACGCCTTGAACGGCAGTATCGAAATTTCAGGCGCAAAGAACGCCGCCCTGCCGCTGATGATCGCGAGCTTGCTGACCGACGAGGCGCTGACGCTCGAAAACCTGCCCCGCTTGGCGGACGTCAACCTCCTGGTTCGCATTTTGGGCAACCACGGGGTCGACTTTTCGATAAACGGCAAGCGCCCGGGGGAAGCCACCATCGCGGGGCAGACGGTTCACCTGCGGGCCGAGCGGATCGTCGACACCACGGCGCCCTACAACCTCGTTTCCAAGATGCGGGCCAGTTTCTGGGTGGTGGCGCCGCTGCTCGCCCGGATGGGGGAAGCGCGTGTTTCGCTTCCCGGTGGGTGCGCCATCGGGACCCGCCCGGTCGACCTTCTGCTCATGGTGCTGGAACGGCTCGGGGCGCAGGTCGACATCGAGTCGGGCTACGTCATCGCCAAGGCCCCGCGCGGGTTGAAGGGCGCCGAGATCGACTTTCCGAAAGTGACCGTCGGGGGAACCCACACGGCCCTGATGGCGGCCGCGTTGGCGCAAGGCAGCACGGTGATCCACAATCCCGCCCGCGAGCCCGAGATCGTCGATCTCGCCGACTGCCTCATCAAGATGGGAGCCAAGATCAAGGGTGCGGGGAGCCCGGTCATCGAGATCGAGGGCGTCGGGCGGCTCGGTGGGGCGCGCCACGCGGTTCTGCCCGACCGAATCGAGACTGGAACCTACGCCATGGCGGTCGCCATGACGGGCGGCGACGTGGTGCTGAAAGGCGCCCGGCCCGAACTCCTGCAAGGCGCCCTCGACATCCTGGGACACACGGGCGCCATGGTGTCGGCCTCCGACGAGGGATTGCGCGTCCGGCGCGATGGTGGCGGCATCGACCCGGTCGACATCACGACCGAGCCGTTCCCCGGCTTTCCCACCGACCTCCAGGCCCAGTTCATGGCGCTCATGACGATGTCGCAGGGTACCTCGCGAATTCGGGAAACCATCTTCGAGAACCGCTTCATGCACGTGAGCGAACTGACTCGGCTTGGAGCACGCATCCGGCTCGACGGGGACGCGGCGATCGTTCAGGGCGTCGAGCGGCTCAAGGGAGCACCCGTGATGGCCACCGACCTGCGGGCCTCGGTGTCGCTGGTGATCGCCGCCCTGGCGGCCGAAGGCGAGACCCTGGTCAACCGCGTTTACCATCTCGACCGAGGCTTCGAACATTTGGAGCACAAGCTCGGCCAATGCGGCGCCGAGATCGAACGATTGTCCAACCCAGGCTGAATCGACCCGGGTCGGACCTTGTTTCGGCTTCCTGTCTTTCGTTAACGAACTGAAAACGAGGAATGTGTCGCCGGTTCGGGTGACGTGTTCACATGTCGCGCATGCGGTGACGCATCATGCGATGATGCATCATCCGGTGATGCATCATGCGTTCGCGATGCATCATCATGCGTTCGCGATGCATCATCATGCGATCGTGATGGCGCATCGCGCGGTGGTGCATGCCGCGGTCCATCTGGGCCTGAGCTGCCAGCGGGGCCGCCGATACCAGCAGCGTGGCGACGCTGAGCGAGGCGAAAAGTCGACCAAAGCGCATTTTTCTCTCCCTAAAACGAGCGGAAACACCGACGGCGTTGAACCGCTTCGCATCGAAGTTCATTCCCCTCGGGCCGCAGCCCGATTGTCGCGAACAACATCACAACCTGCGGCAACGCTTATGGTTCGACGCGACCGCGTCGTTTCGAGGTCCGGGAGTGCAAAGGTGTCAAAGCAGACCACGCCGTCCATGGCGGTGACCGACCAGGCCGCCCCGGCCGACGAGCCGTTGCGGCTCATGGTGTTCGATGAGGACGATCTGGCGGTGGTGTCGACCCACTTGCAAGAGGCGGACGTGCGTCTGGGCGACATGGCCTACCTGCCGAAAACCAAGAGGTTCGCCGTGGCGGCGTCGCGGTTCGATTGGACGCGATCCGCGTCCGGGGTCTTCGAACGCTGCTTCGCGGGGTTGCATTTCGAGCGCGTGCTCAAGGTCGCCTATAGCGGGTTGGACGTCCGGGCCACGGATCGTGCGGAGGTTCTGCTCGCCATCTCGTTTGTTCCCGACGATGCCCCTTCCGGCGCCGTGGTTCTCATTTTCGCCAACGGCGGCCAGATCAAGTTGACGGTGGAATGCCTGGAGGCCGCGTTCCGCGACATGGGTCCGCGCTGGACGGTGCCGGAACGGCCGGGGCACCTGCTCGACGCGGCCCGCGTGAGCGACTAAACCCGTTCAACGAGCCGCGGCCGAGACGATCACCCCTCGCCGGGGTCCGGTGGGGCTGGATGACCTGCCCCGGATGCCACAAAGGTTGCGGGATGCCGGTGCGGCTGAACAGGAACGACAAGGATTTCGAGCGGGGCTTCGACACCTTGCTGCACGCCAAGCGGGAAACCTCCGTGGATGTCGAGGCCACGGCCGGCGCCATCATCGCCGACGTGGTGGCGCGAGGCGACGAGGCCCTGTTCGAGCTTTCCCAAAAATTCGACGACGTCGACCTCCGGACGATGGGGCTGCGGGTCGGGGACGCCGATCTCGACGCCGCGGCCGGGGCCTGCCGACCGGATGCCATCCAGGCGCTCGCGCTGGCGCACGAGCGGATCACAGCTTTCCACGAGCGCCAGAAACCGTCCGCCGTGAGCTTCACCGACGCGCTCGGCGTCGAACTCGGTTGGCGGTGGACCGCCATCGACGCCGTCGGCCTTTATGTGCCGGGCGGCACCGCCAGCTATCCGTCTTCCGTCCTGATGAACGCCGTTCCCGCCAAGGTGGCGGGCTGCGGGCGCCTCGTCATGGCGGTTCCGGCGCCGCATGGCGACATCAACCCGCTCGTTCTAGCGGCGGCGCGGCTTGCCGGGGTCGACGAGGTTTACCGGATCGGCGGCGCGCAGGCGATCGCCGCCCTCGCCTTTGGGACGGCCTCGATCGCGCCGGTGTCGAAGATCGTGGGTCCCGGTAACGCCTATGTGGCGGCCGCCAAGCGCCGCGTCTTCGGTACCGTGGGGATCGACATGATCGCGGGTCCGTCCGAGGTGGTGGTGCTGGCCGACCGAACCGGCAACCCCGAATGGATCGCGGCCGACCTCCTGGCACAGGCCGAGCACGACCCCTCCGCCCAATCGATCCTCATCACCGACGACGCCGCGCTGGCCGACGCCGTGGCGATGGAAACGGACCGGCAGGCCGGGGCGCTGCCCCGCGCGGCGATCGCCGGCGCGAGCTGGCGCGATTTCGGCGCCGTTATCCTGGTGCCGAACCTCGCGGCCTCGCTCGACCTTGTCGATCGGCTGGCACCCGAACATCTCGAGATCATGACGGAGGACGCCGACGCGCTTGCGGGGCGCGTCCGCAACGCCGGCGCGATCTTCATCGGGGCGCACACCCCCGAGGCGATCGGGGATTACGTCGGGGGATCGAACCACGTGCTGCCCACGGCGCGCTCGGCCCGCTTCTCGTCCGGGCTCGGCGTGCTCGACTTCATGAAGCGCACCTCGCTCCTTAAATGCACCCCGGCGGCGCTCGACGCGCTGGCAGGTGCCGCCATCACGTTCGGGCGCGCCGAGGGGCTTGAGGCGCATGCCCGTTCGGTCGCCATCCGCACCGGCCGGGTTTGACCGCTTGAGCGGCCGCGACCCCCGGGCCAGGCTGTTGTCGGTCGATCTCGACGCGGAGACCATTGGACCCGGAACGGTTGATCAGGCGCATGAACGGCGGGTCGCCATCGCCGACCTGATCGACAACGGGGTGTTCGCCTTGCCGCATCACCCCGGCGGTCCATACCGGATGGTGATCGCCCTGCAGGACTGGAGGCTCGCCATGGACATTCGCGGCCAGGACGGCCGACCCCTCATCGTCCATGTCCTGTCGCTCGCCCCTTTCCGGCCCCTGTTGAAGGATTACGCCTTCCTGTGCGGGCGCCACCACGCCGCCTTGCGAACCGCGACGCCGGCGCAGATCGAGGCGATCGACATGGGCCGCCGGGGGCTTCACAACGAGGCGGCCGAACTGCTGGGCGATCGCCTCGCCGGCAAGATCGTGTCCGATTTTGACACCATGCGGCGGCTCTTCACCTTGCTGGCCGCGCTTCACCGGCAGGGCTAGCCCGTGCCCGGCGCCACCGGCTCGCCCCCGGTTCAATCCCTGCTGTTCGCCTGTTCGGAAAACGCCATCCGCTCGCCGATCGCCCAGGCCCTGGCCCGCCGGCGGTTTGGCCGCTCGGTTCACATCGTGTCGGCCGGGGTTCGGCCCGGGCGGTTCAATCCGTTCACGGCGGCGGTGCTGGCGGAGGTCGGCATCGACGGGTCGCGCCATCAGCCGAGGACGTTTCAAGAACTCGACGAAACGAGTTTCGACCTGATCGTCACCTTGTCGCCCGAAGCCCACCACCGCGCGCTCGAGTTTACCCGGACCATGGCGGTCGAGGTCGCCTATTGGCCGACGTTCGATCCCACGGCGGTGGAAGGGACGCGGGACGCCATGCTCGACGCGTTCCGCGTCGTTCGTGACGGCCTGGTCAAGCGGATCGAGACGCTGTCCGGCAAGTCCGTCACGTCGGCATGATGGCCGTTGACGCGATTTGCCGCGTCAAGCCGAACCATTTCGACCTTTCGCGGCTTGGCCACCCGGAGCAGGAAATGGTGGAAGCCGATCGCTTCGCGTATTGCAATGACGGATCCCGCCAAAACACCGACCTGTTCAACGGATCATGAGATGAGTGATGTGCCTGCTCGCGTTTCGACCGGGATCGCCGGACTGGACGATGTGCTTGGCGGTGGGTTGACGCCCAACCGCCTTTATCTCGTCGAGGGAACGCCCGGCACGGGAAAGACCACCCTGGCGTTGCAGTTCCTCATCGAGGGCCAGGCGCGCGGCGAACAGGGCCTCTACATCACTTTGTCGGAAACGATCGAGGAACTGCGGGCCGGCGCCGCCTCGCACGGCTGGTCGCTCGACGGGATCGCCATCGCGGAAAGCCTGATCGACGATGGGCTCGACCCGGATCAGCAGCAAAGCATCCTGCACGCGTCCGAAATGGAATTGGGTGAAACCACGGCCCGCCTCATGCGGGAGATCGTTGAACGCAACCCGCGCCGTGTCGTGTTCGACAGCCTGGCGGAATTTCGGCTGCTGTCGCAGAGCCCGCTTCGCTACCGGCGCCAGATCCTCGCCATGAAGCAGTTCTTTTCGAGCCAGAAATGCACTGTCCTGCTCCTTGACGACCGCACGTCGGAGCCCACCGACCTCCAGTTGCACAGCATCGCCCACGGCGTGATCCGGCTGGATCAGGCAAACCAGGAATACGGCAAGGAGCGCCGGCACCTCCGCGTGATCAAGATGCGGGGAACGTCCTTTCGCGGCGGCTACCACGATTTCAACATCGAAACCGGCGGAGTCGAGGTGTTTCCGCGCCTGGTCGCCGCCGAGCATCGCATCTCGGGTAGCCATGCCATGGTTTCGACGGGTTCCGCCCAGCTCGACGAGATTTTGGGTGGCGGGCTCTCCTCCGGCACGAACTCGCTGTTCCTCGGCCCATCCGGCGTCGGCAAGACCACGACGGCGGTGAGTTGCATGGTGGCGGCCGAACGGGCCGGTCTCAAGGGTATGTATTACCTGTTCGACGAAGGGCTCGACACGTTGTTGAGTCGCTCGGCGGCACTGGGAATGGACCTGAGCGGTGCCATGGCGCGGGACCGGATCGCCATTCAGCAAATCGACCCGGCCGAGCTTTCTCCGGGGCAATTCTCGCAGAATGTTCGTCAGGCTGTGGAGGGCGGTTGCAAGTTCGTCGTGATCGACAGCCTCAACGCCTACCTGCAGGCCATGCCGGGTCAGAAATTCCTGCAACTGCGGATGCATGAGTTGCTGTCCTACCTCAATCAGAACGACGTGGTGACGATCGTCGTGATGGGGCAGCACGGGATCGTCGGGGAAGTGCGCAGCGAGGTCGACCTGAGTTACCTCAGCGACACGATCGTCCTGTTCAGGTTCTTCGAGGCGCTCGGCGCCGTACGGCAGGCCGTCGCGGTTGTGAAAAGCCGGACGGCCGCGCACGAGCGCACCATCAGGGAATTTCGCCTGGATGGGTCCGGCTTGCACGTCGGCCAGGCCTTGTATGACTTCGACGGTGTGCTGTCGGGGTTGCCGGCCTATCGCGGCAAGGGGCAGATGCTCGGCCCCTCCGCCTCGCCAGAGGCTTGAGCCGTGGAAGAGCGCATCCTCATCCTCGCGCCCCGCGGTCGGGACGCCCAGGTGATCGGCCAGGTCTTGGACCGTCGACATCTGGGCTGGGCGGTGTGCGCCGACGCCCGTGCGCTCCTCGCCGAGATGGATCGCGGTGCCAGCGCGGCGCTCGTCACCGAGGAGGGCTTGAGTTCCGACGACGTCCCGCTGCTGCGCAGCTGGATCGATGCCCAGCCCGCCTGGGCGGATTTCCCGTTCATCCTGCTTTCGCCATGGCAGGCCAGGCAACCGGGCGCGGAGCGGCGGGGGCTCGCCGACCTTCTCGGCAACGTGGTGGTGCTTGAGCGCCCCATCAACGCCGAAACGCTTGTCAGCGCGGCCATGTCGGCTTTGCGGGCCCGCCGACGCCAGTATGAGGCCCGCGCCCATTGGATCGAGCGGGACAACAACGAGCGCAACCTGCGGATGGCCATGATGGCCGGCAACCTCGGCTCCTGGACGCTATGCCCCTCGTCCATGGTGCTGACGGGTTCGGACCGGTTCAAGGCGCATTTCGGACGCGAAGCCGACGCGCCGTTTTCCCATGACGACCTGCTGGCCGCCATCCACGCAGACGACGTGGAGCGCCACCACGCGGCGACCGAGGCGGCTTTCGCCGGCCGCGCCGATTACAGGCTCGAAGCTCGGGTGACCTGGCCCGACAAGACCATGCACTGGATCCAGATCAGCGGCCGCCTCAACACGGCCGACGGGAACAGGAACGCGGCGCTCGCCGGCGTGTCGCTGGACGTCACAGAGCGTCGGCGGGCCGAGGAGATGCTGCAGCAACGCGTCGATGAGGCGATCGGCGAAAGCCAGCGCGCGCAGGCCGCTCTCGTGCAATCACAGAAGATGGAAGCGGTCGGGCAGCTGACGGCGGGCATCGCGCATGACTTCAACAATCTCCTTACCGCCATCATCGGCAACGTCGACCTGATCAGCCGTCGAACGTCGGATGAGCGCATCAAGGCGATGGCGTCGCGGGCCCGCCATGCGTCGGACCGCGCCGCCAAGCTGACCGGTCAACTCCTGGCTTTCTCGCGCAACCAGCAGTTGAACCTTCGCCCGGTGGCGATCGATGGGCTGGTTTCCGGAATGCGCGAACTCCTGGCCCGCTCGATCGGGCCGAGCATCGCCATCGAGACCGGTCTCGCCGCGCCGGACGGCGTCGCCATGGCGGACGCCAACCAGATCGAGCTCGCCCTGTTGAACCTCGCCATCAACGCGCGCGACGCCATGCCGAAGGGTGGGTCGCTTTGCATCGCGACCCGCATCGAGCCCGCGCGGAGCCGCGACGGCGCCGTGCAGGATTTCGTCGTCGTGGCGGTCGCCGACACCGGTTCGGGCATCGCGCCCGACGTCCTGCCGAAGGTGTTCGATCCTTTTTTCACCACCAAGCCGCTGGGGAAAGGCACGGGGCTCGGCCTCAGCCAGGTTCATGGCATCGCCCATCAGTCGGGCGGATCGGTCAAGATCCACAGCGAGGTTGGCCGGGGCACCACGATCGAGATCTGGCTGCGCCGGACGGAGGCGCGACAACTCGCCGAGGACGGCCGCGACGCCGCCGCCGCCGTCCCGGGCCGGGGTCACGTGCTGGTGATCGACGACGACCCCGATGTCCGCCGCTTCGTGGTGGATTGCCTGGAAAGTCTGGGCTATCTCGTCACCCAGGCCGAACACGGCAAGGCCGGGTTGGAGCGCCTCGACATCGAGCGACCCGACGTCATGATCGTGGATTTTTCGATGCCGGGCATGAACGGCGCCCAGGTCGCCGCCGCCGCCCGGGACCGGCAGGCCGGCCTGCCGATCATCCTGGCGACGGGATATGCCGAAGCCGGGCTGGTGTCGGACACGTTCGCCCAGGAGGCGATCCTTCGCAAACCATTCGAGATCGACGAGTTGTCACGCGCCGTTCGGCACGCCCTGCACTCCGCCTGAGGGATTGAGCGACCGCTTAAAACTTAGCTGACCGTCCCTTACATCAGATCGTTCCTTCGAAGCCGTGAGCGGTTCGGCAACTGGCAACGGAGCCTGGGTGTCGAGGGTGGGCTGGGCGTCATGGCCCTGCTTCCCTTGGGGGCGATGACCCTGGTCCTGGCAATCTTTCCCGATGTGCTCGGCGCCAACGTGGCGCGCCTTGCTGGAATATCACCGCGAGCTGATGTTCGCCGCCGTTCTGATGACATCGGCTTCCATCGACACACTGATCATGCCGCTCCAGTGGCTTGGCAATCGGCTTTTACGTCATGTCCGCCGGCGGGGTCTGGGGCGTGGTGACCCGGCGGTCGCTCAGGGCCTGGTGAGGCCGAGGTCGCCGCCGGCTCGCTTGGCCGAAGCGGTTTCAACCGATCGTCAGCTGGCCCGGCCCCGACGCGACGGGTGTGAACGACAGGGTGAGGATGAGGCGGTCGCCGCGCCGCTCGAAAATGGCCTCGGGCGGGCGCTGGAAGCCGACCGGCGGGCCGAACGGGACGAGGTCGACCAGCACCGCTCGCGCGTCGGGCTGTGCCCGGGTCCAATGCAGCATCCCGGCAAATTGCGTGGTGAGCGTTCCATCGGGGGAACGGCCGGTCAGCGTGAGCAGGAAGGCTTCGGCGAAGGCGTCCGCCACCGGCCGGCTCGCCACCTCCAGGATTCGCCCATCCCGTCCCATCCAGGTGAGGCTGCGACGCGCGCCTGGCTCACGCCCCTGCGTGGCGCTTCCCGGGTACTCGCCGGGTGGCGGCGGCTCGCTCCCGGGCGTGACGAGCGCCGCGCCCGACCCACTGATCCGGAGTGGCATCCCACCCACCGCGACCGCGTTGCCGGGGTTGCGCAGGGCGACGGCCCGGCTTTGCGTCAGGTTGTTCAAGCCGACGTTGTTGAAGTCCGCCGCAGGATGCGGGAAGTCGCGATGGCCTGTCACCGACAGAAAGGCCGCCCCCGGCCCGAGCGGCGCGGTCGCCACGATCTGGGCGTTGAGCACCGCGACCTGCGTCTGGATGTCCGGCAGGGCGAGCCCGGTTTCGGTGAAGCCCTCGCAGTAAAGGTCGGCGATCCGCGTGAAATAGGCCTGCCTCACTTCGACCGCCGTGCGGGGCCGCCCTCCATAGGTGTGGAGGTTGCGGATCGTCCAGCCTGCGGCGTGACCGATGCTGACAATCGGTCCGTCGGCGTCGTCCCTGGCCATGCCGATGCAATCGGTGAGGTCGCCATCGGTCAGCTTTCCATTGGCGGGCTCTCCCAGAAAGAAGGCCGTGCCGGCGCCGTCCCGCACGATGCAGCGCCGCACACGGTTCTCCACCAGGGTACCGCCGGCGGCGTTCCGGTTTCGGTCGGTTGCCGTCAGCACGATGCCGCGCCCGCCCGTGTTCACGATTTCGAGGTCGGCCAATTCCGACCAGAAATCGAAAAGCACCACCCCGTCTTGCCGGGTTCCACGGCCGGTTCCCTCGATCCGCAGCCCCGCGATCCGGGTGCGGCCGCGCGTTGGCGCCCGTGTCGCCCAGGCTTTCGAGGCGATAACCGGCCCGTCCTCGGCCCGGCCCAGGATGGTGGCCCCGAACCCCTGCAGACTGGTGTTTGAGGAAACGAGAAGCGTGGCGCCGGTGAGATAACGCCGGCCTGTCAGCAGCAGACTCGCCCCTTCGGCCCTGTCGAGAGCCCGCTGCAAGGCCCGCGTGTCGTCGGTTGTTCCATCCCCGACCGCTCCGAAATCCTCGGGTCGGATCATGTGGGCTCGTTCCGTCCCAACTTGACGTCGGGCGCCGCGTTCCCCGTCATGATCGGGCAGTCCTGTCGCCCCGATGCCGGGAGGGCGAGCCCGAGCAGGCGCGGCGATCGATCCTTTCGGCGTCGAGCCGCGTGTCATGGAGCCGGACAGACAGAAGCTGGCCGGGGTCCAGCCAGCGCCCGTCGATGCCGCGCGCGCCGTAGCCGTCGAGCAGGGGGGCGCCGTCGACGAAGGTCGTGTCGGGCATATCGTCGAACGTGAGCGACACCAGTGGAGCCGCCCGCGTCCTGTGGAGCCTGATCGGCAACAGCCGGGCGATCGCCCGGCCGGCCTTGCTGGCGAGGTCGTGGCGAACGCTCCCCGCCATGGCGATCCGATCGTGTGTCAAGCCACTCCCGTTCGTGCTGAGTCCTGGGCGAAGCGGGACTTGTCGCGCATCGCGGTGTCGCGTTCGTTAAGATGACCGATGCGATCGGACGCCACCCAAATGAACCCGTCGACCTTTGAACCACAGGGGCCGATCTGCTGACGAACCGCGTCCAACGTGCCGGCCGATGCCGCGTCGGCATCGATCAGCAGGACGATGTTGGTGGCCGATTCGGCGAGGTCGCGAAGCCGCAAGGCGCTGCCTTGGGTCGATGCGTGGACGAACACGAAGGCGTGGTCAAGCGCGAGGTGGAGCAGGGCGTCCGGTCCACCCGGCGATTTCAGCGTCGCGCGGCGGGACAGCGACGACCCGAAGGATGCCACCGACAGGTTGGGGATGTCGGTGCGGGCCAGGGAGGGCCACCCGCGCCCGCCCGCTTCGCCCCTGCCGGACAGCGAACGGGTCATCGCGTCGCCATCGGCGTCGATCAGCAGCACGCGGTCGCCCGCGCCGCTCACCCGGCGGGCGAGGTCGAGAGGCAGGCGGGCATCGGCGGCGTGGCCGGAGGCGCTCAGGAACAGAACGACGCGGGGGGGCAGGCGCGGCGCCACGTCGATCAGCGCGTCCTGCAACTGCGCCAGCGACGTTCCGGATGTGCGCGGTCGCGGTCCGGCCGGGCGCGCGCCGAAACGCAGGAAGCCGGCCGCCGAGCGGGCGCGTCGCTTGGCGATCGCCAACACCGGCAGGTCGGTCGCGAGCGAAACCTGGCGGGGCGTCATCAGCCGACCTTTGAGCTGGTCGAACGCCAGGCACAGGGTGGCGGCAAGGCCTGCCCCTAGGGCGGCAACGATGGCCACGACCAGGAGCGGGGGAAGGCCGGTCAGACGAAGCGGCGCGGTCGCGGCGGCGATCACGGTAATGTTGGTGATCGGCAGGTCGCCCTGCTGGCGGGTTTCCTGAGCGCGCGCCAGGAAGCTCTCATAAACGGCGCGGCGCGCCTGCGCTTCCCGTTCGAGCTCACGCAGCCGGATCGAGGCCGTGTTCACCGTTCCTGTTTCCTTGGTGATGGCCTCGACCTGACGGGCGACGCTGGTCTCGTTGGCCTTGGCCCGCTCGAGGTCGTTGCGAGCCGAGGCGCCGATCCGGCCGATCTCCTCGAAGATCAGTTGCCGGACGCCCTGCACCTGGGCCTGGGTGGCCAGCAGGCTCGGATGGCGCGGCCCCAGCGAGGTCAGCAGGTTATCCTGGTTCTGCTTGATGGTTGCGTAGCGGGCGCGAAGCTGGGCGATGGCCGGCGATTGCAACACTTCGGCCGTGGCGTCCGGAACCGTGCCCGAACGCAGGATCCGGGTGATCTGCTCGGTGCGGGCCCGTGCTTCACCTGTGCGCAACCGCGCGGCGGTCAATTGGTTGGTGAGGTCGCCAAGCTGCTGCTCGTTCACCGGGCGGCCATTGGTGTCGAGGATGTTGTTCTCGCGCTTGAAGGTGTCGACGGCGTGTTCGGCGCGCTGCAAACCCGCGCTGAGCTCGTCGAGGCGCATCGACAAGCCTTCGCTGACGCGGCGGGCGGCGTCCTGCCGGGTTTGGGCCTGATTGGCGATGAAACCCGCCGCGATCTGCTGCGCCAACCGCGCCGACTTCTCCGCGTCCTGCGTGCCAACGCTCAGTTCGACCACGAAGGTGCCGGCAAGGTGCTGTACCTTGACGGCCTCGCTCAGCTTGTCGAACGTGATGGCCCGCTTGTCGGACGGTTCAGGCCCCAACAGGGTGGTGCGCAGGTTCCGGTAGGCCGCGCTCAAAGCGTTCCGGGCCGAGCCATTGAACTCCGGATCCTCGGCGAGCCGCTCGTTCTCGATCACCGGGTTGAGGACGTTGTCGGACTTCAGGATCTTGGATTGCGTTTCAACAAGGGAGGATTGGCCTTCGGACAGTTCGCCGCTCGGCACCACGCCCTTGTCGAACACCCGCAGGTCGCGCGGGTCGATCATGATCTGCGTCGTCGCCACGTAGAGGCGCGGAAGGAAGCCGGCCAGGATGGTGCCAAGCGCGGCCGACATCAGCGCGGCGAGCATGATCACCCGCCGTCGCCTCCGCAGGTGTTGCAGCACGTCGCGGATCTCCGCGCCGACATTGTCCAGGCCGCGCGAGGATGTCCTGGTTTGGTCCGGCGGAACCACCGCCACCGAGCTTGCCTTCAGCATTTGACGACGCCTTTGTTCCAAAATGGAGCGGCCCCGTCGGATGAAGGCCTCTCTTTGGGTTTCCAGGCAAGGAGCATGCTGCGGCTCGAGCCGTGCGGAGCTCAACCGGGCAAGCTGGTTTCACGGCTTCCCGGGCGAGCGCCGGCGAAGATAGAGTGTCGGCCCCGGAACCAGATCCCGCGAGGCGATCCCATAAGCGTCCGGAACCAAGTGGTGGGGCGCGTCATCCTCGGCCGAGCCGGACCGGCTCGATCCCGTGCCAGCAAGGGACATCGTTTGATCCACCGACGCACCCGTCAAAAGCGCGGCATCGAGGAGGTTCAAGCGCGTGTTGCGCATCAGATCGTGGGCCGGAAGGTCGACGAAGCCTATGTCGCGGGAAGCCTGACCGAGATGGCTCAGCAGGGTTCGTAAGTCCCTGTCCGCCGGTCGGAGCCCGAGCGGACGCCCGATCACGAGGGTGCCGCCGGACGACGGACCCTCGTGGCGCCGCGCCAGATTGGGTGAAAGAAGCAGGACGGCTCGCCTTTGCGGCGCCTCGTCATCGAGGCGGAGCGCCTTACACCATTGGCCCGGGTCGGCCGCCGCCGATTGGAGGACCGGCAGCATGCCCCACGGCAGCACGGCCCCATCGAGCCCCCGCGGCAGCGTCGCATGGTCCACCAGGCTACCCCATGTCGGGAAGGCGTGGAATTCCGGAATGATCACAAGGGAACGGGACCGCGACGACGGCCGACCGCCCCGCCGGTGCGTCGCGTCCGCCAACGCCGACGCGACGGCCGCCAGGGTTTCGGCATGGATGTCGTCGGGAACGCCAATGCGTAAGCGCCCAGCCTGCCACGGGCGCGCGCCCAGGCCGCCGTGGAGCACCACGCTCGCCAACCCGCCCCCCAGCAGGCTTCGACGCGTCAGCGCGCCGGGCCATGTTCCGATCCGGTCGAAGGCGTCCCCCATCAAAACTCCGACATGGCGCCTCGCGACCTCGGTAGCCTGCCGCTGGCGCTCACACGGCAAGTCGCGCGCCAGCCCGGCTATCCGAGGGAAACGCTCGACCGAACGGGTTGACAGATACTCCGGCGCAGAGCCCTTTGGAACGCCGGGCACGAACCCGGCCAACAAAGTGGGGGATCGATGAAAGCGTTGTTTCTGAAGGGCCTGCTCGGCCTTGCCCTGGTGGGATGCTTGGCGACGGCCGCACCGGCGAAAAACAAGGCCCCGACGTTGCGCGACCAGGAACAAGCCGCCTGCTACAACGACGCCATGCGGCTTTGCGGGGACTTCGTGCCGGACGAAGCGAAGATAACGGCCTGCATGACGGAGAAGAAAAGCCAGGTCGGGCCAGCCTGTTTGAAATTCTTCGGCAAGCACGCCAGCTAGAAACAGGGCCGGATCAACAAACCTTGGGCTTGCGGTCCCATGCCGATGTGATCGCTCGCCTTGGCCCGGCGCGACCAGCCGACGGCTGAGTCGTGACCGGACCCGCTGGCGCCTCAGCCCAGGACGATCACGGTCGTGCCTTCCGGCGCCCGGCTGTAAAGGTGGATGATGTCCTGGTTGACCATCCGCACGCATCCCGACGACACGTTGGAGCCGATTGTCTCGGGTTCGGTGGTTCCGTGGATGCGGTAGCCAAGGTCGCCCGTCTTGCCAAAAAGATACATGGCGCGCGCGCCGAGCGGGCTGTGGGGCCCGCCTGGCACGCCCTTGCCTCGCTTGGTGTCTTCGAGCCGTGACTGGATGTCGGGATCGCGCTCCACCATTTCGTGGGGCGGGATCCAATCCGGCCAGCTTCGCCGCATGTTGATCTTCGCGGTTCCCGACCAGGCGAAGCCTTCGCGGCCCACGCCCACCCCGTAGCGGGTGGCGCGCCGCCCCGGTTCGACGAAGAACATCTGCCTCGCCGGCGGATCGACCACGATCGTGCCCGGCGTTTCCGAGCCGCGATAATCGACCACCTGCCGCAGGAAGACCGGGTCGACCTTGGTGAAGTCAAAGGAGTCGATGGGAAACCGTTCGCCCCCGAAGCTCGAATAGATCGCCGTGTAGTCGGGCTTGGACAATGTTTCCCCGCCCGAGGCGGTTCGGGATCCGGTATCGAACAAGCTGCCCACCAGCGGCATGTCGCGGGACGAACCCGCGCAGCCTTCCAGGACCGCCATGGTGCCCATGGCCAAGCCGGACGAGAGGAATTGCCGACGACCGATCGTGACCATGATGACTTTACCGCCTGGGGTGAACGGCAGAATAGCCCGTCGTGGTTAATGACGCGTTGACAGGGACTGGTCTGGCCCATGCCGACCCGTCCGGCTTGCGCCCGAGCCGGCGGGAGGCTACCCAACCGGCCATGATCGAGCGGACCATCCTGTGCATTCGCCACGGCGAGTCGACCTTCAACGCCGCCTACGCGGCCGACGGAGTCGACCCGCTACTCTTTGACGCGCCCTTGACCGAGCGGGGCCAAGAGCAGGTGGCGGCGGCGCGCGTGACTCTGCGGGACAGATCCATCGACCTCGTCCTGACCTCGCCCTTGACCCGGGCGATCCAGACGACTCTCGGTCTGTTCGCCGATCATCCTTCCAGGCCAAGCATCATGGTGGAGCCGCTGCATCGTGAACGGCTCGAAAGCTCCTGCGACCAAGGTCGCTCGCCGGCTGACCTCAAAGCGGCCTTCCCCGGCATCGCCTTCGATCATCTCCCGGCCACGTGGTGGCATGCCGAGGGTGAGACGGACGCGCGTGGGATCCACATCGAGCCGGTGGAGGTGCTGCTGGCCCGCATGGAGGCGTTCGTTTCGCTGCTGAAGGGCAGGGCGGAAACCACGATCGCGGTGGTCGGGCACGGCACGTTCTTCCACCATCTCACCGGCCGGTGGCTGAACAATTGCGAGATCCTGCCATGGCATTGGGATCAGGCGCCAGCAAGGCCTCAAGAATAATGCCTCGGTCCCGCTAAAGAACGCCCGATCCCCCCCATGTCGTCGCTCGGGAACGCGCCTAGAACTCCTTGGTGCGCTTTTTGGGATCCGGCTCGATGAGGCGCTGGCAGGCGGCGCTCAATTCGGGCAGCTTCCTGTTGAGGCAATCCACGATCTTCTTCTCGTCCGGCACCGCCTCGTCACACACGCGGAACACGTCCGCCTGACAAGCGTCCTGCTCTTTCTTGGTGCCGCGATTCTGCGCCATGGCCGGTCCCGTCGCGAGCAGAAGCAGCACGATCGAAACATTTGCGATGCGACCTGTCATTGGTGTCCTGATCTCCATTGTGGGCTGATGTGCCTGCATAGACCGTGCGGCTCGGCAAATCGATCGGGGCCCCCCGTTCCGTTGCTTTATTTGATTTGTCACGGAGGCGCTGGTTCCGGAGGGTGCCGCGCGTTCGAACGACGACCGGTGTTACACGGCTGATCGTCGTCGTGCCTTCGGGTCACGGCCTCCTCACAGGAGCGGGGCATGGTGGTTGCCGCGTTCAGAAGCGGCGACCTCGGCGGATCGGCGTCACTTGCCCGTGGTTCAAAGGTGACGTTGGTGCCGCTCGTCGTCACCCGGATTTCGATGGCTCCGCAGGCAAGAGAGGATGCCCTGAGCCGCGTTTGCAAGCCCGCTGAACGGTGTGAGTTGGCGCATGAGTCCCGGAAAAGCGAATTGACCTGCGGTCTCGAACGCTCGTGCAATGAAAAAGATGTTTTTTAGGCCAAGATCGGATCAGCGTACCTCAGTCAGCACCTGACCCGTCGCGTCGACAGCATGAAACGAAGCGAGTCGCCCTGGAAGGAACACCGGTGAGGATCCCCGAACGGCCGTCGCGTTCCTCGACTCAAGTTCCTGTCGCTCAATGTTCAAAGGGTCGAGGCGATCGCAGGCGTTCGACGGCGCAATCCCATCGCGTTGATGAATGTCGGGGATTGTCTGATTGAAGAAAGGCGACACGAGGTTTGTTGCATCGGACGATCTCGAGACGTCCTGGCGCTAGCCATCTCGATTTGCATGCCGGACAAGTCGTGTCTGTTGGCTCTCATCCAGCCGATCCCTGGTCGTCCAGGGTCACACTTCACGCCAATGGGCGCAGTCTTTGAATTCATCCCTAATCGGTTGCCGCCAATTCACCGCCCAGTTGAGCTGTGGGCGGAGCGCTGAACGACTTCGAATGGATTGGATCGGCACCGGCGAATGGTGGATTGCCAAATTGGCCAACATCTACCGCAAGGTGTGATCACCGTCTTGGGCAAGCCCCATTCAAGCAAACGCAAGAAGATACTATTCCAACACCCCGAAATTGGCGCTTTGAGCCGACCTTCGTGGAACGCCACGAAATATCACGTGACCCTGGGAGCCCGGATCGGCCGGGCTCCCCGCGCCACGAGGTTCAGCCGATGTTGGGACGCTGCTGGGCGGCGGTTTCTTCGGCGCCGTCCACGGTTTTCTGGATCGTGATCTTGAGGTTGGTGTCCGTGGCAAGCGCGAAGGCCGCATTCATGCTGGCCAGGAGCTTGTCCACCGAGGCACCGCCCGCGCTGAACGCGCCCGAGGTATCGGCCGCCGGGTT
>CALMOK010000240.1 GCA_937871825.1 uncultured Alphaproteobacteria bacterium
CACAAACAATGGCCGCATTCTCGGTGACTCGAGGCGTCGATGCCGCTGCGGGGACCGGCTTACCGACGTCCATGTCTCGATAGACGATATCCTGCCGCTCGCGAAGAACCGTCTCCGACCCAACTGTAAAGAAATGCGAGACGGTCACGAAGCAGAGCGGGCCGGTGCGGCCCTCCTTTACGGCGACATCCTCGATCCGGGACGTGCGTCGCACTTCGTCGCCTTCCCGCAACGGCCGCTCGATTTCGAGCGTCCCCCCCGCCCACATCCGGCGCCGCAAAGGCACCGGCGGCAAGAAACCCCCGCGGGCGGGATGCCCATCCGCCCCAAGCCCCAAGGTGGGGGCGATCTGTGCGGCCAAGCACCAATGGATGCCTGCTGGAGCAACCCCGCCGGGCTCGTCCTTTTCTTGGCAGAGGTTGAATGTCGCCCGGAAACGTCGCGCGAGTTCGACATCCAAACGGGTACCGACGGTCTCCTCGTTGCCGATCCAACGCCGCAGCATGCCGATGTCGAGAGTTTCCGATGTCATGGCGCTGCCCCAGTGCTGAGCCCGACATGAAGGCTTTCACGTCTGCCGAGTTGCGGGACGGGTTGGTCGCTGCGCACCTCGCCCGCGGTGATGAGAAAGAAATCTGGATCGGTCACGGGCCCGACAACCGTGCCCACCTCGATGCACCTCAATCGACACGGCGCCAGCATGGTTAGCCCTGTCTCATATATCGTCGCACCGCGCGGGGGCAGGACGCCGCCAACAATGACGACTCCTTGTTCTCCCTCAGCTTGACGCCCGATCAACTCTGCGACCCGCTTGCTCCGCATCCCGTACCCTCCGAAATCCTAGCGCTGCCATGGGAGCCTGTCAGTTTATTGGACCGCCCAGGCTGATATCCGACATGAGCCAGGCCGGGTGGCCAAGGCCCGAGGGAGTTGAGGATCCCCGAAGCACGTATGCCGATCATTCTTCGACGTCGACGACGACGAAGCGAACCGCATCGCCCGGCTGCAGCAGGGTGGGCTGATCCGACCGGGGGTCGAACAGCTTGACGTGCGTCTGGCCCAGCACATGCCATCCGGATGGCGCGGTTTGGGGCATGACGCCGGCTTGCGCCCCGCCAATAATGACGGCGCCCTCGGGGATGGAAGCGCGGGGCGATGCCCGCCTCGGCCGCGCCAGGGATGGATCCAAACCTGACAGATATGGGAAGCCCGGCATGGCGCCGATCGCCGCGACCGAGTAGGTGACCGCGGCGTGGCGCTGCACGGCTTCGAGGACGGGAAGCCCGCAATGGGCGGCCCAATCCCGCAAGTCCTCGCCACGAGCGCCACCGTAGATGACGGGGATCTCGACGGTCTTGCCCGACACGGTTCGCGGCTCGATGTCGCGCCAAGCCATTCGCAGGGTTTCGCGGACATGCCGTGGGGCCACGGCAAGGGCGTCGAACACCACGAGCAGGTTGTTCATCCCCGGCACAACCTCCCGGACACCCTCTGCCGCGCCAATCGCCAGCGCGACTGCCCAGATGCGCCCCTGCACTTCCGGGGAGAAGTGTTCGCCCGCCGCGTCCAAGAGCAGCGCGCCCGAGCCCGCCAAGCTGATCGTCGGTGCAACGGCGCCCGTCATCATCATCGCCCTCACGTCACCCAGTTTGGTGATCCTCACCGGTTCACGCAACGACCCTGGGACGTGCGGGACAGTATGCTCCGGCGCTGCTCGCTGCCCGACATCACGCAGCTTCCGACGATGTCGGTCAATAGGGTTTCGCCGCTGATCACGTTTCCCCCAAAGCCGTGCGGGATCAGGGAAATGGCCATGCAGATAGTGGAGATGTTTCATGCATGGCGGCAGTAGGCATTCCGAAGATCAGCGAGTGAGAAACTGGATGACGTGGCTGCGTGCCATCAGGCGGCTCAATCCGTCATAAGGCGAGGCCGCGAACTGGCGTTTCGGCTCCCGACCTCTATCCTCGAACGTCGAAGGGTTATTAGGACGACGAACGTGGTGATGGTCGCGGTTTGGCGAACCGGAGTCCATCGATGGGGGTCAGGAGCAACCATGCTTTTCATTGATGCCGCCCAGGTGCGGAGTGTGCTCACCTTTCCTTTGTTGATCGAGGCGATCGAGTCCGCGCACCGACGCCCGATAATCGAAATACAGGATGCGATGCTGGGGAGCGAAAGCGAGCACTATTTCGTTCGCCACGCCGTGGAGCCTGGCAAGTTCATGGCCAGCAAGCTGATCACGAGCTTTCCGGACAATGTCGGGAAGGCCGGGTTGCCCGCCGTTCAGGCGGTCTGCGTGCTTTTCGACGGCAAGGATGGGCGACCCCTCGCGGTGATCGATGGGACGGAAATCACCTATTGGCGCACGGCGGCGGATTCGGCGCTCGGCGCCAAGCTCCTCGCCAACCCTGAACCACAGGTGCTGCTCGTGGTCGGCGCCGGGGAGATGTCCCGGTGGCTAATCCGCGCCCACACGACGGTAAGACCGTCGTTATGCCGTGTCCTGATTTGGAACCGCGATCCGGCACGGGCCATCGCTGTCGCGTCGAAGGTCACGGCCGAGGGCCTCATCGCCGAACCCGTACGCGATCTCAGGGCCGCGACGCGGATTTCGGACGTCATCACCACCTGCACGCGCACGCATGAGCCGCTGATCCACGGCGTCGACCTCAAGCCCGGCGTCCACGTTGACCTTGTCGGTGGCTACACCGAGCAGACGCGGGAGGCGGACGACGATGTGGCGAAGCGCGCCCGGATCTTCGTTGACCGCAACGAGTCCGCCTTCGGGGGCGTCGGGGATATCCTTCAGCCAATCGCAAGCGGTGTCATCACGCGAGCGGACGTGCTTGGCGACCTTTACGACCTGGTCGGCGGTGGCGTTGTCGGGCGGCGATCCTCAAGCGACGTCACGATGTTCAAGAACGCCGGGGGCGCGCATTTCGACCTGATCGCCTCGGAGGTCGCGTTTCGACGCTTCTCCACGTGAGCTTGTCGCGACACCCGCAGGACTGGGCCTGGATAGAACCGATCGGCGTCTAACTGGGCGACCAAGCCCAGAAGCTTGCATGACCCGTCCACGCAGTGATGTCGGCTGCCTCCTGGCTGGGGCACCTGGGATGCCAGGCAGTACGCAGTCCGTTGGAGGAGCCGCGCGGCATTGCCTCGAGACCTGTTTTACAGCCCTCGCGCGATACCTCAGCCTGCTGCGTAGGCGTTCTTCAAGCTCAAGGCGATCTTCCGATAGAGCGGCTGCCCGTTTCGCTGCCTGCAACGCCGATGAGGTGCACTCGATCGCATTGGCGCGCCGGGCGATCCTTGCCGTGCTCATATGAGCAAAACCTCGGTCGCGGCACAGCTCCGAAGCCGCTCGCTGCAGGCACCCGCGAACATCGTTTGAAGTCCTAGGCCTACGCAATCAGCCCATTGTCAGTGACTGCCGGCACGCCTATGTCAGTAACTGACAAAAGATCCTCCCCATGGGTGGTCGCAAATGGCTCGATGTCGGTGGTCTGGCGATCACGGCATGGAGAAAATACGGAGAACATCATGCCTGACCCCGACGCCGCAACCATGAAGGCCGTACGTTTCCACCATCATGGCGAGCCGTTCGACGTGCTGCGCTTGGACGAGGTTGCCATTCCAACACCGTCGCCGGATCACATCCGCGTGCAGGTCACGGCATGCGGACTTACCCCGGCGGACTCGCAGTTGTGCAGGGGCTTGTTCGGGGCAAATTTTCCACGCGGGATCGGTCTGGAAGTGTCCGGAGTCGTTGACGCCGTCGGCGGCAGAGTGTCGAATGTCCACGTCGGCGATGCTGTTTTCGGTGTTCCCGACTTTGCCGCCTATCCAAGCGCCGGGATGGCGGACTTTGCGGTGCTGGCTCACTGGGCCGCGATACCCGACGGCCTCGACCCGTTGAAAGCCGCCGCTTTGCCGATGGCGGTCGAGACAGCATGTCGCGCCCTTGATGTCCTGGGTGTCGACGCGAATCAGACGGTCCTCGTGAACGGTGCAGGAACGACGGTTGGGTTCGCCGCCGTTCAGATTGAACTGATGTGCGGCGCACGGGTGATCGCCACCTCGGGCGAAAACTTTGCCGATTGGCTGCGCGACCTTGGTGCGACTGTGACTTCGTAGGGCGACGGTCTGTTGCATCGGGTCCGCGCGATCGCAGCCGAGGTTGATCTGGTTCTCGACACGGCGCCGGCGGGAGGAGCGCTCCCTGTCCTCGTCAAGATCGCTGGCGACGATCCACGTCGCGTCGTGACGATCAGCGATTTCAAGGAAGCGAACAAGCTTGGCGTCCGCACCACCGGCCGGGAGCAAAACGTGCCTCATCGCTACGACGTGTTTGATGAATTCGCTCGGTTGGCGGCTGAGGGAAATTCGATGTGCCGGTCGCCGCTATCCTTGCGATGAACGACTGGCGTAAGGCGTTCGAGGCCAGTCTGAGCGGGCGCGCTCGCGGCAAGCTCCTGATCCTGCCGCGCTGAAGTTATCTGATTTGAAAATTCGGCACCTTCGTCATTTCGCCGCTGTGGCGGGGAAGCCGAATCTTGTGAGAACCGCCGAGCGCTTTGGCATTTTGAGCTAGAGCACCATGCTCCGAAGGTGAAGCCGGCTTCGCGTGTGGTGCTGCACAGCGAAGCGGCCCGGCGTATGCGCGACGGTGCAGCCGACATGGCGAGCACGCTGGACGGGAATACGGAATCTGGACTCGCCCAAGTGCAGGATTGAGGCGCCAAACACTTACGCGTCGAACGAGCGGAGTCGGTCCAGGCGATCCTGGGCGGCTCGACGGCTGGTTGACGCGAACCGGATTCGGCCAACCTGGTGAAAGAACGTATGCTACTGGAACACCGCTATCAGCTTGGCAGCAACGGGTCGCGCCCGTTCGCAGCTTTGACTCGTGGGGCGCTTAAAACCGAAATGCGTGAACCAGGTCTAGGTTTTTGCCTTCGTACTGGCTGGGGCGCCTGGATTCGAACCAGGGGATGGCGGAATCAAAATCCGCTGCCTTACCACTTGGCTACGCCCCACCATCGTCACGCCAAGCGTGTCGGGCGAGCGGACCATAGTGGTCACATATCATTCGGGCAACGGGCAAATAGCGTCGCGGCAGGGTTCATTCGTCGCGTTCCGCAAGCCCTGATCGCTTGCGGAACGCGGTTGCCACCGCTATAGGGTGGTGACGGCGGATCGTTCGCCGGTGTCGGAGTGTAGCGCAGCCTGGTAGCGCACCTCGTTCGGGACGAGGGGGTCGTAGGTTCGAATCCTATCACTCCGACCAATTCACAGTTTGACGTCGCATCGTGAAGCCGCCCTGGGGCGGCTTCTTAGTGCCGATTACCGTACCTTTCGCGCCATTGGCCTCGACCGGTCAGCCGCGAAGCGCGGTCGTCACCGTCTGTGCCACCGGGGTCGTCGGCCGTCCGATCAGGCGGCTCAAGGCGCGTTCGTCGTCCAAGAGCGCGCCCCCGGCCGCTTTCGCGTCGGCGTCCGCGAGAAGGCTGCACAGCAGCGGCGGCAAGCCGGCCCCAGCCAGCATGGCCTCGTAGTCCGCCTGGGAAAGGTCGTGATAGGCCACCGTTTTCCCGGACTGGCGGGTAACTTCCCCCGCGAGGTCCGCCAAGGTCCAGCCGTCGTCACCGGCCAGTTCATAGGTTCGTCCGGCCTGATCGGACAACAGCAAGACGGCCGCCGCCGCGGCCGCGTAGTCGGCTCGCGCTGCCAGCGAGATCCGCCCCATCCGAGCCGCGCCCGCCATCGCGCCGTGCTCCAGCGCGGAGTGCAATGCCATCAGGTAGTTTTCCGTGTACCAGCCGTTTCTGAGCAGAACCGCGGGCAGCCCGGACGATCGGAGCGCGGCTTCCGTCTGCCGATGGTCGTCAGCCAGTTTCAACGAGGACCGGTCCGCGTGCAGGATGCTGGTGTAGGCCACCAATCCCACCCCGGCCGCCTCGGCGGCGTCGATGACGGCTTGGTGCTGCGCGGCGCGACCGCCCAGTTCGTTTGACGAAACGAAGAGCAGCTTGTCGACGCCCGCGAAGGCGGAGCGAAGCGTTTCAGGACGGTTGTAATCGGCTTGCCGGACAACAACGCCCTTGGCGGCGAACGCTTCGGCTTTCGCGGGGTCGCGAACGGCCGCGACAATCTCCCCGGGAGGAACCGTTTTTAGCAATTCCTCGATGACGAGCCGGCCAAGCTGGCCGGTGGCTCCGGTGACGGCGTGCATGAAAACTCCTTGTTCCCATTGTAGGGACCACCGACCTAGCTTAGGAACGAACTTTCCGTAAGTACGCACGCGAGGGTAAGTATGAGTGAAACCGCAGAAACGAGCGGCCTCGCCACGAGCGGCCTGCTTTTTCGGGGCGACGTGTTCCAGGCCGATTGTCCGTCACGGGAGATCATGCGGCACGTGACGAGCCGCTGGGGTTTGCTTGTGCTCATGGCGCTTCAGGATGGAACGCTGCGGTTCAGCGAGCTTCGACGCAAGATCGGTGGGGTGAGCGAGCGAATGCTCGCCCAGACGCTGCAATGGCTCGAAAAGGATCGGCTCGTCGAGCGTCGCTCCTTTCCGGTGGTTCCGCCGCACGTCGAATACAGCTTGACGTCGCTAGGGCGGGAAGCGGCCGAGAAGGTCGCCAGCTTGGCCACCTGGATCGAGGCGAGGCTGGGTGACTTCACGTCGGGGACGATGGACGATGAAAATCTCCCGGCCTGACGCGCGCCAACAGTGGCGTGTTGCCGGCGTGCAAAACTTTCGGGACCGCAGGCCGTGGGGCAAAGCGGTATTTCAAGCCGCCGTTACCCGCACCCTGTGCCAAGCGGTGCAAAGATAGCCCTTGAAATTCCAACCCTCGCTCGGCCGGGCCGGCTGGGTTCGTCCGGCCGAGTCCCAGGCCCGGACCACGATCTCATGCTCGCCCACGGGAAGCCGGATATGGGCATGCCAGAACGTCCAGGCCCAGCGCTGGCCGCCGTTATCGTCAAGGGTAGCCTGCCGCCACGTGTGGCCTCCGTCCACCGACAAATCGACGCGACTGATCGCGCCGTCGGTGGCGATGGCGTAACCGCGGACAAGCGTTTCTCCGGCTGCAAGCGCGGCGCCGGCCGCTGGCTCGCAGATGGCGGCGTTCAACGGCATGTCGTTGATCGGCGTGCCCCGCGCGCAGTCCTGCGTGTCCTTGCGCATGTCGGACGGGAACAGCAGATAGTCCTGTGCCTGGTGGTAGGCGTCGGACGGCTTGTCCTGAACCATGACTTCGGCCACCCATTTGGCGCTCCGCACCCCGGCGTAACCCGGCACCACGACCCTGAGCGGGGCGCCGTGCCGACGGGTCAGCGGCTCTCCGTTCATCGCCCAGGCGAGCAGCACATCGCCGGACATCGCCTTGTCGAGCGGGATCGAGACCCCGAACGGGGCATCCTCTTCACCCTCGATGGCGGCGATGTCGGCGGCCCTGAAGGCGACATGAAGGTCGGCGCCGTCCAGCGTTTCGGCGGCGCGCAGCACGTCTGCCAGCGCGACACCCGTCCATTCCGCGTTGCCGATCGCGCCCGGCGCCCATGGATCGCCGGAAGTCGGTTCAACGGCCTGGAAGTCGGCCCGGCGGTTGCCGGCGCATTGCAGGACGGCCGTGACGGTGCGCGACGCGAAGCGCCCCTTCATGTCGGCCAGCGTGAGTTGGAGCGGCTGTTGCAGCAGGCCCGTGAAGGCGACCTGGTGGATGTCGGGATCGAGTTCGGGTATCGCGCCGTGGGATCGGACATAGAAGTCGCCGGCCTCGGTGAGGAACCTGGATCGCAGCCGATCAAGGGGCGGCTCCGCATTCAGCGGGTTGATGCTGTGGACGATGAGGTCGGCGTCTTGGTTCGGCAAGCCGGTCATGGCGATGGTTCCGATCGATGACCGCCAACTTCCATTCGGGGCGGTGGGATAACCTTATGCCACGCCAAGGCCGCGGATCAGCGCGAAACTGATCAAGCCAAGCATCATCAGGGAGGCGCAGACCGCGGGCAATGGCCACCACGCGGGCGATCCCCACGATGAGGGCCGGCCCGAGCCCAAGCCGTCGCGGCGCCGATTGAAACGCCCAGCAGCATGACGGCAACCTCCAACAGCGTATCGGCGCTGAACCGTATTCCGGGGCTCCACCGCGACCCCGGTGTCCAGATCGAGCGGATGGCGACGCCAAGCACGATGGCCAGCACCGGACTTCGAGGTAAGGCTCGTCGGCGAAGCGCGTTTCCAGCGCTTCATGCTGACGCGATCGCAATCTGGGCAACAAGGTGCTTTTTCTTTGGTGGCACTGTGCTAACCTCGGGACAGATGGTCGGCGTAAGACCGCAATTCTCGGAGGAAACGATGAAGTTGGTTCGCAATACGGTGAGTGCAATCGCCATGATCGCCGCGGGCGCCATCGCGTCGGCGGTGCCGGCCAGTGCCGCGTGGGACATCGCCAAGGCGGCTGCACCCTATAAGGGAACACAGCTCAACGTCATCTTCCTCGACCGTCCGGGATATCGGGCCATCATCAAGCTGCTTCCCGAGTTCGAGAAGCAGACGGGCATCAAGGTCAATTACGAGATCGTTCCCTACGAGAACACGCGGGAAAAGGAAGTCCTGAACTTCAACGCCAAGGGGGACCTGTCGATCGCCCTCGTCGATCTCGTGTGGATCGGCGAATATGCGGAGAATGGCTGGATCGTTCCGGTCGACAAGTTCACCGCTGACGCGTCGATTACCGATCCCAACCTCAACCTGAAGGGCTTCTTTCCCCTGCTGCTCGACGCGTTCGGCTCCTGGGGCGGGAAAACCTACGGTTTGCCGTTCGACAATTATTCGGGCCTGCTTTTCTACAACAAATGCATGCTGAAGGACGCGGGCTTCGATAAGCCGCCGGCGACTTGGGACGAACTCGCCAAGACTTATGCGCCCAAGCTCACCAACAAGGACAAGAAGCAGTATGGCTACGCCCTGCAGTCCCTGCGCGGCGAAACCCAGTCGGCGGATAGCTTTATGCGGAGCTTGTGGCCGCATGGCGGATCCTTGCTCGACAAGTCCTTCCATTCCAACCTGACGAGCAAGGAAAGTCAGGCAGGCCTCAAGTTCCGGCAGGACCTCATGCAATACATGCCGCCCGGCGTGGTGAGTTGGGATCATGCCGAGGCCGTGAACGCGCTGGCCCAGAACCAGGTGGCCATGATCACCGAATGGTCGGCCTTCTATTCCACCCTCACGGACCCGAAAACGTCCAAGCTGGGTGACTGTTTGGCAGTGGCGCCGGAGCCCACCGGCGAAGCGGGCCGCCTGCCGGCCCTCGGCGGCTTCTCGCTGGCGGTCGCCTCCCAGGCTCCCGAAAAGGAGCAGAAAGCCGCCTGGATCTTCATCCAGTGGGCCACGTCGGAAGACATCGCCAAGCCTTACGTGGAGGCGGGCGGCGTTTCGGGACGTATGGCGGTCTATGACGACCCGGCCATCAAGGCGACCTTTAAATTCGTGGAGCCGATGGTGGCCTCCTGGAAGAAGGGCGTTCCGGAATTCAGGCCCCGCTTCCCGGCTTGGCCGGCCATTTCGGAAGTGGTGGCCGAGTTCGGCTCGAAGATGATGCTGGGCGAAGTGACCACCGAGAACGGCGCCAAGGAAATCGGGACCAGGATGGAAGCCATCCTGCAAAAGGAAGGCTATTACGACGGCAAGAAAGCCCTACTGCAGTAGGCCGTTCCTTCGCCAGGGACCCAACATGGTTCGCCCCGGCGCCTGCCCGGGGCGGGCCCTTGCACCCGGGCCGTCCGGGTTTTCCTTTCCTGATCGAGGCCGATGTCCAACCCCGCCCGACGCACCAATCCGGGCTATGGCCGCTGGACGCCATTTTGGTTTCTGGCCCCGGCGGTCGTGGCGCTTTTCCTTATCGGCATTTATCCGACGCTGTTCGCGCTGGTCACCTCCCTGCGACAGTACAATCTCACCCGCTCGCGGGATGGCTTTCCCTTTGTGGGCTTGGCCAACTACCAAGCGGTTCTGAGCGACCCGACCTTCTGGGACACGCTGGCCCGCACCGCCCGGTTCTTTCTCGTGGTGATGCCCGTCGAGATCGCCCTGGGGCTTTGCGTGGCCCTGCTGCTGCATAGGCCCGGGCTGAACTTCCTGCGGGCGCTGGCGCGGGTGACGCTGGTGATCCCGCTCGCCACCACCTACGCGGTGGTCGGCCTGTTGGGCCGGCTCGTGTTCAACCGTGACTTCGGGGTCGCCAACAGCTTTATCAACCTGTTCGGCTTTCCCGCCCTCGATTGGCTCGGCAATTCAGCGGGAGCCTTCGCGGCCATCTGCGTCATGGACGTTTGGCAGTGGACGCCCTTTTGCGCGCTGATCTTCCTTTCGGGCCTTTCCATGGTCCCGGTGGAGATCGAGGAGGCCGCCAAGCTCGAAACGACGAGCCATTGGGCGCTGCTGACTCACGTGCAATTGCCCTACCTGCTGCCGGGCTTTACCGCCATGCTGATCCTGCGCTCGGCGGACGTCCTGAAATTGTTCGACGTCGTCTTCACCATGACGCGGGGCGGGCCGGGCGCCGCGACGGAACTGATTTCCATCTACATCCAGCGCGTCGGCTTCCGGGTCTTCGACCTCGGCACAGCCTCGGCGCAGGCCTTGCTGCTCCTGGTTATCACCATCCTGCTGGCGCGACTTTATATCCGTTTCTTTTATCGGGAGATCGAATGATGGCGTCGCGATCGAACGGTCGAATCCTGCATGGCTTCGGCCTCCTCGCCGTCTTCGCCGTGGCGATCTTTCCCGTCTACTGGATGGTATCCTCCTCGTTCAAAACGCAGACGGACCTGCTGGCGTCGCCACCCGTCTGGCTGTTCACCCCCACCCTCGGCAACTACGCGGAAGTGTTCGCCGACCAGAAGGTCACCAGCGCGGTCGTCAATTCGCTGATCGTGGCCGTGTTCAGCACCGCCCTCGCGGTGGTGCTCGGCACGCCGGCGGCTTTCGCCCTGGCTCGCTACGACTTTCGCGGCAAGTCCGACCTGTGGTTCTGGTTCATCTCGAACCGCTTCATCAGCCCGATTGCCCTCGCGCTGCCGATCTATATCCTGGCGCAAGGCCTGGGCCTTCTCGACACCCACCTCGTGCTCATCCTGGTCTACATCACTTTCATCCTGCCGATCGTGGTGTGGATCTGCACAGACCAGTTCCGCTCGATTCCCAAGGAACTCGAGGAAGCGGCGCGACTCGAAGGCGCGAGCCAGTTCGATATCTTCTGGCGCATCTACCTGCCGCTCGGCCTTCCGGGCATCGCGGTTTCGGCGATCTTCGGCTTCATCTTTTCCTGGAACGAGCTCCTCTACGCGCTCGTGCTGACGCGGCGCGACGTGCAGACCGCGCCTGTGGTCGCCACGAGCTTCATGTCGGGCTACGAGCTGCCTTGGGGCAAAATCATGGCAACTGGAACCGTGATCGTGCTGCCGGTCACAATCTTTGCGCTTCTCGTTTCGCGCCACATGGTGCGGGGACTGACCATGGGTGCCACCAAGTGACCGGCGTTCGACACCGCTTCGATCAGGCCGGGAGGTCGCGACCATGAGCTTCCTTCGCCTCCAAGGCATTCAGAAGCGATATGGCCCCGTCAGCGTGATCAACGGCGTGGACATCGCGGCCGAGGCTGGCGAGTTCGTCGTTTTCGTCGGCCCGTCAGGCTGTGGCAAATCCACTTTGCTGCGGATGATCGCGGGGCTGGAGGAGGTCACGTCCGGGCAAGTCTTCATCGACGGACAGGACGTCACCGGAACGGAACCGGCCAAGCGGCAGGTGTCCATGGTGTTCCAGTCCTACGCCCTGTTCCCGCACATGAGCGTGCGCGACAACATCGCGTTCGGCCTCAAGATGTCCAAAGTCCCGAAGTCGGAGATCGACCGTCAGGTCGCCGAGGCGGCCCGCATCCTTCAGATGGAGAACCTGCTCGACCGGAGGCCGCGACAGTTGTCGGGCGGACAGCGCCAGCGGGTCGCCATCGGCCGCGCCATCGTGCGGCACCCGAAACTGTTTCTGTTCGACGAGCCTTTGTCCAACCTCGACGCGGAGCTACGCAGCCAGATGCGCGTCGAGATCGCGCGGCTGCATCGCGACCTTGGCGTCACCATGGTGTACGTGACCCACGACCAAGTCGAGGCCATGACGCTGGCCGATCGCATCGTGGTGCTTCGGGGCGGCAAGGTCGAACAGATCGGCTCGCCACAGACGCTTTACGACCGGCCCGTCAACACGTTCGTGGCGGGGTTCATCGGCTCGCCGAAGATGAACTTCGTGGCCGCCACCCTGACGGGACGCGACGCTCGCACCGTGACGGTCGCCCATTCGTCGCTGGCGACCCCGGTCCGCATCGCGTTGCGGGACGACGCGCAAACAAAGGGGCCGTCCGTCGGCGACACGGTGACGTTGGGCCTGCGCCCCGAGCATCTGGTGCTTGGCGACGGCCCCAATCGGATGATCCTCACGGCCGATATCGTGGAGAGCCTTGGCGGGAGCACGCTGATCTACGGACAAACCAAGGCCCGGGAAACCATGATC
This sequence comes from uncultured Alphaproteobacteria bacterium, assembly GCA_937871825.1. Taxonomy (GTDB): domain Bacteria; phylum Pseudomonadota; class Alphaproteobacteria; order Rhizobiales; family Beijerinckiaceae; genus Lichenihabitans. Next base: position 12,584 of record CALMOK010000240.1, read on the forward strand.
CTCGAAGCGCCCGGACGGCGGACGCTGACCAAGGGCGAAACGTTGAGCGTCGGCTTCGACGCCGCGCAGGCCTACCTGTTCGACGCGACCGGGCAGGCGATCTGATCAGATATCGGTCCACCCGCCGTCGATGGCGAGCCGTGCTGGTGATCAGGGACGATTAGTCCGTCGCCAGGAAGACCACGCGGTTGGCAACCTCCTCGGGCGTGCCGAGCCGCCCTGTTGGCTGGCGCGGCAGGAAGTTGGCGCGCGCCGCCTCACAAGCGCCGAGCGCCCTCATCCCATCCTGCAGGGACGGGCTGTCGACCGTGCCAGGGCAGATCGCGTTGGCGTGGATGTCGCTGGCCACAAAGTCGGCCGCGACCGACTTCGTCATCCCGATCACGGCCGCCTCGGTGGCGCCGTAGAAGGAACGGTTCGGGGCCGCGATCATGCTCGAGGCGGCCGACGCCATGTTGACGATCGAGCCGCCGCCTTTGAACAGGATGTCGGGCGCGGCGTTTGTTTCGGCAAAGTCCCGTATGGCGTCCTTGTCCAGCACGTCGCGCCTGCCCGGCGTCATCCCGTGAACGCCCGACAGGGATTGGAGCTTGATCGGGTCGGCGTCAGATGATCACGGTCGATCATCGTCGGCGCGGCCTCGTCGTCCCTCATCGACAGCCCGTGGAACACTCCATGGGGGTGGACATCCCGACCCGGAAGACAAGATTATCGGCTCAGACCTTCCAACCCTGAAAGGCCGTCATGACACGTCAACCCCAAGATGCCAGGTTGGGAACCGGGCTGCGCCGCTGGTTCGGGTGGGTGACCCAAGCCGGCAGGATCGGCCAAGCCGCCACGGTCGCCGTTGCCTTATGGAGCTTTGGTGGTGGTATCGCACAGGCGGCCGAAACCATGACGTTCCGTCTCGCCACGATCGGCACGGAGAACAATTGCCGTCGCGGGTGCGCCGAGATCATCTCGGCCGAAGGCGAGATCACCAACGACACGGCCGACCAGTTCCTGGCCTTCCTGACCGAACATGGGCAGGACCCTGAACTGAGACCCGTCGTCCTCATCCAGTCGCCCGGCGGCACCGTCGTGGGGGCCATGCAGCTTGGGACGGCGTTTCGCAAGTTAGGCGCGGCCGTCATCGTGGCGGCGGTGCGCGAATATGCCGATACCCACACTTCGGTGGTCACTTCGGGTTCCTGCATGTCGGCCTGCGCCTACGCGTTCTTTGGCGGGAAGCGCCGCGTACTCCCGCCTTTGAGCCGCCTCGGCATCCACCGCATGGTCATCGACGAGGCGGTCGCCGATCCCGATGGGGGAACAAGCGTTCAACGCATTTATGGATCGCAGGATTTCGTCGCCGTTCTCAGCCAATACACGAAGTCGATGGGAGTCGACCCGGCGGTGATCGGCTACGCCGAGCGGGTGTCGCCGGACGCGATCCATATCGTGACGCCGGCTGAAGTCGCGCGGTGGCGTTTGGGCTCACGCCGTTTGTGACGAGGTCCGGCGGGCCTACTTGAGGAGAACCAGCCGACGCGAGGCGGCCCGGGTCGCATCAATGCTTGACAGGATGGGAGGTGTATCCTATCCCGCAATCCTCCGAACGGAACGGTTTGCCGCTCGTTCGCGGGGGAGTAGCTCAGTTGGTTAGAGCGCCGGCCTGTCACGCCGGAGGTCGCGGGTTCGAGTCCCGTCTCTCTCGCCAGTTCACTGCTTGAGCCGCTATCCGGCCACCGACACCGCCGACCGGCCCAGCACTTTTCAAGCTGGAATATTTCCAAACCAAGCCGCCTGCGACGCCATTGGACCTTGCTTGGGTTGTTGCGTTGCACTACCTCAAAGCTATGACGAAACGCGGCTGCGAGGGCCTTTCAGTCCGGACAGTCGCTCCCTCGCTTTCATCTCCCGGGCGGATTTCCGATGCCGAGCCTTTTAGGCGATTACCTTCCTTTGATCGCGTTTATGGCGGTGGCGGTCGTCATATCAGGAGCGCTGCTCCTGGCGCCGTTCCTTGTCGCCTATCAGTCACCTGACGCGGAAAAGTTGTCGGCGTATGAGTGCGGCTTCAACGCTTTCGACGATGCCCGCATGAAGTTCGACATCCGCTTCTATCTGGTCGCCTTGCTGTTCATCATCTTCGATCTTGAGGTCGCGTTCCTGTTTCCATGGGCGCTGGCGTTCCGCAAGGTGGGCGTGCTGGGCTTCTGGTCGATGATGACGTTCCTCGGCGTTCTCACCATCGGCTTTGTTTACGAATGGACCAAAGGGGCCCTCGAATGGGATTGATCATCAACCCGGCCGACACGATGGTGGCCCCCAAGCCACGCGGCGTGATCGACCCACGGACCGGGCGCCCGATCGGGGCGGACGATCCGTTCTTTCTCGACATGAACGACCAACTCGCCGACAAGGGTTTCCTCGTTACGGCATCTGACGACCT
>CALMOK010000241.1 GCA_937871825.1 uncultured Alphaproteobacteria bacterium
GTCGGCATGTGGCAAACGGCCACCGCCCTGGCGCCCGCCCCCGATCCGGACCGTGCCGCCCCCCGCTTCCCCGGACGCATCCACCAGTGCCGCCCGGGCCGACACCGAGGGAGCGGTCGCCACGACGCGCCCGCCCTGCCCGGCCCGGCCGACCGCCTTGACCGAACCCGAAAGGGCCAGTTCCTTGCCGGCCTTGAAAACTGCCCGGCCCCCGATCGCTCCCGAAACGTCGACGGTGCCGGCAACGTCGACGCGACGCCCCGACACCCGCACCTTGCCGCCGTTGCTCCCGCGACCTCCGGTGGCATCAAGGCGGGCGCGCTCCCCCACATGCACCGCCCCCTCGCCCCCGGACAGAACGATCGCGCCCGTGCGGCCCGACACCGTGCGGGTCTCGATGGTTCCCGACAGATTGACGGCGTGACGGGCCATGTCGCGGGCGGCCGCCGCCGACAGTTCCACCGATCCGCCATCTGCCGAGATCGTCCCGGAATTGCTGACCAGCGGGTGATTGCCACCAGCCGTTGTTGGCACCGCGACCTGCAGGAACCCATCGCCCGACAGGTCAAGCGTCGCCTGCTCGCCCGAGCCAAGCCCGACCTTGCCCAACGGCACCGAGATCGTCCCGGTGTTGGTGACCGTTCCCCCGATCAGGGCCGCATAGCCGCCGCGCCCGATGGTGATCGCGCCGTGGTTGACGACGGCGGCCGACCGCCCCTTGCCGGCAAACCGGCGGTGGCCGGCTTCGAAATCCCCGTCCTTGACGTCGAGCGAGGACCCCACGAAGGCGGCGGCGTTGACGCGACCTGTCTTCGCGATCGTGATGCCGTTGGGGTTGACGAGGTAGACCTGTCCGTTGGCGTTGAGCTGCCCGGCAATGGTCGAGGGCGTCGACCCGGTGACCCGGTTCAGGATGGCCGAGCCGGCGTTCGGCTGGCGGATGTCGACCCTGTTCGATGCCCCGATGGAGAAGCCCTGCCAGTTGACGATCGCGTTGGGCGTCGACTGATCGATCGTCAAAGCGCCGTTGCGGGCGGAGCCGATGTGAACGCTTCCCGACACGACCGCCCCGCCGCTCGGCAGGGATTGAGCCCGGGCCGGTTCGACCCGCACAAGCGCGGTCGACGCCAAAAGGGTGGCAACAAGCCACCCATGCCAGGGCGGCGAGTCCGGACGACCGGGGCGCCGATGCCGAACGTCGCCAAAGGGGGACGGCCGGGAGGTCAAAACTGCAAAGCCAGCGAAAAGGTGAACCGGCTGCCTGTGGGCTGCCCGTCACTGCGCGACGCGCGCCCATATTCCAGCCCGAAGCTCGCGCCGCTCAGGCCCGCGTCGGCCGCCGTGTCGAGGCGGAGGCCGACCCCATAGGCCGAGCCGCGAACGACCGGTTTTTCGAAGCGGGTCGGCTCGACGAGGCGCACGGTTCCGAACGCGCCGAAACCATAGGGCGCGACCCGCAGGGTGGCCGGCAACGCGGTTCCAAGGGGTCCGCCCGCGAAAAGCGACCCGACGGCGAGAAGGGAGGGGAATTGCAGCTCGCCCCGGGCGACATAGCCGCCATCGCCCTGGAACTGGCCGGCGTCAAACGTCGACAAGCCGGAGGCCGACGCCAAGCCGATCTGCTCGGAGCGTGGAAGCGCCTGGTTGAAAGATGACTGCGCCCGTGCCCGCAGGTCGACGCTGAGGTGCTCGAACACCGGTTGCGTGAAGGCGAGGCTTGCCTCGAGTTTTTGAAAAGCGGGACCGCTGCCGAGCCGGGACAAGGGTTCGCGGCCCGACCCGACGCCCGGCGCTTCCCGCGCCCCCAGGCCATCGATGCCGAACGACCCCGTCAGGCGTCCCGCGACCACGCCGTCGAGCGATGTGAACCACACGACGTCGCCGCCGGTTCGCGCGATCCGAAGGCGGTCCAGCGAAATTGGCGCGCGGAGCGGCTCTATGGCCGTCAAGCGCTCCTCTTGGGCGTCGATGTCGGCCTCGGCATTGACCGTCAGGGCGCGGCTGCGAACCACGGGATATCGGATGCGGGCCGACAGCCGCGAAAAGTCCGAGGTGAAACCAAGCCCGTCCGACGAGGCCTTCGGGGTGGCGCGCGCGTCCGTCGCCTCGACGTTGAAGGTCAGTCCATCAAGGCCCAGCGGCGCCACCAAGCCGACGGCCAGCGCCCGGTTCCTTGGATTGGCGGAAAGGAATCCAGCGTGCGCCGCGACCGGATAACCGCTCGCCCGCAGGTAAACATCCTCGCCATGGCCGGTCGGCGCGTTGAGGTCGAGCCCGACCCCCGCCGTGTAGCTGCCGAGCGAGGCCGCCAGCGCGTTGTCCAGCGAAACGAAGCCCGACACGGGCTTGTATCGCGCTTCCACGACAAGAACGCTGGCGCCCGGCACGCTTCCCGCCCGCAGCGTCGAGCGGAGTACCGTGCCGGGCAGGTCGCCCGCCAGCAGGAGCCGGCGCTCGATCAGGCTCAGGCTGATCCCGCGCTGGCCGACGAGCGCGCCGAGGAGGTCCGCTATCCGGTCGCGAACCGCGGGCGGCACCGCTGAAGCATCGATGCGTTCGATGAAGCCGTCGATCACAACGAGGCGCACGTCGGATCCGTTCACGATGGTCTGCGCCGGCACGACAACCCGTGCCAAAGCAAAGCCTGCGGCGACATAGGCCCGCTCGAGGTCCCGCGCGGCGGAAAAGATCTCCGCCACCGTGACGCTGCGATGCGACAATCGTGCTCCCAGCTGTTCGGTCAAGGGACGCAGTGGGCCGAACGTGCCCTCGACCGTCAGCGTCCGGACGTTGACCGACAATCGGTCCGATCCGGCCGGGGCATCGGCGCCATTACCCTCGACGATCGACAGCGATCCACCCGCGGTTTCAAGCTGCGGTCGGAACGAAGGTCTGGTGATCTGTGACGCGGTCTGTGCCAAACCAGGCCCCGACAGGATGATGGTGTTCAGAAAGGTAATCTGGGCGGCCCACACCGACAGCCTGACTGTCCGATGCGCCTTGCGAAACATCGAGGTTCGATCGCTCGAGGCGGCAGGCCGCCCCTTCGTCGCTTCAAGCTGCTGTGAAGCAGATACCGCCCGAGGCTTACCAAATGGTAAAGACCTTCTCGGCCCAGCCGTATCGCCGCCCGTTTCAATCGTGCTGTCGTGGCAATCTCGAATGCACACGCGCCGTCGAGGACGAAATCCGTCCTGCTGGTGACGTGGGACGTGCCGGCGGCGAAAGTCGATGAAAGCTCGAACCCCCACGTCCAACGTCACCCACGGACTCCCGGCCATAAACCCTTATTTTTGATGTAACATATGAAAGAATACTCAACCAACCGCGGCTTCGGCGGCGGCGATTGGTCTCGATCGTCCCCGAAAACGTGGTGAAGTCAGGGTGAACCGGCACTCTGGGCCCACCGATCGGTAGCCGTGACGGATCGCGAGATCGCCCAAGCCGCCGGCTTCGGCCAGTCCGCGATCAAGCGGCACGACGGCTTAAGGCTGTGCCGATCGAGCAGCCGACGATAAGCCGGGTCCGGGAGATCGGGGCAATTAGGAAGATGATGAACGGCAGAAACCGGCGCGTCAGGAGCCGATCGGCCAAACCGCGACATAGCCAGCGGGAACGATCTGGTAGCCTTGCGCCTTGATCTGATCATCCAGCTGGGGCTTGTGATGGAACGCACGGGCGTCAAGATCATTGCTGTCCAGCGCTTGGTTGGGCCGCGTATCGCGTTGAACACAACGGGCT
>CALMOK010000242.1 GCA_937871825.1 uncultured Alphaproteobacteria bacterium
TCACTGGGTTGTAGAAGCCGTCGATATAGCTGGCAATGGCCTGCCCGGCCTCGGCGCGGGTGTAGAAGACGGTGCGCCAGACGAGCTCGGATTTGATCGTCTTGAAGAACGTCTCGACCATGGCGTTATCAAAGCAATTGCCCTTGCCCGACATGGAGATTGTGATGCAGTGGCGACGCAGCTCGGCTTGGTAGTCTACCGAGCAGTATTGGCCGCCGCGGTCCGAGTGGTGGATCAGCCCTTCGGGCGGGCAACGCATGATGAGAGCCCTGCGGAGCGCGGCGAGGGCCAACTGACGATGCAGCCGGTCACCCAGGTCGTCGGCGATCTGCCGCTTGGTTCGCCCGCTGGTCCCCACCAGCCGTACCGCCTCGTCCTCAAACTCCTTCGTAAATCGCTTCTGCCTCGTCATCGAGTTCGCCTTTCACCTCAAGGGGACTCTCCACTTTTCTGGGGCAAGTCCAGCGTAGACCAACATCACTGCAATGAGCCGACGAGCTTGGCTCCGTTCACGGCGCTGAACATCGCTCAGTCGCTCGGCTGTTTCCTTTCGGACCAAGAAGGGTTCAGGCAGGTGGAACACGTGGGTTATGCGGCGGACGACATCGTTGCCCCGGCGGGCTCAGTGGAGAAAGCGCAGCTCCTGCCAATTGTCCTGCGCGTACAAATTTCCTTTCACCTCGGTGTTCCTAACGGCAGCGCCGAACAAGAAGCCTTGGCCCTCGTTGCAGCCGATCGCGCGTAGAAATTCATATGCGGCTTCTGTTTCTATTCCCTCGGCGACGACACGCAATCCGAGATAGCGGGCGAGGTCGACCACGGCCTTCACGATCGCGGCGTTCTGCTGCTTGGCGCTGAGGCCGAGCACGAAAGACTTGTCTATTTTGACGCAATCGATCGGAAGGTCCCGAAGGTGGGAAAGGGAGGCGAAACCGGTCCCGAAGTCATCAAGGGCGATCGAAAACCCGGCATCATGCAGCTTGATGAGCACCTCCTCAAGGTCCTTGGACGTCCTGCCGAGCAGAACCGTTTCAAGAAGCTCGATTTCGATAGCCGACGTCGGAAGGTGCTGATCGCCGAGCAGTGTCAGGAGGCGGTGGGGGTAGCCGCCCCGCTGCAGCGTGAACTCCGAAACGTTAAGGCTGATCGGGCCAGGATCGTGACCAAGGTCGCGCCAACGGGCAAGATCCTGAACGACGCCCTGAAGCATGAGATCGTCGATCGCGCGCGCGCTTTCGGCATCGTCGAAGGCATGCCAAAAGTCGACGGGACTCCTCGTTGTGCCGTCCTGGTCGACGATGCGGGCAAGCGCTTCGTAGCCGTAGACGGTGCGATCGAGAAGGCGCACCTTGGGCTGATAAAAGGGAACGACGCTTTTCTCGACGGCAGCGCGGCGGACCTTTGCGATCGCTGCGCAACGCGCATCAAATGTCTTCTCAACTTCGGGATTGAAGAAGCCCATGGTGCCGCGACCGGATCGCTTGACTTTGTAGAGTGCCATGTCGGCGCATTTGTAGAGGCCGTCCGGGTTGTCGGCGTCGGCGGGAAAGCTCGCGACACCGATCGAGACCGTCACGAACGCAGGGTGGCCTTCATAGGTGACAGGTTTTCGAACCTCCGTCTGGATCGTCTCGGCTTGCCCGGTGACGCTGCTGGCCCCACGTGCCGGCGGCAACAGAATGGCGAACTCGTCACCGCCGAGGCGCGCGATAAATGCACCCCCGTCCAGGCAGGCTGTCAGTCGCTGTGAAATGGTCCTGATGACCAGATCGCCAGCCTGATGCCCAAACGTGTCGTTAACCTCCTTGAAGCCGTCGAGGTCGAGCAGGAGGAGGGTGAGACCGCTCCCGTTTCGCTTTGCGATGGTCAGCCGCTCTATGAGGGTTTGCTGAAACCAGCTGCGGTTCGCAATGCCGGCCAGCTCGTCGATATGGGCGTTGCGCCACAAGCGCTGCTCGGCGTCGTGCCGGTCGGTGATGTCCTGGAGAACACCGACGAGGCGACGGGGACGTCCGATTTCCAGCTCGACCTCGCCCATCGCGCGGATGTAACGCCGTCGCTGAAGCGCGGTAACCATCTCCGTCTCGATCAGGAACGGCTCGCCGGTGTCGATTGTCCTTTGAATGCTCGTTGCCATGATGTCCCGTGACGGGCCGGGATAAAATGACAGCACGCCATCAAGGTCGGGTGCACGTCCAACCGGCAGGTCGTGCAAGGCGAAAACCTGGTCGGACCACGTGGCCTGCCTGGTTTCCAGGTCCAGGGACCACGCCCCGACACCGGCCATCGTTTCCACCTGTCGAAGCCAGCTGATCCGCGTCTGAGCGGCCGTCCGCATCGCCGCGAGTTCGCGTTCGTACAAACGGCGGTGTTCAGCGCTGAAGACGACGAAGGCGGCCGCTGCCGGCGCGTCGATTCCGCGCGCGCTCGCGGTGATGAGGACAAGTCGTTCTTTACCGCTTACACTGCGCAACGTCATGGCGATCTCCTGAAAGCCATGGTTCAGCTGCAGCATCGGAATAAGATGTGTGTCCGCGTAGATCTGCCCGGCGACGCCGAGGATTTCCCGGAACCGGACTTTGCCGATCACTTCAGACCGCGGCTTCTCGAGCCAAGCAAGCATTGTCTCGTTGATCGCGCAGATAAGCCCTTGGCCGTCCGTGAGGAAGAGGCCGCAAGGCGCCTGCTCGAGAAGGCGCGCGTCGAGGACGTCCCGAGCCATCACTCAAGCCGCGGCGGTGTGGTGATATGAAGACGAAGATGTCAAAAAGTTCCTCAATACGGAGATCACCTCCAAGGGATGGCTGACGTGCGGGCAATGTCCGGATGCGGCCAGTCGCACCAGTTGGCTATCGTTAAGGTGGCGATGCATGTACGTCCCGACGAACTCGGGCGCGATCACATCCAACGCGCATTGCATGATCAGCGCGGGCGTTTTCAGTTTGGCGAGGTCGGCGCGGTTGTCCGAGAAAAAGGTAAGGCGCGCGAAGTGCTTGGCGATCTCGGGATCGGCGCGACAGAAGCTCTCTTTCAGACCTTCTCCGAGTTCCGGCCGATCCGGATTACCCATGATGACCGGCGCCATGGCGCTCGACCAGCCGAGGTAGTTGCTGTCCATGAAGTCGAGCAGCTCGTTCAGCGTCGCCGCATCAAAGCCGCCACGATACTCGCCATCGTTGAGGTAGCACGGCGAGGGGCCGATCAGTACCAAGCGCGAAAACATTTCGGGCCTTCGCACCGCAGCGAGTACGCCGATCATGGCGCTGACGGAGTGCCCGACAAAGGCGACGTCCCTCAATTGGAGGGCATCGCAGATGGCGATCACGTCCGCCGCGTACCCGTCCAATCCCGAATGGCGAACCCGGTCAAAGGCCGTGAAATCCGATGCGCCGGCGCCGATGTGGTCGAACAGGATGATCTCATGGTCGTCCTCGAAGGCGGGCGTCACTGCATTCCACATGCCCTGATCGCAGCCCAGCCCATGGGCAAACAGAATCGGCCGCGCACCGCGCCCGAAACGACGAACGTTCTGGGTTTTGAGGACGTCTGCCGTTTTCGCCATCGTCAGCCTGTCTCCGGATCGGCATTTTGACTGCGGCAATCTGGCCAGAAAGCTCTTTCGATGGTGTGAACGGCTGCCTGGATTAAGGAGACGTGCCCCAAGTCCCTCACTGCCTTTTAGGCACTCAGCGGCTAGGTCTGGCCTCGAGTTGCATGATCGCGCTGCCACCACGAACAGACGTCAAGCGAGCTCCGGCGCATTCGGTGAACGTCCGCTCTAGAGCGGATTCCGATCACGTTGCATCGTAGCCGGCTGCGGCGAAGTAGTTGGC
>CALMOK010000243.1:0-3945 GCA_937871825.1 uncultured Alphaproteobacteria bacterium
CACCAGATGCGCAAGCGGGTCGAAAGCGGCGTGTGGGAGATCTTCGCGCCTGACGTGGGGGCTGGCGCGCTGTATAAGTACGAGGTCATCGGCCGGGGAGGGCACCTGCTCCCCTTGAAGGCCGACCCCGTGGCGCTGCGAGGCGAATTGCGGCCCGCCACCGGCTCGATCGTGGCGTCGAACAAGCCCTTCGCCTGGACGGACGACGCCTACATGGCCCGCCGCCACGCGGTGGACAAGCGCCGCGCCCCCATGGCGATCTACGAGGTCCATCTCGGCTCCTGGCGGCGCGGGGAGGGTGACCGCTTCCTGACCTATGACGAACTGGCGGACGAACTCGTCCCCTACGTGGTGGCGATGAACTTCACCCACCTCGAATTCATGCCGGTGTCGGAATTCCCCTACGACCCGTCATGGGGCTACCAGCCCATCGGCCTGTTCGCCCCGACCAGCCGCTTCGGCGACCCGGCGGGCTTCGCGCGGCTTGTCGATCGCGCCCACGCGGCGGGGCTCGGCATCATCCTCGATTGGGTGCCAGCGCATTTTCCCGTGGACGCCCACGGGCTCGCGCTGTTCGACGGCACGGCGCTGTACGAGCATGCCGACCCCCGGCGCGGTTTCCATCCCGATTGGAACACCGCCATCTACGACTTCGGTCGCCGTGAGGTGGTCGGCATGCTGGCCGCCAACGCGGTCTTCTGGCTGGGGCGGTTCCACATCGACGGTCTGCGCGTCGATGCCGTCGCGTCGATGCTTTACCTCGATTATTCCCGCAAGGACGGCGAGTGGATCCCCAACTGGGACGGCAGCAATGATAACCGTGAAGCGGTCGCCTTTCTCCGGCAGGTGAACGAGCTGGCCTACGCGTTGCACCCGGGGGCCATGACGATCGCCGAAGAATCCACCGCCTGGCCCGGCGTCTCGGCCCCGACCGATGCCGGCGGGCTCGGGTTCGGGTTCAAGTGGAACATGGGCTGGATGCATGACACGCTCGACTATATGGCGACCGACCCGGTGCACCGCCAATGGCATCACGACTGGCTGACCTTCGGCCTCCTGTACGGTTTTTCGGAGAATTTCATCCTGCCGCTGTCCCACGACGAGGTGGTGCACGGCAAGAAGTCGATCCTCGGCAAGATGCCCGGGGACGAGTGGCAGCGCTTCGCCAACGCCCGGGCCTATTACGGCTTCATGTGGGCGCACCCGGGCAAGAAGCTGCTGTTCATGGGCCAGGAGTTCGGCCAGATCGCCGAATGGAGCGAAGCGCGAAGCCTCGATTGGCACCTCCTGCAACACCCGAACCATTCCGGCCTGCGAAAGCTCGTCGGCGACCTCAACCGGGTGTACCGCGACAGCCCGGCGCTGCACGCCCGCGATTGCGAGCCGGAAGGGTTTCGCTGGATCGTCGCCGACGACCGCCATCAATCCGTGCTGGCCTGGTTGCGGACCGGCGGGCCGGACGACCCGCCAGTCGCGGTCGTCTCCAATTTCACCCCCGTCCCGCGAAGCCACTACCGGATCGGCCTGCCGCTTCCCGGGCGGTGGCGGGAGGTCATGAACACGGATGCGAGCCTTTACGCGGGCTCGGGAGGCGGCAACCTCGGCGGCGTCGAGGCCTCGATGTCGCCTTTGCACGGTTTTCCCGCCTCGGCTGAGATTTTCCTGCCGCCTTTGGCGACCCTGTACTTTGAATTTATGTCCGGGTGACCCACACTCTTTCGGGTCACGTCGCGTTGAGATGAATTCCGCTGAAGACGGATGGGGAGGACGATCATGATTGCCAAGTCGACGATCCAGGGGCCGCTGTCGCGTCACGCGATGGCCTATGTGCTGGCCGGCGGGCGTGGCAGCCGCCTCATGGAGATGACGGATTTCCGCGCCAAGCCCGCCGTTTATTTCGGCGGCAAGTCCCGCATCATCGATTTCGCCCTGTCGAACGCCTTGAACTCAGGCATCCGGCGCATCGCGGTCGCCACCCAATACAAGGCCCACAGCCTGATCCGCCACCTCCAGCGCGGCTGGAACTTCTTCCGTCCCGAGCGAAACGAGAGCTTCGACATCCTGCCGGCGAGCCAGCGGGTGTCCGAGGACATGTGGTATCTGGGAACCGCCGACGCGGTGTACCAGAACATCGACATCATCGAGAGTTACGATCCGAAGTTCATCGTGCTGCTGGCGGGCGACCACATCTACAAGATGGACTACGAGAAAATGCTGCAGCAGCACGTCGACTCGGGCGCCGACGTGACGGTGGGGTGCCTCGAGGTGCCCCGCATGGAAGCGGTCGGTTTCGGCGTCATGCATATCGATGAGAACGACCGCATCCTGTCGTTCCTGGAAAAGCCCAAGGACCCGCCGGCCATGCCCGGCAAGCCCGACATCGCGCTGGCCAGCATGGGCATCTACGTGTTCGACACCAAGCTGCTGTTCGACGAGCTACGGCGCGACGCGGCGGACCCGGCCTCGGCCCACGATTTCGGCAAGGACATCGTTCCCTACCTGGTCAAGCACGGCAAGGCGGTCGCCCACCATTTCTCAGACTCCTGCGTCAAATCCACCAACGAGTCGATCGCTTATTGGCGCGATGTCGGCACCGTGGACGCCTATTGGGAAGCCAATATCGACCTGACCGACATCGTCCCGGACCTCGACCTGTTCGACAAGGACTGGCCGATCTGGACCTATGGCGAGATCACCCCGCCGGCCAAGTTCGTGCACGACGCCGACGGGCGGCGCGGCCATGCCATCACCTCCCTGGTTTCCGGCGGCTGCGTGGTGTCGGGGGCCTTTCTTCGGCGCTCGCTGCTGTTCACCGGCGTGCGGCTGAACTCCTACGCCAACGTCGAGAACGCGGTTGTGATGCCCTACGTGCAGGTGGGGCGGTCGGCGCGGCTCAGCAACGTGGTGATCGACCGGGGCGTTCACATTCCCGAGGGCCTGGTGATCGGCGAGGACCCGGAACTCGACGGGCAGCGGTTCCGACGCACCGATCGGGGCATCTGCCTCGTCACCCAATCCATGATCGACAACCTCAACCTGTGAGCGGCCTTTGCCCAACCTGAAGGTCCTCTCGGTCGCCTCCGAACTGTTCCCGCTCGTCAAGACGGGTGGGCTCGCCGACGTCACCGGCGCGCTTCCGGGAGCCCTCGCGCCCGAAGGCGTCGCGGTGCGCTCGCTGGTGCCGGGCTATCCGGCCGTGCTGCGCGCCATGGAGGCCGCCGAGGTCGTGCATCGCTATCCGGCCCTGTTCGGCGGACCCGCGCGGGTGATCGCCGCGCGGGCTGCCGGCCTCGACGTGCTGGCAATCGACGCGCCCCACCTCTTCAACCGGGAAGGCAATCCCTACGTCGCCTCGAATGGGACCGACTGGCCCGACAACGCGTTGCGGTTCGCCGCGCTCGGGCGGGTCGCGGCCGACCTCGGCGGCGGGGCCGTGACGGGCTACGCGCCCGACGTGCTGCACCTGCACGATTGGCAGGCGGGCCTCGCCGCCGCCTACCTCCGTCACGGCACCGGTCGCGTGCCCGGAACGATCTTCACCATCCACAACATGGCCTTCCCGGGCCAGTTCCCGTCCCGCCTGCTGCCCGAATTGGGCCTGCCCTGGTCGGCCTTCACGGTGGACGGCCTCGAATACCACGACACCATCAGCTTCCTAAAGGCGGGCCTCGTTTACGCGGACCGCATCACCACGGTGTCGCCGACCTATTCGGCCGAAATCCTCACGCCCGAGAATGGCATGGGGTTCGATGCCCTGCTGCGGAGCCGGGCGAACGTGCTGACCGGCATCCGGAACGGCATCGACGAGGAGGTTTGGAACCCGGCCACCGACAAACTGCTGGCCGCCCCCTTCTCGGCATCCGACCTCGGGGCGCGGGTTGCCAACAAGGCGGCCCTGCAGGCCAAGTTCGGCTTGGCGGACGACGAGGGAGCCCTGCTGTTCGG
>CALMOK010000243.1:3955-10528 GCA_937871825.1 uncultured Alphaproteobacteria bacterium
AGCCGCTTGTCGGGGCAGAAAGGGCTCGACCTTCTCCTGGCCTGCCTGCCGGTGCTTCTGGACCTCGGCGCCCAACTCGTCCTGCTCGGCTCCGGCGACCGCTGGATGGAGGAGGCGTTCACGGCCGCGGCGGCCCGCCACCCCGATCGGATCGCCTGCCGGATCGGCTACGACGAATCCGTCGCCCACCTGATCCAGGGCGGCAGCGACGCCATCCTGGTGCCCTCCCGCTTCGAGCCTTGCGGCCTGACCCAGCTTTGCGCCCTCCGCTACGGGGCGGTTCCGGTGGTGGCGCGGGTGGGTGGCTTGGCCGACACGGTTGTGGATGCCAACGAGATGGCGCTCGCCAGCGGCGCCGCAACCGGCATCCAGTTCAGCCCCGTGACGGCGGACGGGCTCGCGACCGCCTTGCGGCGCACCGCCGACCTATACCGGGACCCGGATGGCTGGGCCCGCATGCTGGCGGCCGGGCTCGCCACGGACGTGTCCTGGCGAAGGCCGGCGCGTCGCACCGCCGAACTCTACCGGACCGTCGCGCCCGGCGCGGCCAAGGCTCAATCGCACGCGGGAATCGTCGCATGATCAAAACGGTCGCAACCACGCCCTTCGCCGACCAGAAGCCCGGAACATCGGGGCTGCGCAAGAAGGTGCCGGTTTTCCAGCAGCCCCGCTATGTCGAGAACTTCGTGCAATCGGTGTTCGACAGCCTCAGCGGGTTCGAGGGGCAGGCCCTCGTGGTGGGTGGCGACGGCCGCTACTTCAACCGTGAAGCCATCCAGATCGTCATCAGGCTGGCGGCCGCCAACGGGTTCGGCCAGGTGATCGTCGGGCAGGGGGGCATCCTGTCGACGCCGGCCGCCTCGAACCTGATCCGGCAACGGAAGGCCTTCGGCGGCATCATCCTGTCGGCGAGCCACAACCCCGGCGGGCCGGACGGCGACTTCGGCATCAAATACAATGCCGGTAACGGCGGCCCGGCGCCGGAAAAGATCACCGACGCGGTGTTCGCCCGCACCAAGACCATCACGGAATACAAGACCGTCCTTGGTCCGGACGTCGACCTCGACCGGCTCGGCACGCTGCACGTCGGGAGCATGCGGCTCGAGATCGTCGACCCGGTGACCGATTATCTAGCCCTCATGGAAACGCTGTTCGATTTCGGGGCGATCCGCGCCATGTTCGCGGGCGGCTTCCGCATGACGTTCGACGCCATGTCGGCCGTGACCGGCCCTTATGCCACCAAGATCCTGGAAGAGGTGCTGGGGGCGGGCGCCGGAACGGTGATCAACGGTACGCCCCTGCCGGATTTCGGCGGTCATCACCCCGACCCCAACCTCGTCCACGCCAAGGTGATCTACGACCTCGCCATGTCGGCCGACGCGCCCGACTTTTGCGCCGCCTCCGACGGCGACGGCGATCGCAACCTCATCATTGGGCGCGGCATGTTCGTGACGCCGTCGGACAGCCTGGCGGTGCTGGCCGCCAATGCCCATCTGGCGCCCGGCTACGCGTCCGGCATCGTTGGGATCGCGCGCTCCATGCCGACCAGCCGCGCCGCCGACCGGGTGGCCGAGAAGCGCGGCATCGGCTGCTATGAAACGCCGACCGGCTGGAAGTTCTTCGGCAACCTGCTGGACGCCGGGAAGGCGACCATCTGCGGGGAGGAAAGCGCCGGCACGGGCTCCAATCACGTCCGAGAGAAGGACGGGCTTTGGGCCGTGCTGCTTTGGCTAAACATCCTGGCGGCGCGCCGGCAAAGCGTCGTGGACATCATGCGCGACCATTGGGCCACCTACGGCCGCAACTATTACGCGCGGCACGATTACGAGGAAGTGCCGGCCGAAGGTGCCAACACGCTCGTGACGTTGCTGCGCGACAAGCTGCCCGGCCTTCCGGGGCGGCAATTCGGCACGCTCACCGTCGCCGAGGCGGACGATTTCGCCTACCACGATCCCATCGACGGGTCGGATTCGGCCCATCAGGGGCTCCGGGTCATGTTCACCGACGGCTCGCGGATCGTCTATCGCCTGTCGGGAACCGGAACCGCGGGAGCGACGTTGCGGGTCTATATCGAAACGTTTGAACCGGGGCCGGAGCGCCTTGATCGTGACACCGGCGAGGCCCTGACGGCGTTGATTGACCTTTCCCGATCCCTTGCCGACATCGAGAAGCACACGGGCCGCAGAGAGCCGTCGGTCATCACGTGATATCGGGGCAGCGCCGGGTTTCAGCCGGATCGCCCGAACCCTTGGGCGTGACACTCCAGGGTGGTGGCATCAACGTCGCGGTTTTTTCCGCCCACGCCACCGCGATCGACCTATGCCTTTTTGACGGAAGCGGCGATCGTGAGGTCGAGCGGGTCCGTCTTGGGGAGCGGACCGGCGACGTGTTTCACGCCCACGTGTCGGGCTTGGCCGAGGGCGCGCGCTACGGACTGCGCGCCAGCGGCCCTTATGAGCCGCGGGCCGGTCACCGTTTCAATCCCGCCAAGCTGCTGATCGACCCCCACGCTCTGGCGACCGACCGCTCCTTCCGGCTCGACCGTGCCATGTTCGGCTTCGCCGAGGGGAGCGAGCGCAGGGATGACGCCGACAGCGCCTTCGCGATGCCCAAGTGCGTCGTCACCGCGCCGGTTTCTGCGGAGCGCTGGACGAAAGCGCCCGATTGGGAACGAACCGTCATCAGCGAACTTCATGTGCGGGGGTACACCAGCCGCCATCCGGGCGTTCCGGAAGCCTTGCGCGGCACCTTCGCGGGCATGTCGACCCCTGCCGGCATCGACCATCTCGTCAAGCTCGGCATCACGGCGGTGCAACTGATGCCGGCGGCGGCCTGGATCGACGAGCGCCACCTGCCGCAGCTGAATCTGACGAATTACTGGGGCTATAACCCGGTCGCCTTTTCGGTTCCCGACCCGCGTCTCGCGCCCGGCGGCTGGGCGGAGGTGCGCGCCGCGACGGCGGCCCTCAACGCGGCCGGCATCGAGGTGCTGCTCGATGTCGTCTACAATCACACCGGCGAAAGCGACGAGTTCGGGCCGACCCTGTCGCTGCGCGGCCTCGACAACGCCTCCTATTACCGCCTGCGGCCGGATGACGCCGCGCTTTACATCAACGATTCCGCCTGCGGCAACATTCTGGCGGCCGACCGCGCGCCGGTGATCCGCCTCGTGCTCGACGCCTTGCGCAATTGGGTGCAACTCGGCGGCATCAACGGATTCCGCTTCGACCTTGCCTCGACGCTTGGCCGTCGGCTGAGCGGCTTCGAGCGCGAAGGCCCGCTGTTGGCCGCCATCGAGCAGGACCCGCTCCTGCGGACGTGCCGGCTGATCGCCGAACCCTGGGACATGGGGCCGGGCGGCTATCAGGTCGGCAATTTCTCAGCGCCCTGGGGCGAGTGGAACGACCGGTACCGCGACGCCGTGCGACGGTTCTGGCGCGGCGACGGTTCGCCCGCCGAACTCGCCTCGCGGGTCACCGGTTCGGCCGACCTGTTCGGGTCCAAGCGCCGCCCCTCGCGCGGCATCAACTTCGTGACCGCCCACGACGGCTTCACCCTCGCCGACCTCGTGTCCTACGTCGACAAGCACAACGAGGCCAACGGCGAAGGCAACCGCGACGGCCGGAACGAGAATTGGTCGTGGAATTCGGGCGTCGAAGGGCCGACGGACGATCCGGCCATCAAGGCGACCCGGTTGCGGGATCGGCGCGCCCTGCTGGCGACCCTCCTTTTGTCGCGCGGCACGCCCATGCTGGGGCCGAGCACCGAACGCGGCTTGACCCAAGGCGGCAACAACAACGCCTACGCGCTCGACAACGAGCCCGCCTGGACCCATTGGTCCGCCCCCGACGAGTTGAGTGATTTCATCCGTGACCTGATCGCCGTTCGCCTCGCCAACCCGGCGATAACGGCCGACCATTTCCTGACGGGCACCTATCCCGACGGTGAGCGTCATCCCGACATCGAGTGGCGGCGCTCGGACGGTCATCCGCCGGACGTGTCCGATTGGGAACACCCGTCCTCGCGCACGCTGGTGGCGGTGCTCAGCGCCACGGCCGTCGATGGGACGCCCAACCGCGTCACGGTCATGCACAATGGTGGCTTCGAACCCGTGCGCGTCGTGCTGCCCGAAACGTCGCAAAACCGCCGTTGGCGTCTCATGGTCGACTCGGCGACGGTGGAAGTGCGTGACCGCCCACCGTTCGAGGGCGGCGCCACCATCGAGGTCGCGGCCCGTTCGGTTCTCGCCGTCGTGGAGGAAGCCGGATCCGGCGGTGGCGCCGGATCACGCGGCATCGTCGCCCCCGAACTTCTCGACCGGCTGGCACAGGCCGCCGGCATCGCGCCGAACTGGTCGGAGATGAATGGCGTCACCCATGCGGTGACGGCTGAAACGAAAACAATCCTGCTGACCAGCATGGGGCTGCCCGTCGGCTCCACGGGTGAGTTGCGCGACAGCCTCGATCGGTTGACGCAAGCGCGCGACCATCGGCTCCTGCCCGCCAGCGCCGTGGCCTGGGCGGGCGAAGCACCAGTGCTTCGCGTCGCGGCCCGGCGGCGTTCGGGCGGGCGTGTCGGCCTCACGATCGCCCGCCAGGATGGCTCGACGGAACGTCTGTGGCTGGACATCGACAACGCGCCTCGCCTCGCCTCTGTCGCCGCCGACGGACGTCCGGCTCCGGCCTATCACATGACCTTGCCGGTCCAGCCGACCGGGCGGCATCGGCTCTGGCTTGACACCGATCCCGACGTGGTGTGCGCGCTGACGGTGGCACCGGCTCAATGCTACCTGCCGCCGGCGATGCTCGCCGGCCACAAGGCGTTCGGGATCGCGTCGCACCTTTACACGCTGCGCAGCGCCGGCGACCAGGGCATAGGCGATTTCTCTACCTTGGCGCGGTTGGCCGAGAGCGCCGGGCGACAAGGGGCCGAAATGGTCGGCCTCAACCCGCTGCATGCCTTGTTTCCTGAAAACCGCGACAGGGCGAGCCCCTACCATCCGTCGGACCGCCGCTTCCTTGATCCGCTCTACATCGACGTCATGTCGCCAGGGGTGCTGGAGGGTGCACCGGCGGCGCGGCGGCTGCTCGACGCCCGCGCGGGCGAGTTGGCGGCGCTTCGGGCCAGCAGGACTGTGGCCTATCCCGGTGTCTGGACTTTGAAAAAGGCGGTGCTCGCCGAGGCTTTCGCGGCGTTCGACAAGCGGCGAACGTCCTCTGCCGCCGACCCTGAAATCCGCGATTTCCAGGCCTTTGTCGCCGAAGGGGGCGCCAACTTGGCGAATTTCGCCGCCTATTCGGCGATGGCGGTCGAGCGCCGAAGTTCGGCGTGGTGGGATTGGCCGGAGGACATGCGGCGCCCGAGCCAGCATGGCGTGGAAGCCTATGCCGCCGCCAATCCGGACGGCTACCTGTTCCAGGTCTACCTGCAATGGCTGGCCGACCGGCAGTTCGCCGCCGCCGCCTCGGCCGGGCGCGGTGCTGGCTTGAACTTCGGATTCTACCGTGACCTCGCGGTCGGCACCGCGATCGATGGCGCCGAATCCTGGGCCAACCAGGGTGTCTATGTCAGCGGCGTTTCGGTGGGAGCGCCGCCGGACGCCTTTTCGGCCAACGGCCAGGTCTGGGCCTTGCCGCCCCCGAACCCCGCCGTGCCCGGCCGGGCTTGGCTCGACACGTTCGCCCAACTGGCGCGCGCCAACATGCGGCATGCCGGCGCCTTGCGGATCGACCACGCGATGGGCTTGTCGCGGCTTTTCTGGATCCCCGACGGGGCACCCGGGGCCATGGGGGCCTACGTGCATTACCCGATGGAGGAAATGCTTGCCGAACTGTCGCTCGAAAGCCACCGCGCCCAATGCCTGGTCATCGGGGAGGACCTCGGCACTGTGGCGCCGGGGTTCAGGGAACGTTTGGCGGCGGCCGACATCCTGAGCTACCGCGTGGTCTTCTTTGAGCGCGAGAAAGCCGGCCTCGGCTTCATCCCGGCGGCGGACTATCCCGAAAAATCGGTTGCCTGCGTGTCGACCCACGACCTGCCGACGTTGGCGGGGTGGTGGACCGGTCGGGAAATCGAGGAACGACGATCGCTCGGCTCCTTCACGCCGGAAGAAGCCGACCGTGCCGAAGCCGAACGGGCGCTCGAACGAGTCAAGCTCGCCGAGGCCATTGGTCGGCCGGGCCTCGCCGAGCAGGGGGAAACCGGCGTCGAACTGGCGGCCGGCATCCACGGCTTCGTGGCCGCGACACCCGCCATGCTGGTCATGGCGCAGGCCGAGGATCTCGTCGGCGAGACGGTCGCGGTCAACCTGCCGGGAACCGACACCGAACGGCCGAACTGGCGGCGGCGACTCGCCGTTGACGTCACCGACATGCTGGACACACCGCTTGCCAGGCAGAGTCTTCCGGTGCGGCCCAACAAAGACGCGTGACGCTCAGGCGCAGCTAAAAATATCGAAACGGCCCGTTCCCTCCGGTTCGCAAAAACGCTATCGTCACTTGTCGCCGGGGATTGCGGGCGTAGTTCAATGGTAGAACGGCAGCTTCCCAAGCTGCATACGAGGGTTCGATTCCC
>CALMOK010000244.1 GCA_937871825.1 uncultured Alphaproteobacteria bacterium
ATATCTCGCCGCGCGAGCGCCTCATCACGATCGAGGATGCGGCCGAACTTCAATTGCAGCAGCCGCACGTGGCTCGGTTGGAAACGCGCCCGCCAAGCGTGGAAGGGCGGGGCGAGATCCGGCAAAGGGAATTGCTGAAGAACGCGTTGCGGATGCGGCCCGACCGGATCATCCTGGGGGAGTGCCGGGGCGAGGAAGCCTTTGACATGCTGCAGGCCATGAACACCGGGCATGAAGGCTCGATGACGACCGTTCACGCCAACACGCCGCGAGACGCCTTGAGCCGCATCGAGCAGATGATCGGGATGAGCGCGGCATCGATGTCGGTGGCTTCGATCCGCAGCCAGATCGCGTCCGGCATCCAGGTCATCCTGCAATTGCAGCGCATGACGGATGGCAAGCGTCGGGTGACCAGCATCGCCGAAGTCACCGGCATGGAGGGCGACGTGATCCAGATGCAGGAAATCTACCATTTCGTGCGGGAAGGCGTCGACGAAGCCAACCAGATCGTCGGGCATTTCCGAGCAGCTGGCGTACGGCCCAGGTTTCTCGCCGATTTGAAGGCGCACGGCATCGAACTTCCATCGCAGGCCTTTGATCCGCGCGCGACCCTCTAGGAGGTCAGATGAGCGAACCCTGGGTGGTCTACACCCTCGTTTTCATTCTGGTCGCGGTGGCGGCGCAGCAGTTGCAGCGAGGATTTGGCATCGCGTCGCGAAGCCGCCGGGAAAAACGCAGCCGTTTCGCCTCGCTCGATCCCGCGGCACCGACCGAAACTGCGACCGCCCTGCGGCGGCAATCGTCCTGGCTCGGGAACTCGGCGGTCGCGCTTCACGTTTCGCGGCTGATCCTGCAATCCGGAACCACGCTCTCGCTTTCATCGCTGGCGATCATCGGCTTTGGGCTCGCGTTCGTCTGCATGCTCGTCCTGCCTTGGCCCGGCATCGCGTCGATCCGGTTCGGCATCGGGCTCGCCGTGGCCTTCGCGGCGGTCGGGATGTGGTTGAGGATCAAGCGGGCGCGCCGCATGTCCCGCTTCGGCGAGCAACTCCCCGAGGTGATCGACGTCATCGTGCGAAGCCTGCGGGCAGGGCATCCACTCGCGGTGTCGCTCAACCTCGTGGCCCGCGAGATGCCGGAACCGGCGGGTGTGGAGTTCGCGCTCGTGGTTGACGAAGTGAACTACGGCCGAAGCCTCAGCGAAGCGCTCGACAACCTCTACCAGCGTGTCGGCTACCCCGAACTCCGGTTTTTCGTCGCCTCCACGGCGATCGCTCATCAGACCGGCGGCAACCTCGGCGAGATCCTTTCCCGACTTTCGCGGATGCTGCGGGACAGGTTCAGGTTGTCCCGACGGGTGCGTGCCTTGTCGGCGGAGGGCCGTTTTAGCGGCTATGCGCTTAGCATCCTCCCTATCGCCCTTTTTGCCGCCATCAATCTGGTGAGTGCATCCTACTACGCCGACTTCTGGACGAGTTCATCGGCGACATCCGTCGTGGCGGTCAGCGTCGGCTTGCTGCTGATCGGCAATTATTTCATCTACCGCTTGGTGAACTTCAAGGTGTGACCGTTGCCGAGCGTAAGCACTTCGCTGCTCCTCATCAGCCTGCTGGTCTTTTTCGGCGTGACCCTTCTGGTTCTCGCCGGTGGGCAGATGTTGGCGCGACGTGAACGCGTCCGCCGTCGCCTCGCTGCCTTGTCGGCGATCCCCGTTGACGGTGAATTCGACCCCTCGGCTGCCGGGCAGCCCTGGATCACGCTGGACCCGGCCCGACTTGGCCTCGACCTCAACGCCCAGCGTCGGCTGCGGGCCGAACTGGCCCAGGCCGGCTTCTTTGCCCCATCGGCCGTGCCGACCTATGCGGCGGTCCGTGTCCTGCTGCTGGTCGTCCTTCCCATCGTCGGTGTCCTGGTTCTGCCGCTCGCGTTCGGGACATGGGGGCTGACCGAGCGTTTCGCGTTGGCGGCCGTCCTGCTCATGGTCGCCTATTATCTCCCGCAGGCCTACCTCAGCCGACGTCAGCGTTTCCTGGAACAAGGCTACCGCCTGACGTTCCCGGACTACCTCGACATGCTGGTGGTCTGCATCAATGCCGGTCTCAGTCTGGAAGCCGCTCTCGACCGCGCGGGGCGCGAACTCGACGAATCCGATCTCGAGTTCCGGACCAACCTGGACCTGATGGCCGGCGAGATGAGAGCGGGGAAAAGCACGACCGAAGCGCTGAAGGCCTTGGCCGACCGGCTGGGCCTGAGGGAGGCCCGGTCCTTCGCGGCGCTGCTCCAGCAAACCATCGAACTTGGAACCGACGTCGCGCAGGCGCTCACGACGTTTTCGGACGAGATGCGCGAGAAGCGCATGTCGAGCGCGGAGGAGAAGGCCTCCGCCTTGCCGCCCAAGCTGACGATACCGCTCGGGCTGTTCATCTTTCCCGTCGTGCTGATCACCGTTCTGGCGCCGGCGGTCCTCAAGATCATGAGCGTGGTCAAGTAGTGACCACCTGGATCTGTCCTTCTTGGGGTGGAAAGGCCCGGAGGTGCGGGGCTTCGGGCGTGCTCACTTGCCCGGAGGGGGCCGCCATCCTCGAATTCGCGATCGCCCTGCCGATCCTTTTCGCCCTGCTGGCCGGCGCTTTCGAATTGGGTCGCGCGCTTCTGATCCGGCAAACCATGGTTGAGGCGGTTCGTGGCGGCGCTCGCTATCTGGCTCGGGTTCCCGACCCGACCTGCCGGATCACCTGTTCACCCGATGCCGCACGCGCCGCGGACCTCACGCTCGACCAGATCGTCCAGAACACCGGCTTGCCCCGCGCGAGCGTCACGGTGTCGCCCCAGGTCGACGTCGGGAGCGAGACCGTGTCGATGAGGGCCGACCTCCGCCTCAACGTCGACCTGCTCCGCATGTTCGGATTGGGTCCGGTTCTGAATTTGGAAGTAGAACATCAGGAGCGTCGGATTGCCGGGTGACCTGCTCCACGACGAGGGCGGGGCGGCGCTCGTCGAAGCCGCGCTCGTGCTGCCCATCCTGCTTCTGCTCGTTTTCGGCATCCTAGAAATCAGCTTCTATTTCTGGACCTCGAGCCTGGCCAGCAAAGCGGTTCAACTCGGCGTTCGTCGCGCCATCCTGTCCGACGCCGTCGCGATCGGCCCGGGGTTGGATCGGGCGGAAAGCACGACCTATTGGGATGGCCGTCCGCCCGGCACGTCCTGCTCCCCGGCACCGGACGGCACCAGTGCTTGTCCGCGTTTCAGCGTGGCATGCGGTGCGGCGAGCGGATGCCAATGCACGGGTGACGCTTGTCGTTTCGGCTTCTCGGCAAGACGGCTGACCCCGATCCTGAAAGCCATGCAGGCCGTCATGCCGGACCTGACTGCCGGCAACATCGAGGTCACTTACACGACCAACGGATTTGGCTACGTCACCCGCCCCGTTCCGGTCCCGGTCAACGTTCAGGTCCGCCTCGTGGATATGTCGTATAAACCTCTGTTCCTGCGCGACCTTCTGGGAGCCTCGCTGATGCTGCGCGCATCGGCACAATTGCCGAGCGAAGGCTTGCTGACCCGGTGACCGGCGAACCTGTTCGGAACGAGGCACCGCAACGCCGAGCCCTGGCATGGACCATCGTGCGGCGGATCGGCCGCGCTTCGCGTCGCTTGTCCGGCGACCAGGAGGGGTTTGTCTTGGTCTTCTTGGCCATCGCCATCCCGGCACTTCTTGGGCTGATCGGGCTGGCCCTGGACGGAACGCGGTTCATGTCACTCGACACGGAACTGGCCAATGTGGCGGATGCGGCCGCTCTCGCGGCCGCGAGCCGGCTCGATCGTTCCGAATTCGCTCTCCCTCAGGCCCGGGATGCCGCACTTGCGCTCACCAACGGATCGTCGGCGGGACGCGTCAGGCTCGCTTTCCGGTTCGCGGCCAACCTGTCCGATCTGCAGCGCGCGGGCTATTCGCTATCCGATGCCGCAGGTGCGAGCGCTTCCTACGTGGAGGTGAGCACTGCCGAAACGTCCCTGGCGGTGAGCTTTCTTCAACTGCTTGGCGTGCGGGCCACGTCGGTGCGGAGGCGGGCCATCGCCGAGTCCCAATATTTTGCCTGCGATGTCACGCCTGCCTTGCTTTGCCACCCTCACCCTGCGGATTTTGCCGCCCAGGCTCAACCGGGATCCCAGTTTCTGCTGCACATGGACGGCAATATCGAGACCGGATCGATCGTCCTGCTCGACCGCCCCGACACCGGCAGTGACCGCGAGGCCTTGCTCAACCTCGCCACCAACGCCCCACAGTTCTGCTACGCCGACAGGGTTCGGATCAGGCGCAACATCAGTCCTGTGGACTACGATGCTGCCATCGACATCCGTTTCGATCGCTATGTGTCCCGAACCGGTCCGGTCGCCCCGGATATCGCCCTCTATCCTCCCGCCCCGAACGTCATCCAGGGACGTCACCTCGAAAGCTGCAACGCTCTTCCCCAGGGAGGCGACATCAACCCGCCCTTTCACCTGCCGCGCGACTCCGCCTACAATGGCTTCAATCCGGCGGGCCTTTGGAACCAGGGCAGCGGGGATTGGAAAATCTCGACGCCGAATGGCGGAACAGGGTACAACGTGGCCACGGCGCTGGACGAGTATATCGCCTGGAACCATTCCGACAAAGGACCGGACTTCAAGGACCGGTTGCGAACCGCAGCAACGCGCTATGATCTTTACCTTGCCGAGCTTGGGCTGACACGGCAGACCGAAACGGTCCCGGTCGACACGCGGGGCCTCGACGCCTCGGTGGCAACAATGCCGACCGGCGGCCCCAGTAGTGGCTCGCTAAGCCTGAGACGGGAAAATCCAGCACCGGTTTGTTACGCCGGTTCGCAGCCCGCGGTGGAGGCGAGGCGACGGATCCTATACCTGGCGGTTTCCGATTGCGGCGCGTTCCCGGGCGCCGCGACTGCCGAGAACCTGTCGCGCTACGTCGGAAAATTCTTTCTGACCGAACCAACTGACCTTGGCAGAACGCTTGTCGAGTTCGTCGGCATGGTGCGTCCCACCGCAGATGATGGCAAGCTCCGCCACGTGGTGCAACTCGTCACCGGCGATTAAAAAAAGCCCGCCGGTCAAAACGGCGGGCCCTTATGCAACTGAGACGATCAGCTTCGGTTACCGAACGTTGCCGTTCAGGCCATTGGGGAAGAAGCCCGTCGGCGTACCGTTGGGGTTCAGGTAGACGATGTTGAGAACCTGGCTCGGCGTCCGTTGGAAGGCGACACCAGCCTCGTCCAATGGCACCAGGTTCGACGTGGTCGCGTCGCCGATGCCCTGATCGAGGTCGCCCGCCCCATCAAGCGAATCACGGGCGTTGGAGATCGCCTGCGCCTGGCTGAACAATCCACGCTCATATAGAACGGTGCGGATGATTCCGGCGTGATAGGCTTCAACGGCCAGGATACCGGCCGCGCCCGCGAGGTTGGCCTTGTCCGAAATCAGCGCTGCCGCGCCGTGATAGGCCGTCACGCCGACGTCTTCGAAGATGAAGGCCGCGAGCAGGAAGTTGGTCTCGTTGGCGAAGGCGTCGAACGTGTCGTTCGGACCTGCGAGGCCGGCAGCGCGCGCCGCGAACGTGAAGGCCAGGCTGAGATCGATCGCCGGTCGCGCAACGGCGTTGCTGCCGAGCGCCCGACGCAGGGTGTTCACGTGAAGCCGCTCATCCCGCGCGATCTCGTTCGCGTAGTTGGCAATCGTCTGGGAGGCGAACGACACCTGTCGACCGCCGCTGACCGCGCCGAGCGAGCCCGTTCCGGTCACTTCGGCTGTGGCGAGACCCTGACCGACCGACGCCCGGAGGTAGAATTCGGCTTCGAGGTATTCGAGGTTGAGGGCGAAGTTGAAGATGTCGGCATCGGTGATGGTGGCAGCCTGAGCGGAGGCGGTCGAAACGCCGCCCATCGTGCCCATGGCACCCAGCACGGCCGCGCCCGCAGCGCCAAAGCCGATGTTGCGGATGAAAGCGCGACGACCTGCTGCGATATCGAGCGGACGCGGGCTCTCCTGGGTGGTTTCGGTGAAATCTGTCTTTGTCAAGGCAATCTCCGTCAAATCAAATCGGACTTGTGGAACGTAGCGCCAAATAGCCGAGCTGCAAGTAAAATCGACGGCTTTTATTATTCATGAAATCCGAACGGCAGGATTATATTTTTCTTCAAATGAAACCTCGAATGCGCCCGCACGTAGCGCAGCGCAAAAATCGTATCTCGCAAGTGCACATGGTTGCGCTGTTGGCATGGTTGGATGCCTCGAACCGGCGATGCGCGAATGATCTTCTTCGGAAACTGTTCGCCGTCATGATTTCGTCACCTGCGTTGACGACTGGAACGCAACTGATCGATTCCGCCCTTCGAACCTTTCGGGATTTCGAGTGAGGTCGCGTTCGACGAAAGGCTTGGATCGCGTGATCTTCGGATCGGCCAACGTCGATGCGAGCCGACGATGGTTGGCGAGAGGCGGCGCGATCATATGAAAGGTGTGGCCCGTGTCGTCATCGCGGCGAGCGTGATCCACGGCGGGGCGCTCTCGGCGGCTACCCGAAGCTACCAAGTTGGGGCGGGCGGCTGGGTGTTCGAGCGGTTCGGGTCCGACGTCTCCATCCTGAGGGCACCCGCCACGTCCGAATCGGCGCGGGGAAAGGGTGTCGGACTTTTCATGTCCTGCTCCGGGTCGGACAGACGTGTCCGCCTCACCTTTCCCAAGCCGATGACCGACGTACCGGACCTGACCGATGCCGGTCTGCTCATGATCACGGAAGCGAGCCTGTCCAGGCCCGATCATGCCGCCGTGACGCGTTTCGCCTGGACGGAGGCCTCGACGCTGGGGTTGTCTCAGAGGGCCGCCGCGGCGGACATCGTTCAAACGATCGGAAGGATCATGCTTTCGAGATCTCGCGGGATAGACCTCTTGATCTCGTTTGGTCGCGAGCCTGCCGTGTTGACTCGCTTGTCGTCCTATCGCTTGTTCATGACAGTGAGTTCGAGCGACCTCGAAGCGACCAAATCCTTTCTTGCGGCGTGCGACCCGCCGTCGGTGGGGCGGATCCATTGAACAGGACTGTGCCGGCCTGATCCTGATCGGGGCGTCGGCACACGGGTCCGGGCGCCGTCGGTCGAGGGCTTCCGGATTTTGAAAAAGAGGACCGGATGTCGCGATCGACTTTGCTGATTGGATTGTGCGGTGCACTGCTCGTCGCCGGCTGTCAAACGGACGGCCCCGACACCATCGCCGTGGCGGCTTCGGTCCTTGATGCCCCAATTCTCGCGTCCGACGAACTCGGCCGGCTTGGTCGGCAGGACATTGCCGCCGGAAACAGCGGGTTGGCCGAGCAGCATTTCCGCGAAGCCGTGGAGAAGAACCGCAACGACGGGTCGGCTTGGGTCGGGTTGGCGGCGGCTTACGACAACCTGAAGCGCTTCGATCTCGCGGACCGCGCCTACGCCCAGGCGATCAAGCTTCAGGGCGAAACGCCCGCGCTGATGAACAACATCGGCTATTCGTATTACCTCCGTGGGGATCGGCGGCGGGCACTGGCCCAGCTTCGGCGGGCCGCCATCCTGGACCCGGCCAACACCGTGATCGCCAACAACATCAGGCTGGTTCAATCGGGTGAGCAATCCAACCGTCGCGCCGGCCCATGACGTCGTCGCGCGTGACGGCGTTATGGGCTGGACGACAAAGAAAACCCGCAACCGGAGGCCGGTCGCGGGTCGTCCTGTCAGCTTTTAGGAGTGAGGAGTTTAGCGGATCGTTCCATTGACACCGTTCGGGAAGAAGCCCGTCGGCGTGCCCTGGCCGTTCAGATAAGCGATGTTGAGAACCTGCTGGGGCGTGCGCGCGAAGGCCAAGCCGTTGATATCCGTTGGCGAGATATTGACCGTGCTGTCGTCGCCAAGTCCCTGGTCGTCATCACCCGGCCCGTCGAGCGCGTCCCGGGCATCGGAGATTTTGCCGGCCTGGACGAAAAAGCCACGTGAGATCAGGAAGGTGCGGATGGCCCCGGCCTGATAGGCTTCCACGCCCAGGAACCCCGCAGCCGTCGCCAGGATGTTCTTGTCCTTGATGAGCGGGGCCGCCCCTGCCAGCGCCGTCACGCAAACATCCTCGAAAATGAAGGCGGCTTGCAGGAAGTTGTTTTCATTAGCAAAGGCGTCGAAGAAGTCGTTGGGGCCGATCAAGCCAGCGCCGCGAGCCGCGAACGTGAAAGCGATGCCAAGGTCGATGGCCGGACGGGCGATCGCGTTGGTTCCGAGGGTTGCCCGAAGCGTGTTGACGTGAGCCCGCTCGTCCACCGCGAGTTCATTGGCGAACGCCGCCAGATAGTTGGTCGCGAACGCAACTTGGCGACCGCCCGACACGGGCCCGAGAGTGCCGGTCCCGGTCACCTCGTTCTGGGTCAAACCCTGGCCGACCGAGGCCCGGAGGTAGAATTCGGCGCCGAGATATTCGAGGTTAAGGGCGAAGTTGACGATGTCCGTGTCGGTCGGGCCGCTTGCTTGCTGGGCCGCCGCGGGGGTGGCCTGGACGGCGCCGAAGACCGCCGATCCGGCCACGCCAAGGCCGAGGGCGCGAATAAAGGCGCGGCGCCCACCCTCGATATCGATCGAGGGGGATTGCTCGGCGGCTGTGAATTGCGAAAGCTTATTGAAAATCATGACGTTGTTCCTCTTCCAGGTTGTTCAAGCGCTTCGCGGCTCAGCGGATCGTTCCGTTGGTGCCGTTCGGGAAGAAGCCCGTCGGTTGCTTGTTGGCGTTGAGGTAAACGATGTTGAGCACCTGCTGCGGCGTCCGCGCGAAAACTTGTCCGCTCAGGTCGGAGGGAACGATGTTCGACGTCACGGCGTCGCCGATGCCCTGGTCGAGGTCCGTCGAGCCGTCCAGCGAGTCCCGCGCGTTCGAGATCGCCTGGGTCTGCGGGTAAAAGCCGTTCGCGTAGAGCAGCGTGCGGATCGCGCCCGCGTGGTAGCCTTCAACGGCGAGGATGCGCGCGGCGCCCGACAGGTTGGCCGGATCGCTGATCAGCGGTGCGGCACCCTTGTAGGCCGTTACGCCGACGTCCTCGAACAGGAAGGCTGCAAGGAGAAAGTTGGAGTCGCTGCCGAACGCGTCGAACGTGTCGTTCGGCCCGACAAGGCCGGCCGCCCGCGCGGCGAAGGTGAAAGCGAGGGAAAGATCGATGGAGGGCCGTGCGATCTTGTTGTTGCCGAGCGCGGTGCGCAACAGGCGAACGTGAGCCAGTTCGTCGTTGGCGATCTCGACGGCGTATTTGCGGATGTTGGGGTCGGAGAATTCGACCTGACGCCCTCCGGACACGGTTCCAAGCGAACCGGTGCCCTCGATGTCGCCGGGCCGGAGACCCTGGCCGAACGCGGCACGGGTGTAGAACTCGGCTTCGAGATATTCGAGGTTCAAGGCGAAGTTGAAGATGTCAACGTCGTTGATGGCTTGCTGGGCGGCGGCCTGCTGAACGCCAGTGGTGCCCATGATGGCCGCGCCGGCGATGCTCAAACCCACTGTCTTAACAAAGGAGCGGCGCCCCGCCTCCATGTTGAGCTTGGGCGAAGCCGCTTCTTCGGATTGTACGCCGCCATTCAAGCGGAAAGGGTGGAATGTCACGATCGTTCCCTCCGGTTGCGCCTTCAAAGGCGCCCAAAGCGGAAACTAGAGGCGCACTCGCCCTCGGCAATGTCTGATGTTAAGCATGTTGGAAGAAATCGCTGCGCATGAATGCGGCAGCTTGCCACCTGATCTTGATCTTTCCCTATCAGAATTGCCGGTCCACCAATCCGGCCATGGTCTTCGTCAAGCGGGATGGCGCTCGGCCGACGAAGTCGCCCTGATGGCGGTCGCAAACGTCCAGTGACTGACCGCGAAGGCGGTGAACGACGTGACCACAAGGGTGAAAACCAGCAGCAGGTCGCTGCTCTGTGCCAATTCAACGACGGTCAAGGAAGCAGTCTGATGCTTCGCCGATCCGAAGATGGCCGAGTAGGACAGCATGACGGCGCCGACGAAGCTTAAGTTGGCGAACAAGGCGACGGCGAAACGGAATTGAGTCGCCCGGGCCAGCAGGATTGCGACAAGGAGCAGGACAGCGATGGGCAAAGACGCTGGCCCGAAGAGAAGGTTTGTCGCCAACGCGTCGACGCGAGCCTGTTCGAACGAGCGAAACAGCCCCGCGTTCAGGTACCACGCGAGCCGGGAGCCTGGATGAGCGTCAAGGAGCCGGGCGGCCAGTTCTGAAGCGGTGAATGCGCCGACAACGGCCAGGGACCCGCAGGTTTGTATGTCGAGCAGGCGCTTCATGAGGCAAGCATGTCGTTCCGCACTTAACATTTGATGAGGAATTCAAGCCGGCGTTCCCCTCACACCGTTTCGCCGGGCAAACGCGACGCCTCGATCGAGGCATCGATGACCATCGGTTGTGCCCGTCGAAACGGGAGGATCTCGGGCCAGAGCCGACGTTCGCGAACCTCGTCCCAACCCTCGAGCCGCGTCAACGCCCGCTCGTCGTGCAACGACATCTTTGGATGGTAGAAAGGGTCCCCGTCGGCGATCAATCGCCCCCAGCGACGGCGAAGGAGTGCCGCTGCCCCGGGAAGGCTCGCATGCGCGTTGCCGCTCCGGGTGGCCGATTCGTGATGGTTGAGGATGCAATCACCCGCCACCAGATTTCGTAGGCCGAGCGAACCGACCCGCAAGGAAAGGTCGACGTCGTTGTAGTCAACCGGCAGCGCTTCATCGAAGCCTCCCACCCTCATGAAAACGTCCGCGCGCAGCATCATGCACGCGCCGGTCACCGCCAGATAATCCTTCGTGACCGCGATGCTGTGCTCGGCCAGCGGATCGATGTCGTGGGGATCGGGATGGATGAAGTGCTTATAGGCGTGATCCGCCATGCCATACAGCCCCATGATCACGCCCGTGTGCTGGATCAGGCCGTTGCCATAGAGCAGGGTCGCCCCCACGATGCCGACATCGCGACGGGCCGCCAGGGCTCGCATGCCTTTGAGCCATCCGCCCCGAATGGCCTCTATGTCGTTGTTCATGAAAAGCACGAAGGCGTGCTCGGCCTGCCGTGCCGCCCGCACCGCCAGATTGTTCATGCGTGCGAAATTGAACGGCCCTGCATAGCGCAGCACATGTTCGGTTCCCGACAGCTCGTCCAGGTAGGCGAGGGTCGCCGGATCGTCCGACTCATGATCGACGATCACGAAACCGGCCTCGTCCGCCCCCGTTGTCCGCCGCACCGATTCGATGCAGGAGCGCAGGAGCGCCCCGTGGTTCTTTGTCAGGACCACGATGAGGGTCTTGCCGCCGGGATCCTCCGGCGCGATCAACGCCAGCCCCGGCCTGTCGCTGCGCTCGACGCGCGACGGCCAGCCGATCCGGCGCAGATGGCTTTCGATGACGGCCGGCTCATTGATTCGGCTAGCCGCCTCCAGGGGCTGGCTGCTGAGAACCGATGGGATGTGGGCGACCCTGGCCGACACTTCGAGGAGGAGGAGACCGAATTCGGGCAGGGTGCGGCATTGGACGTCGCGCTTGCAACGCCACACGTCGAGCGCTGTCGTCACGTTCACGCCGAAGATGCTGGTGAACAGGGGAGCGGCGACATGGCGATCGTGCGAGAACGCCGGCTTGAGGTGAAACCGGTCGATGTCGTCCGGCGATGCTCCGGTCAAGGCTTCGTCGGCGTAGAGGATGTCGGCTCCGCCGATCGCGGCCCGCCTGAAGCTCGCGACGGCGTCCGGTTCCAACCTGACAAAGGCTCGCATCAGGATTGCGTGACCGGCTTGCGCCCGTGTGAGTGCCGACTTCAGGGATTGCTGGAAATCCGCCGAGCATGGGACTCGGTAGATACGGTGGTCGTCCGCTCGTTCCATGGGCAAGGAACCGGGTCCAACGACGAACAGGGTCCAGGCTGGATCGCTCTGGCGAACCACGCTCGCCATGGCCCCCGCGACAACATTCCGATCATCATCGGCTTCGGTCATGAGGATGATCGCGATGTCGCCCAAGGGCTGCCTCGCTGGAGCAGCCGAACTGGCTGATATCGATCGTCGCAGCCATGTCTGTGCCGAGGCGTCGGGCGGAATGGGAAGCGATCCAATCACCCGTCCGTCGTGCGAGGTCACGTGCGCGGTCACGACCCGGCCGGCATCGCGCAGATGATTGATGGCAAGCCGACACTTGAAACCTGACGCGGTCGGCAGGCCCCGCGACTCCAGTTCGGGGCGGTAGACGCCCGTGGTGGTGGCACCGACCGGCTTGTTGTCGATCATGAACGTGATGTGGAGCCGTTCGGTCGAGGACGACAGGTCAGCGACCCATCCGGTCGCGACACGGTCCCGAATGGCATCCAACTTTCCGACAACGTCGCTCATCGAGCTGTGCCCACCCCTCTATCGCGCTCACCTGTAAGACCGATCCCGGTTGTTTGGACAGTTCGATGGCGGGTCGCGATGCCGCTTAGGGAAGCCCGGAGCGTCGTTCGCCGCAGCCCAAGGTACGGTTGCGAAACACCGTTCGGCATCGGCCTTCGACGCCCTGACTTTCAGACTCACGAGCCGCTGGCCGCCCCTGACCTCGCCGTCACCAAAACCATTCCGAACCCGTGATGGCCGGCTGCAGGTCGAACCGATCCCGCCGCATGCGCGGATGAAAGGCCGGGTCGCGCTCCAGCCACGCCCCCCACCTGCTCAGGAAGCGGGCCACTTCTTCGCCCGGCGGCAGGCTGTCCCCGCGCGATGCCTTTTCCGAATGCGTCAGGGTCGCGTGCGGCGTGCAGACGATACGGTAGCCGGCCATGCGGATGCGCAGGCAAAGGTCGAGATCGTTGAACTCGAGCGAGAACGCCTCGTCGAAGCCGTTGACATGCGCGAGCATGTCTCGACGGGTCGCCAGGACCGCCCCCGTGACCATGGACCATTCACGGTGGACCAGCATCCAGTCCTGGTAACTGTTCTGGCTGGAGGACCGGCCAAGCCACGCGTGGCCGCAGGCGCCGAACAGCCCGCCGACGATGCCGAGATGCTGGATGGTGCCGTCGTCGTAGAGCAGACGCGGCCCGACGGCCCCGACCGTCTCGTCCATGCAGAAGGTCATCAAGGCTTTGAGCCAGCCAGGCTCCGTCGCCACGACATCGTCGTTCATGAAAACGAGGTAGTCGGACGAGGCCTGCCGCCAGAGGCCGTTCATTTTTCTGGCGAAGTTGAACGGATCGCCTTCGGCACGCGGGGTTTCGGTCCGGATCACCTCGAAGGGTCGCCTCGTCGCCATCCAGGCCGGCTCGCCCGCCACGTC
>CALMOK010000245.1 GCA_937871825.1 uncultured Alphaproteobacteria bacterium
CCTCGATCCCCGGCTCCAGCTCCACGAAGGCGCCGTAATCGGTGATGTTGGTGACCCGGCCCGACAGCTTCGCGTCGATCGGGTACTTGGCCTCGATGCCCTGCCACGGATCGTCGAGCAGCTGCTTCATGCCGAGCGAGATGCGGTGCGTCTCGTGGTTGATCTTGATGATCTTGACCTTCACGGTCTGGCCGATGTTCAGCACTTCCGTCGGGTGGTTCACCCGCCGCCAGGCGATGTCGGTGACGTGCAGCAGGCCGTCGATGCCGCCGAGGTCCACGAAGGCGCCGTAGTCGGTGATGTTCTTGACCGTCCCGTCGATGACCTGACCCTCTTCGAGGTTGGCCACGATCTCGTGACGCTGCTCGGCGCGGGACTCTTCCAGCACGGTGCGGCGCGAAACAACGATGTTGCCGCGGCGACGGTCCATCTTCAGGATCTGGAACGGCTGCGGCACGTTCATCAGCGGGGTGACGTCGCGCACGGGACGGATATCGACCTGCGAGCGGGGCAGGAAGGCCACCGCGCCGTCGAGGTCGACCGTGAATCCGCCCTTGACCTGGTTGAAGATGACGCCTTCGACCTTTTCCTGCTTCTCGAACGCCTTTTCGAGCTTGACCCAGCTTTCCTCGCGGCGCGCCTTGTCGCGCGAGATCACGGCCTCGCCGAGCGCGTTCTCGACGCGCTCGAGGTAGACCTCGACTTCGTCGCCGACCTTGGGGGCGGCTTCGCGGTTCGGGCCAGTGAATTCCTTGAGGGCGACGCGACCTTCGGTCTTCAAACCGATGTCGATGACCGCGACATCCTTTTCGATGGCGACGATGATACCCTTGACGACGGTTCCTTCGAACGCGTCGTTGTTGCCGTAGCTTTCATCGAGAAGGGCGGCAAAATCTTCGCGCGACGGGGTGCGCGCGTTGGAAACAACAGCGGACATTCATTCTCCTGGGATGCCCTTTCGGGCGGCGCCGGCGGGGTTTGTGTTTCGGGGCGCCTGTCGGGCGCCGACGGCCCGCCCCGATGGGAGCGGCCCTCCGCCCCGCGGGGCAGGCCGGCGCTTGGGCCGGCGTAGACAGGCAAAGTTTTATGGCGAAACGGCCGCCGACTGATGTGATCAGCCGGCGGACATCCACCAAGGCTCGCCCGATAACAGAATTATCGTCCTTGGGAAAGGGGAAGATCGCTCGGTGGCGGGCCGGCGTCAAAGCTCCAGCGCGCTTTGCCGCTCCACCCTGGGTCGCGTGCCGGATCGAACGAGGCCGCGCGAAACCGGCTGGACGGGCGCCGGAGGTCCCCGGGGAGCGATCTTGCGGGGATGGGGGAGGCCATCCGGCATCGCGGTCCTCGTCGCGGGGGGGGGCGGAAACCCCTGAGCCTCGGTTTCGAACACTTCACCCCTCACCATCATGGCGATCAGCATCGTGAGATCGTCGGTGTCCTCCGACAAGGCGCGACTCACTGACGCCGTTTTCCCAACCAGGGCGGCACTGCCCCTTGCGTCCCGCTCCACCGTGCGAACGGCCGCGTTGACCCGCCGCAGCGTCGTCGCCTGACTGTCGACATCGGCGGCGATCCCACCTATGGCGGCGTCGATCTCGTTCACCTGGAGGGTGATGCGCTCGAGCGCCCGGCCGGCCTCGCCAACCAGACCGACTCCCCGGCCCACATGAGCGGCCGAGTCGGACATGAGCCGCTTGATGTCCTTGGCAGCATCGGCCGAGCGCTGGGCGAGGCTGCGTACCTCGGACGCTACGACGGCGAAGCCCCGGCCGGCGTCGCCGGCGCGGGCCGCCTCCACGCCGGCGTTCAAGGCGAGCAGGTTGGTTTGAAAGGCGATCTCGTCGATCGCCCCGACGATCTGCCCGATCTCCCGCGACGATCGTTCGATACCCGCCATGGCGGCGGCGGTTTGCCGGACGACGCCGCTCGAGGCTTCCGCGTCGGCCTTGGCGGCCGTCGCCACGCGCCCGGCCCGCGTCGCGCCCTCCGTCGTTCGCGTCGCCGTCGTGGCGATCCCCTCGAGAGCCGCCGCGGTTTTCTCGATCCGGACCGCCTGGCGTTCGGCCTGGGTCGCCAACGCCCCGGCGGCGGCCGCGATCTCGCCCGTCCCGGCACGAATGCCCCGGGTGGTGGCCGCCGCAACGCGGATCGTGTCGCGAAGGTGTCCCATGGCGGCGTTGAAGTCGGTTTGCAGCGCGGTGTAATCGGCGGGCAGACGATCGATCCGCGCCGTCATGTTGCCGGCCGCCAATTGGCTCAGGCCGGCGCCGATCGCCTCGATGGCTGCCGTTTGGCGCTTGGCGGCCTCGGCGAGCGCCGCGTCCCGTCGGGCGCGTTCGGCGGCCTCGCCGCGCCGCCTTGCCTCGCTCGCCGCCTCGGCGGCGTTGCGGGCCAGCGCGTCGCCACGCAGGCGATCCATGGCGCGTGCCATCCGCCCGGCGCAGTCCGCATCGCCCGACACTGTGACCGGGGAAGCCAGGTCCCCGGCCGCGAGGGCTTCCAGCCGGTCCGCCACCACGGCGATGGGCGCGCCGATCGCTTGGCGGACAATCAGCCCGAGTACCGCGATGCCGGTCGTGGCCAGGAGCGCGCCGGCGAGGCCGACCGACGCCGCGTCCTGGAATCCCTGCCGCAACGCCGCGACGTCGCCGTCCGGACCCAGGCCGTCGAGGCGCGAGCGCTCCCACAACAGCGTGGCGGCGACGCCCGCCGACAGCAGGGTCGTCGATCCGAACGCCAAGCCCAGCTTCCCCTTGACCGGCGCGTCCCTCAACAAGCGGATCATTCCTCGCCTCGCCTCGCCTCAACCGGGCCCACGGCGTCAGCTTATGGCGAATGAACTGTTAAAGGTTTAACCGGGCCCTGGTCCCGGCTCGGCCGCGACCGGGAACCCGCTTGTTGGCCGGGCATCGAACATCACGGTTTCGCCGAAGCCGATCGTTCGAAAAACCTCCTCGTCGATCTTCGCCGCTGCGCGGGCGCGGGCCAGGGCTCGAACGGGCTCGTCGATGGGCTCCTCGGTCAACTGCACGGTGCCGAAATGCATGCCGACGCTGCGCCCCGCCCCGAGGTCGAGATGGGCGGCGACGGCCTCGGCAGGGTTCATGTGCTGGCTTTGCATGAACCATCGCGGCTCGTAGGCCCCGATGGGCAGCAAAGCGAGGTCGGGCGCGCCGCACCGGTCGCGGATCGTCTTGAACCAGTCGCAGTAACCGCTGTCGCCCGCGAAATAGATCGTCGTGGTTCCGCTTCTGATGAAAAACCCGCCCCACAATGTCCGACGTCGGTCGCGGACGGAGCGGGTCGACCAATGCTGCGCGGGCACGAAGGTGATCGAAACGCCGGGCGGCGCGTCGAACGTTTCCCACCAATCGCGCTCGACGGCGCCGGGTACGCCCTTGCGGTCGAGATAGGCGGCGTTGCCGAGCCCGGTGAGGGTCGGCACCGGGCGCCCGGCCCGCGCGGCGAGGCGGCGCAGGCTCGGCATGTCCATGTGGTCATAATGGTTGTGGCTGAGCAGGATGAGATCGAGCGGCGGCAGGGCGTCGAGCGCCAGTCCCGGGGCGCGGACCCGCTTCGGCCCGGCGAAGGACAGCGGGCTGACCCGGTCGGAAAACACCGGGTCGGTCAGCATCACGCATTCGGCCGTTCTGATCAGGAACGTCGCCTGGCCGATAAACGTCACGGCGATCTGCCCTGGCGCGACGCGGAGCGGGGGCGGGGGATAGCTTTCGTTTGCGATCCACTTGGGCCAAGGGGCCGGCTTGCCGGTCCGACGCCATCGAAGGAGTTCGGCAAAGGACTTGTCGGTGTTGATCCCTGGATTGAAGAAGCGTTGCCCGTCGAAATGGTCGGACGGGGGCGGGGGGCTGTGTCGGTCGGGCGATGTCATGCCGGCTTATAACCGGCATGAAGCAGACCGTACACCGAAGCCGCATCCTCGGCCCTTGAACTTCGACCTCGGCCGAGCGTTCTCCTCGCTTCAATTAATCAAGCCGGGAACCGATATGACGGGATCGCTCGCCTCCAGGGCCGCCCTTGCTGGCCTGTTCGCCATGGCGGGCGCCGCAGCCGCCCAGCCTGCCGATCCGGCGCCGCTTGCAGCCCGGCTTGGCCGGGATCGTATCCTGCTGGCATCGGCTCCGGCCGTCGACGACCCCGGCATCCTGGCCCAGCGCCGCATGTTCATCGCCATGCGGGCGGGTGCCACCGAGCGCGACCTCGTTCTTGTCGAGGCGATCGGCGATGGTGACGCGGCCCGAACCATCCGGCAGCAATTCGGCATCGAGGGCGGGTCTTTCCGCACCGTGTTGATTGGCAAGGACGGCGGCGCGAAACTGCGATCGGACCGCCCGCTCGGATCCGGGGAGGTTTTTCCACTGATCGACGCCATGCCGATGCGGCAAAACGAGATGAGCCGCCGACCGTGAGCGGGGATGGCGGGCTTGAACCGCCTTTGACAAGTGACGTCGCGCAGGGTTGCAAAGCGTTTCAAGATTGACTAGACCGACCACACGGTCATTGGCCGGTTTCGGTTCATCGCGACCATTCCGCCCACGACAGGCGCCCGTAGCTCAGCTGGATAGAGCATCAGACTACGAATCTGAGGGTCGGACGTTCGAATCGTTCCGGGCGCGCCAATTTTTCCACGACTTGGTATCGAGTGTTGGACGTGATGGGTTTCGGCGGACCTAGGGCGCGTAACCTGCCTTTCTCGCGTTGAGATCGAGAGATCGCGGCGCCAGCCTGATCTTTGGATGCAGCGCCCAAAACACCTCAGCGCCGGGCTGTTTGTTGGAGGCGATGTGCATCCCTGGCCCATCGTGAAAGGGCGGTGGGCGTCAACTGATCAGTTGGGCATAACCGTTCAAGCAAAGCACGATGGGCGTCGCTGGACGAGTGACAAGGCCTGTGCCGAGCGATCCGGATGGACTTGCCCTTGAACCATTGCCCGGTGTCGAACGTGTCGGTGGCGCGATCCCAGCGGATCAGGGCCGTGTGCCGCGTCGGCCCGCGCCGATCGATCATGGCAGTCCGCGACCATGACGCGAGCAGCGCGTGCAGGCGCGATGGGACGTCCCCGCCATCATGCGATGACCGGGTAACCTGCGCGCGTCCAGCATGTATTCCACATGGCAGCCTTGGCGGCGTCCGTCCCATTGCTCGCTCTACGCACGTTGGCGCCGTCGCGGGCTCTCACTTGGCGGGCGGGTTGCCCCAACCGTGC
Organism: uncultured Alphaproteobacteria bacterium; assembly: GCA_937871825.1. Lineage (GTDB taxonomy): Bacteria > Pseudomonadota > Alphaproteobacteria > Rhizobiales > Beijerinckiaceae > Lichenihabitans. Next base: position 5,228 of record CALMOK010000245.1, read on the forward strand.
GCCTTGACGGCGGCGACCAGCTTGCCCTGCATCTCGGGCGCCAGTTGTCCCATCCATTGCGACATGCCGGTCATCTGAGCCTGAACGAGCTTGGGTTGAGCCGTCACCAGCCGCCTGCCGGTGGGTGAGGCGTAGAACGCACTGATCGCCTGAAGATCCTCCTTGCCGAGTGCGGACGCGAAGCCACGGGCCTGGATATCGAGGAGCTCGTCGTAATGCGCCGTCAGAAAAGGGATGATGACCTCCGTGACGAGCACCTGGGCCCGGTCAGGCTCCTTGATGCCCATTTGCTGCATCATGCCGATGAGGGGGGTGGACATCGAGGCAAGGGTTGCGGCGCGATCGCCCTGCATCTGCACCACCACCTCGCGCGCCGCCTTCAGGGTCGCCGCATCCGGCGCCGCCCCTTGCTGCGACGCAGGCGCCGACTGTCCGAGCGCGGCACAGGACATCGCTCCCGCAAGACAAAGGCCGGCCAGTACCGTGACAAAGCGCATCGTATCGATCCCATCTGCAAGTTGGCGGCGCATGATAGCCCCAGGGCCCTTCGCCCCATCAGGGGAATGTAGCACACGAACGCAGCGCTTGAACGACCAATGATAATTGATGGCAACAGTCGGGCGCCACTGCCGAGCAGGCGCCGATAGGGTTTGGTCGGCCGTCGATGGCTGCCCTGCGTTGACCGCCGCCCGGGCCGACAGGGTGAGGATGAACTGGTCGTTATTCCAGGTTCCGTCCAGCGGTTAGGGCGCCTTGGGCGAGGATCCGGCCGTCCAAGGGCATCGAAGCGGCAGCAGGTTTTGACTCGTGATCGGTGGTCAGGATCGGTCGCGAGCCATTGTGGTTCAGCAGAAACCGGTCGCCCAGTGCAGTTCGAGCCCTTCGATGTCGCGGCCGATCGAAACCGCCACGAAACCCATGGTCGCGCCTACGCCAAGGTCAGCAGCGCGTGAAGCGCCGCGCTGCCTCGCGCGGCACGGAGCTTGCCGGCCAGGGCGGGATCGCGCAAGCGCCGGGCGACGTAGGCCATCGCCTTGAGTTGACCCTCGGGGTACTGCTCGGGCAGGAGGAGCAGGAAGACGAGATCGACCGGACGCTCGTCGATGGCGTCGAACTGGATCGCCGGCTTGAGGTGGGCGAATAGCCCGAACGGCTTCGCCAGACCCGCGATCCGCGCATGCGGAAGGGCGATCCCGTTGCCCAGCCCCGTCGATCCGAGGTCCTCGCGCTTGACGACGGCCTTTGTCATCGTTTCCGGGTCGACGTCCAGCAGGGCGGCTGCGCGGTGCGCCAACTCCTTGAGGACCCGGCCCTTGTCGGCCTCCCGCAATTCGAAGACGGCCTCGGGCGACAGGAAGTCGTTGATGTCCATGTCAGCCCTGGGCGGCAGCGGTGGAGGGGGCGGCGAGGCGGTAGCCAACCCCGGACTCGGTCAGCAGCAGGCGCGGCTGCGCCGCGTCGGCCTCGATCTTCTGGCGAAGCCGACTGACGAAGACCCGGAGGTAGGGGGCGTTGTCGGCCTGGTTCTGTCCCCAAACCTCCCGAAGGATGTGCTGGTGCGTCAGCAAGCGTCCCGCATGGCGGGCCAGCAGGTGAAGAACGTCGTATTCGCGCGGCGTCAGTTTCACCGGCTCGCCCCTGAGCGTGACGCGGTGGGCGAGGGTGTCGACCATCAGGTCCCCGGCCTGGAACACGGCCGTGGTGCCAGCCGAGGCCACCGCGTGCCGAAGCGCGGTGTTGATGCGCGCGATCAGCTCGCCCACCCCGAACGGCTTGCTGACGTAATCGTCGGCGCCCGCGTTCAGGAGCGCGACCTTCTCGGATTCGCTGTCGCGGGCCGAAAGGATGATCACGGGCACCGTCGAAGTCGCGCGCATCGCGGCCAGCACGTTCGCCCCTTCCATGTCGGTCAGCCCGAGGTCGAGCACGACCAGTTCGGGCGTCGCGTCGCGGAACTTCTCCAGCGCCTGCGCGCCGCTTAACGCCGATTCGACCGTGAAGCCGGCGGCGACAAGCGTCGGGCGCAGGAAGCGGTGGATCTGCGGCTCGTCGTCAACGACGAGGATGTAGCGTGACGCCGGCAAGGGCCTGCTCCTCTTCGGCAGCCGGAAGAATCGCCGCGCTGGGTTCCGCGACGGGAAGGTCGATGATGATGCGCGTGCCGCCGCCGTCACGAACGGGGCTCTCGGCACGGATGGTGCCGCCCATGGCCTCGACGACGCCCTTGGCGATGGCGAGGCCAAGGCCCGTGCCGGCGGGGCGTCCGTCGCCGTGTCCCAGGCGGGTGAACTTCTCGAACACACGTCCGAGATCGGGCGGCGGGATGCCGCGTCCGTGGTCCTCCACCGTGACGATGACCCGCCCGGCCCCTTCCCGCGCCGCGAGGATGGTTGGCGTGCCGGGCGCGGCATACTTGTCGGCGTTGTCGAGGATGTTGAAAAGGACCTGCTCGAACAGGACGGGGTCACCCTGCACCGGCAACTCCCCGGGAGCGATCCGCGCTTCGACGATCCGGGACGGAAAGGCCTTCCGGGCGCGCTTGGCGGCGGCGAGCACGATGTCGGAGGTCTCGATCCAGTCGCGCCGCAGCGCGAGCGTGCCGGACTCGACCCAGGTCATGTCGAGGAGGTTCGCGACGAAGCGGGTGAGGCGGCGGGTTTCCTCCTCGATGGTCAAAACAAGGTCGTCGCGGTCGGCCTGCTCCATGCGGCTGCCGTATTCGCGCAGGCTCGTCGCGGACCCCAGGATCGAGGACAACGGCGTGCGCAGGTCGTGGCTGATGGAAGACAGCAGGGTCGCCTGCAAGCGCTCCCGCTCGGCGAGGGCCTCCCCGCGCCGCGCCTCGATGACCAGGGTGGCCCGTTCGATGGCCAGCGTTCCCTGGTCGAGGAGGGCCGCGAGGGCACGCTCTTCTTCGGCCGACGGCGGCCTGCTCCGGTCGGAGGGCGCGACCCCGATGGCGCCGATGGTGCCGGACAGGGTTCGGATGGGATGGAACCGATAGGCCGCGTTGGGCAGGGTGCCGGTGCGCCACCCGGCCACCTCGCTCCGGCCGAACGCCCATCGCGCGGCGGCCCACTCGCTGGGTTGGAGGGTGTCGTCGGGCGGGAAGGCCGCCCTGATGGCGAGGTCGCCGGCCTTCGGTCCCTCGGTCTCGCGCAGCAGCAAGACGACCTGGCCTTTGATCGCGGCCGCCGTCTGGCGGACCACGACCCAGAGCACGTCCTCGATGCCCACGGTGGCGGAAAGCTTGCGTGAAACGTCGTAAAGCGACTGGATGGTCTTCACCCTCGCCTTCGCGGCGGTCGACTGATCGCGGACCCGACCGGCGAGGCCACCCGTCACGATGCCGACGAGCAGGAAGATGACAAGCGCGAACAGCTCGTGCGGCGTCGCGATGGATAGGCTGAAGACCGGCGGGATGAAGAAGAAGTTGTAGGCCAGGAAGGACAGGAACGCGGCCGCGATGGCGGGCCACTGGCCGAGCGTCACGGCGCAGCCGAGCACGGCGGCCAGGAAGATCATCGAAAGGTTGGGCAGCGCCAGGTACCAGGCGCCGACGAACCCGACCAGCACGGCGGCGGCGACCGAGCCGACCGCCGCCAAAAGCCCGACCGCGAGCGAGTTCCGGTCCGGCCATGCCACGTGCCATCGCGGGCGCGCGACGCCCTCGCCGACCACGACGTGCACCGCGATGTCGGACGCGCGGCGCAACAGCATCCCGGACAGCGAGCGGCCCCGCATCCGCGCCCAGAACGTCGGGCTGGATCGGCCGATGACGATCTGGGTGATGTTTTCGCGGCGGGCGTAGCGGAGGATCTCGTCCGGCAGGTCGGGTCCCGCGAGCCGGGCGGTTTCCGCCCCCAGCCGCTCGGCGAGCCGCATCGCCTCGTCGGTCCGCCGCAGCGCCACGGGATCGTTGACCTCCTGTCCGGGGCGCTCCAGGGTGACGGCGATCCAGGCCGCGTTGAGCCCGTTGGCCAGCCTGGAAGCGGCCCGGACCACGCGCTCCGACGAGGGGTCTGCCCCCACGCAAACCAGGATGCGCTCCGCGGTGGGCCACGCGCCCTCGATGGCGTTGCGACGAAGGTGGTCGACCATCTGATCGTCGACCCGGTCCGCCGTGCGACGCAGGGCGAGTTCGCGGAGCGCCGTGAGGTTGCCGGGCTTGAAGAAACCGCCGGCGGCGCGCCGGGCGTTCTCGGGCAGGTAGATGCGCCCCTCGTTCAGGCGCGTGATGAGTTCGGCCGGCGTGACGTCGACCACGACCACCTCGTCGGCCCAGTCGATCACCGTGTCCGGCACGGTTTCTCGGACGAGGACCCCGGTGATGCGGGACACCACGTCCGACAGGCTTTCGAGATGCTGGATGTTGACGGCGGTCCAGACGTCGATGCCGGCGGCGAGCAGCTCCTCGACGTCGAGGTGGCGCTTGGGGTGGCGGCAATCGTCGGCGTTGGTGTGGGCGAGTTCGTCGACGATCAACAACGCGGGACGCCGCGCCAGGGCGGCGTCGAGGTCGAACTCGCTGAGCAGCGTCCCCTTGTAGGCGACGCTCTTGCGAGGGAGGACCTCAAGCCCTTCGAGCAGCGCCTCCGTTTCGACGCGCCCATGGGTTTCAACGATCCCCACCACTACGTCGAAACGGTCCCCGTTCAGCCGGCGCGCGGCCGACAGCATGGCATATGTCTTGCCGACCCCCGGGGCCGCACCCAGGAAAACCTTGAGGCGACCACGTCCCTCCTGGCGCGCTGCCGCCAGCAGAGCGTCGGGATCCGGGCGTGTGTCGGACGGGTTGGCCATCGTTGTCATTTTGACCGCCAGCCACCTTGGCGCAACATGGGGTTGGACACAGCCCTAATCGGCCGGGGCATCGTTGGAGGCGGCGGGACCCGGCGACCCGCCCGACGCGGCGTCCAAGGCCAGGTTCAAGCGCAGCACGTTCACCGTCCGCTCGCCGAACAGGCCCGCGGCGCGCGTGTTGTCAGCCACCAGCGCCTGGACCTTGTCCAGGGGCAATTTCCTGGCGTCGGCGACCCGGGGAACCTGGATCGTCGCGTAGGCCGGCGAGATGTCCGGGTCGAGCCCGGAAGCGGAGGTCGTGACGGCGTCGGCCGGGACGGGCTTGGCGGGGCTGCCCCCGAGCGCCGCCACCGAGGCCTTCACCCGGTCGATCAGCTTCTGGGACGTCGGGCCGAGGTTCGAGCCGACCGAGTTGGCGGCGTTGTAGGGTGCGTCGATGGTCTTGGTGGCGTCCTTGGGGTCGGGCCCGCTGGTGGCCGAGGGCCGACCCTGGAAGTAGCGGTCGCTCGCGAAGTTCTGCCCGACGAGGGCGGAGCCGACCACGACGCCGTCGCGGGTCACCAGGGAGCCGCCGGCCGGTCCTTTGAGGACCGCCTGGGCGATGCCCGTGATGGCGAAAGGATAGGCGATGCCCGTGAGGGCGGTGAAAAGGACGATCATGACGACCGCCGGACGGAGGTGCGAAAGCATGGGGGTTACGCCAGATGGAGGGAGGAGATGCACAGGTCGATGATCTTGATGCCGATAAACGGGACGAGGATGCCGCCGAGCCCGTACATCAGAAGATTGCGCCGCAGCAGTGCGGCGGCCCCGATCGGCTTGTAGGGCACGCCCTTCAGCGCCAGCGGGATCAGCGCGATGATGATCAGCGCGTTGAAGATGACGGCCGACAGGATCGCCGAGCGCGGCGAATGCAGCCCCATGACGTTGAGGGCGGCCAATTGCGGATAGGTGGCCAGGAACAGAGCCGGGATGATCGCGAAATATTTGGCGACGTCGTTGGCGATCGAGAAGGTCGTGAGCGAGCCGCGCGTCATCAGGAGTTGCTTGCCGATGCCGACCACTTCGATGAGCTTGGTCGGATCGCTGTCGAGGTCGACCATGTTGCCGGCCTCGCGGGCGGCCTGGGTGCCGGTCTGCATGGCGACGCCGACGTCCGCCTGCGCCAGGGCGGGGGCGTCGTTGGTGCCGTCGCCGCACATGGCGATGAGCCGCCCGCCCGCCTGCTCCTTGCGGATATAGGCGAGCTTGTCCTCGGGGGTCGCCTTGGCGAGGAAGTCGTCCACGCCGGCCTCCGACGCGATGGCGGCGGCCGTGACCGGGTTGTCGCCCGTCACCATGACGGTCTTGATCCCCATGGCGCGCAACGCGGCGAAGCGCTCCTTGATGTCGGGCTTCACCGTGTCCTTGAGGTGCACGACGCCGAGCAGGCGCTTGTTCTCGGCGACCGCCAGCGGCGTGCCGCCGGTGCGGGCGATCCTGTCAACGGCCGCACGGAAGTCAGCCGGTGCCCCGTCGGTCGCCAAACCGACGCTTTCCAGCACGGAATCCACGGCGCCCTTTCTCAACGAGCGACCATTCAGATCGATACCGGACATGCGGGTCTGGGCCGTGAAGGGCGCGATGGTGCCGCCCGCCCTGGACAGGTCCGTCTCTTTAAGGCCGTAGCGACTCTTGCAGAGCGCCACGATGGAGCGCCCCTCGGGTGTTTCGTCGGCGAGGCTCGACAACAGCACGGCGTCGGCGAGCGCCTGTTCCGGCACGCCGCCCACGGCGATGAACTCGCTCGGCATGCGATTGCCGAAGGTGATGGTCCCGGTCTTGTCGAGCAGCAGCGTGTCGACGTCGCCGGCCGCTTCCACGGCGCGGCCGGAAGTCGCCACGACGTTGAAGCGGATCAACCGGTCCATGCCGGCGATCCCGATGGCCGAGAGCAGGCCGCCGATGGTGGTGGGGATCAGGCAGACCAGCAGCGCCACCAGCACGGTGATCGACAGCGTCGCTCCCGAGTAGAGCGCGATGGGCCAAAGGCTGACGCAAACGATCAGGAAGATGATCGTCAAGCCCGACAGCAGGATCGACAGCGCCAGCTCGTTGGGGGTCTTCTGCCGCTCGGCACCCTCGACCAGCGCGATCATGCGATCGAGGAAGGTCGACCCGGCTGCTGCCGTTACCCGCACCTTGATGCCGTCCGAGAGCACCATGGTGCCGCCGGTCACCGCCGAGCGGTCACCGCCCGACTCGCGGATGACGGGCGCGGATTCGCCGGTGATGGCGGATTCGTTCACCGAAGCGATGCCGGCCACCACCTCGCCGTCGGAGGGGATCAGGTCGCCCGGCTTGACGAGGACGATGTCGCCGACCTTGAGGTCGAGGGCGTTGACCTCCTCGAAGGTGCCGTCGAGGTGCTTGTGATCCACGAGGCGCTTGGCGCGCGTGTCGCTGCGGGTCTTGCGCATAGCGTCCGCCTGCGCCTTGCCGCGCCCTTCCGCGACGGCTTCGGCGAAGTTGGCGAAGAGCACGGTGAACCAGAGCCAGGCGGCGATCTGGCCGGAGAACAGCGCGTCGCCGTTGTTCGTGACGAGGTCGCGAAGGAACAGGATCGTCACGCCCAGCGACACGACTTCGGTGACAAAGATCACCGGGTTCTTGGCCAGGGTTTTCGGGTTGAGTTTGCGGAATGCCTCGATCGAGGCCCGGCGCGCGATGGCCGGGTCGAACAGGCTGGTGGCGGAACGGGATGCCATGACGGTCCTCTCTCAGTAGGCTTTGCCGGCGAGCATGGCGAAATGCTCAACGATCGGACCAAGCGCGAGGGCGGGGAAGTATTGCAGCAGGTAGAGGATCACGATCACGCCGAGCAGCAGGCCGACGAACAGCGGGCCGTCGGTAGGGAAGGTGCCGACGGAGGCGGGCGAACGACGCTTGGCCGCCAGTGAACCGGCCAACGCCAGAACCGGAACGATATAGGCGAAGCGCCCGAGGAACATCGCCAGGCCGAGCGTCGTGTTGTACCAAAGCGTGTTGCCGGTCAGGCCCGCAAAGGCCGAACCGTTGTTGGCCGTGGTCGAGGCGAAGGCATAGAGGATCTCGCTCAGGCCGTGCGGGCCGGCGTTGTTGAGGCTGTCCAGCCCCGTTTTCAGCATAACGGATGCGGCCGTGAAGCCGAGAACCAGCGGCGGGTAGATCAGGATCGCCAGCATGGCGAGCTTCATCTCCCGGGTCTCGATCTTCTTGCCGAGGTATTCCGGTGTCCGTCCCACCATGAGGCCGGCAACGAAGACCGTGATCACCGCGACGACCAGGATGCCGTAAAGCCCTGCGCCGACGCCGCCGGGGGTGATGCAGCCCATGAGCATGTTGAACAACGGCACCAAGCCGCCGAGCGGCGTGAAGCTGTCGTGCATGGCAACGACCGAGCCCGTGCTCGTGCCCGTCGTGCCGGCGCTGAACAGGGCGGTGAGCGCTTGGCCGAAGCGCATTTCCTTGCCTTCGAGGTTGCCGGCCGAGCCGTCCACGCCCAGCCCGGTGAGGATCGGATTGCCATAGGTCTCGGCCGCGTAGATCACGCCGATGCCCAGGACGAGCACGATTCCCATGGTTGCCAGGATCGAGCGCCCTTCTTTCCAATTGCCGACCAGGCGGCCGAAGGCGATGACCGATGCAACCGGAACGAGGAGCAAGCTGAAAGCCTCCAGCATCCCGATCCAGGCGCTTGGGCCTTCGAAGGGATGAGCCGCGTTCGCGTTGAAGAACCCGCCGCCGTTGGTGCCGAGTTCCTTGATGGCTTCCTGGCTGGCCACGGGACCGATCGACAGGACCTGCTTGGCGCCTTCCAGTGTCGTGGCCTCGACCGAGGCGAGCAGCGTCTGCGGAACCCCGCCCGCAACCATGACGAGCGCGAGCACGATCGACAGTGGGAGCAGCAGGTAGAGCCCCCCGCGCGTGAGATCGACCCAAAAGTTGCCGATCGTCTTGGACTCGGAGCGGGTGAAGGCACGTACAAGGGCGAAAGCCATGGCAAGGCCCGTCGCGGCGGACACGAAATTGTGCACCGTCAGCCCGGCCATCTGGGTCAGATGGCTCATCGTGGTTTCGCCGCCGTAGTTCTGCCAGTTCGTGTTGGTGATGAAGCTGACGGCCGAGTTGAAGGCGAGGTCGGGCGCGACCCCGTCGAAGCCCTGCGGGTTCAGCGGCAGGATGCCTTGCAGGCGCTGCAAGGCGTAGAGGCTGAACAGGCCGGCGGCACTGAAGGCCAGCATGGCGAGCGTGTAGCCGCGCCAGCCCTGCTCGCGCTTCGCGTCGACGCCGGACAGGGCGTAGAAGACGCGCTCCACGGGCGCGAGCACGGGCGTCATGAACGTGCGCTCGCCGCTCATCACCTTCGCGATGTAGCTGCCGAGCGGAACGGCTGCGGCCACCACCGCGACGAGCACCGTTATGATTTGCAGCCAACCCAATACGGTCATGGCGTCACCTTCGCGAACCGCTGCCGGTCCTGCGTCCTTCAGAATCGTTCGGGGTGGATCAGGGTGTAGAGGAGGTAGAGGCCGAGCGCGGCGGCCACGGCCAGACCTGCGAGGGGTTCGAGCATGGCGGGGGCCTCACATCCGGTCGCAGGCGGAGGCGTAGGCGGCCGTCAGCCCGAAAAGGGCGAGGCCGAGGACGACGAAGACGAGATCGAGCATGGGCTTGGTCCGAGCGGCCGGGGTGGCCACGCCCGGTTGTCGCCCGAAACCGCGTAAACGTTCGAGACGCGGTTCGGCCCCTGGGCATAAACAACCCGTAAACGGGACGCGGATTTCTTCTGAATTCGCCCGCCGTCTACGACCTGTCTACGCGACGCGCCTTCGCGACATCTCGATCCGTAACGCCCAGGTGGTCCAGGTTCCGCCCACGCCATTGCGGCGCTAGACCCCATCCATGTTGCGAAACGAAAGCGGATCCTTCCAACCCGGGAACACGTGCGCCGAACCGCATTTTGGCGTCGGTCGGGACGATCTCGGCTGCTGGCTGACTGTGGAGGCGCACAAGCTTGGCGGCGGCCCTTTCAAGGGCCGGTGGACGCCCCGCAGTGCGTAGATCTCAAAACGGGTCCACCGGCCGGCGCCGTTGAGCTGGCGACCGGACCGCTGCAACTCAGGTTCCGAGTCCCCGCCATGATCGAATTCGACGCCTTCCGTCAGGACCTCGCGACCTCGCTGCTCGAATGCGCCGAGCGCCGGCAACAGTCCCGGGCCGGTGGCAGGCTCACGGGCGAGGACATCAACGTCGTCGCGCTCCTGGAAACGCTCGCCGGCGATGTTAAGAACCTCGACATCCACGTCTTCCTGACCTTCGAGCTGATGTTCACCCACAAGCGCCTGGCCGGCGGTTCTTACGACGGCACGACGATCTTCTGGCGCAGTTGGGGGTAACATACTGCCCGTCCAGCGCTACCGACCTCGTCCGTTGGCTGACGTCGCACACGGCGGACAGTGATCGGGAAGACTTTTCGCCGACACCAAGTCGCCGTTCGGCGGCCGAAGCCTCCCCACGCCCGGTCAACGCCCCCGGCCTCCGGCAAGACTCGCTCGACGGCGGTGAGCAGAGCCTTCCCCGTTCGTTCGCGGTCAATTTCAGTGCCGGCTTCAGTGTCGTCGCCCCGCTCCTGTCGCTCTGGAACGTGCGGGCCGCGTTCGGGCCGATGAACGACCGGGCCTTCATGGCGGACCACGCGTCCGTGCCGGCCACCGTCGTTTCGGTCAGCCCCGTGACGGCCTCCAGGAGCAGCGCCTCGTCCATCGACGTCGTGCTGGCGTTCCGGCAAGCGTCCGGCGAGGCCTGCACCTCGACGTGGCACACCGGCATTCCGCCGTTCTCGGGCGCCCCCGGTGACACCGTCATGGTCGTGCCTCGTTCCGCGTCGTGCGGGTTGCCCCTGATCCCCTCGTCGGTCGGCGATCCGATGCAGACGTTCGCCCTCGCGGCGGCGCTGATGGCGGGCGCGCTGGCTTCCACCAAGTTTTGGTCGCGGCTGTCGCGACGTCCGGTCGCCCGGCCCGTGGCGTTCGCCTTGGTCGGACGGCGCCATGATGTCGCCTAGGAGATCGACCGTCGACCTGATCACGCCTTTCGACGGGAAACGGCATCGACGCAATCGGGTTGCGGCGCCCCGGCGTTTGTTGCGGGAAGGTGTTGGCGTGGGTGTCGGGCGTCAGCCATCCGAGGCTCGAATGCGGACGCTGGGGGTGTTGTGGTCCGTGCGCCACCCGGCCAGCATGGCTCTGGCATGTGGCCGTGAACGGAACAGGGTTTCGTTCGGCAGTTCGCACCTGAAACGGCCGTTGACGCTTTCGACGAAGGCGTTCTGGAACGTTTGGCCGGGGATGCCGGGCATGGGCGGCCTGGCGCTTGGCCGAGGACCTCCGCCGCACCCTGCCTGCATTGCCGCTGGTCCCCACATCGGGCTATGGTGAGATGCTGGCGCGGAACAACGATCACGGGTTTGAACTCCTGCACAATCCATCCTCGACCGAGCAGCTTTCCAAGGTCCTGCGTCGCGTCGCGGCACAACGGTTCGGACGAGGGCGAGTGTCGTCGCACCGTGCCGGGTCCGAGACGGCCTGACGGGATCCAAGTAAGGCGGCCCTGAACGATGAACGACGATTTAGGGTCACGTCCGCCCATGATGGGCGGCGGCGACATCGGACGGCACGTGCGCGACACCGACTGGTCCCAAACGCCGCTTGGCGCCTACGCGACCTGGCCACAGTCGCTGCGTTCATGCCTGTCGACCGTGCTGAACACCAAGGGGGTCGCGGCGCTCTTTTGGGGGGCTGAGCAGAGGACGCTCTATAACGACGCCTGTGCCACCGCCCTCGGTGACCGCCATTCCCGGGCGTTCGGTCAACCATTGCCGGATGCGCTGGCCGACACCGTGCCCGCGCTCGTGTCCCAGGTTGCCCAGGTGCTAACGACCGGCGAAGGCATGACCGTTGAGGATTTCACCGTGGTGACGCGGCGTCAGGGCCGCGACGAGACCGCAGCCTGGACTTACAGCATCTCACCCATTCAGGGCGAGCGCGGCAACGTCGCGGGTGCCGTGCTGCTCGCGACCGAAACCACGCAGCAGAGGCGGGTCGTCGAGGCCCTCAAGGAGAGTGAGGCTCGGCTTTCTGGCCTGCTGAGGACCTCGTCCGAGGTCCTCTACTCGATGAACCCCGACTGGAGCGAAATGAGTCAGCTCGCAGGCGGAGGGTTCCTGGCCGACACGGCGACAACGAACCCGAACTGGCTGGCCGACTACATCCCCGCCGCAGATCAAACCTCGGTGAAGGCGGCGATCGCCGAGGCGATCCGGACAGCGACCCCCTTCCGCTTCCAACACCGCGTCCGGCGAGCTGACGGCTCGCTCGGCTGGATCGAGTCCCGGGCCGTGCCGCTGCTCGACGCTCAAGGAAACGTCACCGAGTGGTTCGGAGCCGCCAATGACGTGACGGCGCGCCGACAGGCGGAGATCGCGCTGCAAGAGTCGGAACGAACGCTTCGTCTCATCGTGGAAGCCGCGACCGACTACGCGATCCTGACGATCAGCGCTGGCCGCATCGTGACGAGCTGGTCGGCGGGAGCGGAGGCCATCTTCGGCTTTTCCCGCGAGGCCATCGTCGGCCAGTCGGTCGATATGCTGTTCACCCCCGAGGATCGGGAAGCCGGTCAGCCGCAGAAGGAAATCGATGGCGCTCGACAGATGGGCGGTGCGCCAGACGTTCGTTGGCACCTTCGCCAGGACGGTAGCCGGGTGTTCCTGAATGGTGTGGTACGGCCGCTGCGCGACGCGGCGGGCCATGAGATCGGATTCCTCAAGATCGCGCGCGACGAAACCGAGCGGCTCGCCGCCGAGAAGACCCTGCGCGACCTGAACGCCACATTGGAAAGCCGCGTCGACGAGCGCAGCCGTGAGTTGATGGCGGCGGAGGAAGCCATGCGGCAGTCCCAGAAGATGGAGGCCGTGGGCCAGCTCACCGGCGGCGTGGCCCACGACTTCAACAACCTGCTGACGATCATCCGCTCCTCCGTCGACCTGCTGCGGCGACCCGACCTGACGAGCGAGCGCCGGCGACGCTACATCGACGCCGTGTCCGACACGGTGGACCGGGCCGCCAAGCTCACGGGCCAGCTCCTGGCCTTCGCGCGCCGGCAGGCCCTCAAGCCGGAGGTGTTCGACGTTGGTGCCCGGCTCCGGGGCGTCGGCGAGATGCTGGACACGGTGACCGGTGCCCGCATCCGCGTCGTGACCGAATTGCCGGACGAGCCCTGCTTCGTCCGGGCCGACCTCAGCCAGTTCGAGACGGCGCTCGTCAACATGGCCGTCAACGCCCGCGACGCCATGGAAGGCGATGGTGTCCTGACGATCCGCCTGCGCTGCGGGACGACCATGCCGCCCATCAGGGGACATGCCGGCGCAGCCGGCCCGTTCGCGGCCGTGTCGCTGAGCGACACCGGCACGGGCATCGACGAGCAACGGATCGCGCGCATCTTCGAGCCGTTCTTCACCACCAAGGAGGTCGGCAAGGGGACGGGTCTTGGGCTGTCACAAGTGTTCGGCTTCACGAAGCAGTCGGGCGGCGACGTCGAGGTCGAGAGCGAGGTCGGCCGTGGCACGACGTTCACCCTGTACCTGCCGGAGGTCGAAGCGGACGCGAACGCGACTGTCGTGGATCGACCCTCCGACACCCTTTCCCCAGGCGGTGCCGGCCGTCGTGTCCTTGTCGTCGAGGACAACGTGGAGGTCGGCCGCTTCTCGACCCAGGTGCTCCAGGACCTCGGATACGAGACGACCTGGGCGGCGAACGCCGAGGAGGCCCTGGACAAGATCGGCGAGCGGGGGGCCGACTTCGACGTGGTGTTCTCGGACGTCGTCATGCCGGGCATGGGCGGGATTGAACTGGCCAAGCAGCTTCGGCGGCGTCTGCCCGATCTACCGGTCATCCTCGCGAGCGGATACAGCCACATCCTGGCCGAGGAAGGCACGCACGGGTTCGATCTTCTGCACAAGCCCTACTCGGCGGAGCAACTCTCGCGGACCCTGCGGAGGGTGACCCGGCAAAGCTAGACCTCAACGTGAACGTTTTCGTGTGCATCTGGTCGAAGGGTCGGGACGATGAAACGGTCCACCGCTTAACGACAGCATCCCCGCCCCGCCGCGCGTGGTCGCGTGCCACAAGATGGATAAGGACTGCGCCGACCTGCTTCGCGTTCTTGTCGGCGACTTCGATGCCTATCTGCAGGTCCAAGCCGAGAAACTCGCCCTCATCGATGGTGCGGAGCCTGGACAATTCGATATTTTCAGCGGGTCAGGACAACCACAGCATCACCGCTCTGAGCCGTGAACGATGCGCAACGTGGGCCTGCGTGAAGCGGTCCTTTACTAGACCAGCGCCTTTGGTCCGCCACGAAACCACGACGTTGTCCCTGATCCGACAAGGTTCCTTTTCCATTGATCGGCGGCGTGGCTTGAGCCCTTAACCTTCGCCGCGGCATCGGCAGGCACGTGGATGTTCAGGTGATAGACGCCGTTTCCGAGGGCGACGGGATGGGAAATTCCGAAGACCATCTTTTAAACCGTCGTGTCAGCGCGGTTGTCACATAAGCCTCTGTAGAAGGCCATCTTATCGATGTTCCGTGAGGTAAACTTTTTGCCGATCACGGATTGCGACCAGTGAAGTTTGGCCACGGTCGCCGGAGCACGTCCTACACGTTCTGCCTCAGTCATATTCCCTATCGTCACCGCGCCGAACATTGTCCCCGTCGCAAGCTTTGCCTTGATGCGCTCCCAACGTTTAGCTGCCGTTGGATGTCTCCGGCGCTAGCCTTCGCGCGGGCCGCGTCACGGGCTTTAGGGCGTTGCTAAGCTCAAGGCAGGATACTTCCCGATCGACAGCTTCCGCTCGATACCATCTGCCCGATACTTCAACCGCCACAGCCGTTCGCCCGCCGGCGTCAAACCTAGGAGCCTGTCCGAGTAACAGCTCGACGGCGTGGCCTTGTGATGATTCACCTGGCTCATGACCAAGGTGTTTCGCTCGTGGGACGTGGATCAGGGCTGACTTCTGCCGCCTTCGTTGCATGAGTTCGTGCCGCCCGGGCACCTGGCCCACTTTGTCCGGGACACGGTGCGCGAAGCCCTCGATCTCTCGGCGACCCTTGACACCTACACGGAGGAGCGCGGCTATCCGCCCTACCATCCCGGCATGATGGTGGCGCTCCTGCTCTACGGCTACAGCCGCGGACTCTGGTGAACGCCGAAGCGCTCTGCTCATTGCCCGCGGGTCTCCTGGGCGTGGGCGTCGTTCCAAACATTGTGGGCGGACCCCCGGGCTCAGGCCATGCCGGTCCGCGCGTGATGCAGCCTTGCCAAGGACGTTGCTACCGCTTGTTCAATACCGGCAAGGGACTCGGGCGTGGGCGCCCGCACCGGGTCGCCCCGCCCGGGCCTCCGCAGCCGAAGGGGCAGTTCGATTCCGATGGGTAAGCTGGCCTGTCGCAGCGACGGCGCTAGCGCTGCCAGGTCGAGCTGCCCGTCTCCTAATGGTGTGAAAACCCAATCGGAACCACGCGGCTTGAAATCTTTAAGGTGCACATGGGCCACGAACGGCAGGGCCGATGCGAGATCGTTTTCCGGACGGCATTTGCCGTCGCTGTAGGTGAGAATATTGCCCGCATCGTAGTTCAAACCGAGGGCAGGGCTCGCGAAGGCCTGGACCAATGCCACGCCCTCGGCGGCTCGTCCGAACAGAGCCCCTGTACCATGCCCCGGGTTCTCGAGGGCCAGCACGAGGCCCGCAGCGAGGCAGAATGGCAGCACGGCCTCAACGGTCCGCATCACGTCATCCTTCGCCGCGGTTGTCCCCGCATTTGTGATCAAGAAACGAGCCCCGATTGCGCCCGCAAATTCAAGCCGACGCCGGAGCCGCTCTAACGCGCCCCCGGCCCCAAGGTCGATATGGGCCGATACCGCGAAGCTCGACAAGCCAGCCAGCGCGAGCTCGGCACGGGCCACACCTGCGGCGGCTGCCGAGAAGGCAGTCTCGTCGAAGTCGCCATAGCCCTGGATATAGGCAAGTTCGGCATGGCGCGCCCCACACTTCGCGATGGCGGAAAGGGCAACCGGGAGGGGGTAGCCGTCGAATGCAACCGTCGACACCGAGATTTGGGGCGCGCCGTCGCCAGCCATCAGCTGTTGACGAGCAACTCGGATGCT
>CALMOK010000246.1:0-2127 GCA_937871825.1 uncultured Alphaproteobacteria bacterium
ACAACTCGCAAACACAAAACACATCTTGCTTGCCGTCAATCTAGCGGGGGCAGCTTAAAAGTTGGATAAGCAGATCAGGCGTGATTCGGCCTGGATCTTACATTTCCATTAAGATTAACCTATGTGGCGATGCGAGATCAGGAAAACTGTGCCTGTTCGGCACAAGCTTTCAGCGCCGGTTAAGCACGACAGGGCCGATGGAGGTCGTTCGGCAAAAAGGTCACGTTCTTCCGTGTGGCCCGGACGGACTCGCGGATCACGCTCCTGGTGAAAGCAGCGGACCATTCCGGACGATTTCAAGCGAACTCGAACAGCACGGCGTCCACCGCGACGCTGTCGCCGGGCTTCGCCCCGATCGACGCGATGACGCCGTCGCGTTCGGCCAGCAGCACGTTTTCCATCTTCATGGCTTCCATGACGGCGAGCGGCTCGCCGATTTTGACTTCCTGGCCGACGGCGACGCGGATCGCCGTGACGAGGCCCGGCATCGGGCACAGGACCACCCTGCCCCCGTCCCCCACCGGTTTGACCGGCATCAAGGCCGCGAGTTCGGCCTCACGGGCGGTGTAGACGTGAACTTCCGCGACCGCTCCCCCATGGATCAGGACGACGCCGTTGGAGCGTGGCCGCACCTGGAAGGCGACCGTCGCGCCATCGATGGTACCCGACCAGACCGGGGCGCCTGGGCGCCAGGTGGAACGCACCTCGGTCATGGTTCCGTCGTCGAACTTCAGCAGGGCCCCTCCCCCTGTCGTCAGGATCGTGAAGGCGAAGCGCTGGCTCCCCACCAGCGCCACCCGGGTCGCGTCGAAGGCCACGGGCCGCGCGGCCCGCAATTGACCGGAAATGCCGCGCTTGCGCTGGTTGAGCAGGTGATCGATGGCGGCCGCCACCGCCGCGAAGCGGCGCGCCGCCGCCCCGTCCGGCTGCAGGTTGCCGAAACCATGCGGGAATTCCTCGGCGATGAAGGCGGTCGACAGGCGCCCTTCGCGCCAGCGCCGATGAGTCATCAGCGTCGCCAGGAAAGGGATGTTGTGCCGGATGCCATCGATGGCGAAGCTGTCGAGCGCGCGGGCCTGCGCCGCCACGGCGAGCGAGCGCGTCGGCGCGTGGGTGACGAGCTTGGCCACCATGGGATCATAGAAGACCGATACTTCGCCGCCCTCGGCCAGCCCCGTGTCGACCCGCACCGTGATGCCGGCCTCGGTGCCCTCGCGCGGTGGCCGGTAGGTGGTGACACGGCCAGTGGAAGGCAGGAACCCCCGCGTCGGGTCCTCGGCGTAGATGCGGCTCTCGATCGCCCAGCCGGTGAGCACGACGTCCGCTTGGGCGATGCGCAGGGGTTCGCCGGCGGCGACGCGGATCATTTCCTCGACGAGGTCGAGGCCGGTCACGAGTTCGGTGACCGGGTGCTCGACCTGGAGGCGCGTGTTCATTTCGAGGAAGAAGAAGGAGCGGTCCTGCCCGGACACGAATTCCACCGTGCCGGCCGAATCGTAGCCGACCGCGCGGGCGAGCGCGACCGCCTGCTCGCCCATCAGCCGGCGCGTCGCCCCGTCGAGCAGCGGCGAGGGCGCTTCTTCCAGCACCTTCTGGTTGCGCCGCTGGATGGAGCATTCCCGCTCGCCGAGGTGGATGACGTTGCCGTGCCGGTCGCCGAGCACCTGGATCTCGATGTGGCGCGGGTCGGTGATGAATTTTTCAACGAACAGGCGGTCGTCGCCGAACGAGGAAGCGGCCTCCGATCGGGCGCGTTCGAAACCCTCGCGCGCCTCGGCGTCGTTGTGGGCGATCCGCATGCCCTTGCCGCCGCCGCCCGCCGACGCCTTGATCATCACCGGATAGCCGATCGCCGCGGCGATGCGCACCGCGTCGGCGGCGGTTTCGACCACGCCGGCGTGCCCCGGCACCGTTGACACCCCGGCGGCGGCCGCGAAGGTCTTCGACGTGATCTTGTCCCCCATGCTGCGGATCGCCCGGGGGTTGGGGCCGATGAAGGCGATGCCGGCTGCGGCAAGCGCCTCGGCGAACGCCGCCTGCTCGGACAGGAACCCGTACCCTGGGTGAACGGCGTCCGCCCCGGTCCGGCGGCAGGCGTCCACGATGCGCTCGGCGACGAGGTAGGAC
>CALMOK010000246.1:2137-6312 GCA_937871825.1 uncultured Alphaproteobacteria bacterium
AGGTAGGACTGCGCGGCGGGCGACGGGCCGATGGCGACGGCCTCGTCGGCCAACTCGACATGCAGGGCGTCGCGGTCGACCTCGGAATAAACCGCCACCGTGCCGATGCCCATGCGCCGCGCCGTTTTGATGATGCGGCAGGCGATCTCGCCGCGGTTGGCGATGAGGATTTTGGAGAACAAGGGTCCTCGATGGGTTCGGGTGGCGTGGCTGTTCAAACGCGACGACCGGGACCACGGCAGGGCCGGCGGGACGGCAGCTTCACGGTTCTATGGCGGGGGTCACCGTCCGGCAAGGTGCCGGGCCGTGGAACGGGCGGGTTCGCCGGGTGTTGAGGAGCTTGTCGGCCCATGGCGCGGGATGGTTTGATCCTGGCGGGCCGGCGTCTTATTGACCGGGCTCGGTTCGAGCTCGCAAGCGGGGACGACGATCGTGGCGGATAGCAGGATGACGGCGCAGATGACCGGCGGGCAGGGTTTCATCGCCGCCCTCGACCAGAGCGGCGGCTCGACCCCCGGCGCGCTGCGCCTGTATGGCATTCCGGACAGCGCCTACAGCGGCGATGCCGAGATGTTCAAGCTGATGCACGAAATGCGCGTGCGCATCATCACGGCGCCGGCCTTCACCAGCGCCAAGGTCATCGCCGCCATCCTGTTCGAGGCCACGATGGACGGGCAGGCGGACGGCAAGCCGGTTCCGGCCTTTTTGTGGGAAGACCGGGGGGTCGTTCCCTTTCTGAAGGTCGACAAGGGGCTCGAGGCCGAGTCGGGCGGTGTCAGCCTGATGAAGCCCATGCCGACCCTTGACGCGCTGCTGGACCGGGCGGTGAAATTGAACGTCTTCGGAACCAAGATGCGGTCGGTCATCAACCTGCCATCCCGGGAAGGCATTACCGCCATCGTGGCGCAGCAGTTCGATTTCGCCGCGCGGATCGCGAGGCACGGGCTGATGCCGATCATCGAGCCGGAAGTCTCCATCAAGAGCCCCGACAAGGCCGGTGCCGAAGCCATTCTCCTGACCGAGATCACCAAGGCGCTCGACGCTTTGCCGGACGACCGCCGGGTGATGCTGAAACTCACCATCCCGGACGTGCCGGACCTTTACGCGGCGCTGATCGACCACCCGCGCGTCGCCCGGGTGGTGGCATTGTCCGGTGGTTACGTCCGGGCGGACGCTTGCCGCCGCCTCGCCGCCAACCACGGCATGATCGCGAGCTTTTCGCGCGCCCTGATCGACGACCTCCGGCTCGACATGGACGATGGGGCGTTCGACGCCACCCTGGCGCGCAGCATCGACGAGATTTATCAGGCCTCCACCGTCAAGGTTTGAAGGCCGCGAGCGACATCGGTCTTCTAGGTTCGAACGAACGCGCAAGATGGACCGGCGCCGCGAGCCTTCTACGACGGGGGCGGCGCGCCGGCATCGGCCATCGGCTGCACCGGCATGCCCGGTCCAATCTTTTGAAGCGACCCGGTGATGACCCGGTCGTTTTCACCCACGCCGCTTTGAATCGCGACCAGGTCGCCCTGGGTGGGGCCGAGCGACACCATCCGCTGCTCGACCGTGCCGCCACCGCCGATCACGAAGACATATTTGCCGAGCTGGCTCGACCCGATGGCGATCTGCGGCACCAGCAGGGTGTTGGGCTGCTCGCGCACGTGCACCCGAATGCGGACATACTGCCCGGGCAGCAGGAGCTTGTCGGCGTTGGCGATCGTCGCCCGCGCCGTGACGGTGCCGGTCGAGCGGTCAACGGCGTTGTCCACGAATGTGAGCTCGCCCTTGTGGCTGGGCGCCGTTTCGCCGGGAACGGCGGCATCCACCGCCACCGTGCCGGCCTGGCGCGCCTTCTCGATCGCGGCGAGATCGGTCTCGCTCGGGTTGAAGGTGACGTAAACCGGATCGAGCTGCACCAGGGTGTTGAGCACGGTGGCACCCGTGCTGACGAGCGTGCCCACGGGGGCTTGGTTGCGGCCGAGCCGCCCGGGGAATGGGGCGCGGATCTCGGTATAGTCGAGGTTGAGTTGGGCGGCGCGCGCCGAAGCCCGGTCCGTCATGATGGCGGCCTCGGCTTGCCGCATGGTGCTCGCGCGCTGGTCGAAGGAGTCCTTGGCCAGATAGCCACTCTTCGAAAGCGCATCGCCCCGGTTGAAATTCGAGCGCTGGTAATCGAGCGAGGCGTTGTCCCGCTCGATCTGGGCGTTGGCTTGGTCGACCGCCACCTGGAAATCGCGGGGGTCGAGCTTGTAGAGCAGGTCGCCGGCCTTGACGTCGCTTCCGTCGGGGACGCGCTGCTCGGTCAGAAAGGCCGACACCTTGGCCTGCAGGGTGATGGCGCGGATGGACTCGGTCCGGGCCGCGTAGTCCAGGTCGATCGAAATCGACTTTTTCACCACCGAGGCGACCGGTACCGGCATGGCGGGCGGAGGGGACGCCGCCGCCGGGGTATCGGCCTTGGCGGTCTGCCACGGCCACAGCCGGTCGAGGGGGAAGTGGTTTGGGTAGGTCAGGACGGCCCCGGCCACCAGGATGGTGGCGCCGAGCAGGATCGTGCGGGTTCGCATGGGTCGATGGTCCCTTATTCGGCGGCTTCGGCCAGGGCCGGCGCATGGGGCCGGTCCTCGGTGGGCGCGTGGCTATCGGCGACGGCCCCGTCACCCGGGCCACGCTCGCGCATGCGCTCGATCACGGCGTAGAACACCGGCACGAAGATCAGCGTCAGCACCGTGGCGGCCAGCATGCCGCCGAACACGGTGGTGCCCAGCGATTGCCGGCTCGCCGCGCCGGCCCCGGTCGCCACCACGAGCGGCACGACGCCGAGGATGAAGGCGAAGGCCGTCATCAGGATGGGGCGCAGCCGCAGGCGCCCCGCCTCCATGGCGGCTTCCGCGATGCTGAGGCCGTCCTCCCGCCGCCGCCGCGCGAATTCCACGATCAGGATGGCATTCTTGGCCGCGAGGCCGATCAGCATCACAAAGCCGATCTGCGAATAAACGTCGATCTGCATGCCGCGCACGTAAAGCGCCGCCAAGGCCCCGAACAGGGCGAGTGGCACCGCGAGCAGAACCATGAACGGCATGGTCCAGCTTTCATACTGGGCGGCGAGGATCAGGAACACGAAAACCAGGGCGAGGCCGAAGATCAGGCTTGCGGCCGAACCGGCCTTGAGTTCCTGAAAGGTGATGCCTGTCCATTCATAGGCGAAATCGCGCGGCAGCACGGCCGCCGCGGCCCGTTGCATGGCGGCGACCGCCTGCCCCGAGCTGAAGCCCGGCGCGGCCGCCCCGTTGATCAGCGCCGAGCCGTAGTTGTTGTAGTGCGGCACGGTTTCTGCGCCCACCACGGGCTTGAGGCTGCCCAGCGTTGAAAGCGGCACCATGCCGCCCGACGCGTTGCGGACGTAGAGCCGCGACAGGTCGGCAACGCCGGCCCGCGCGTCCTTGTCGGCCTGCATGGTGACCCGGAAGGTGCGCCCGAACAGGTTGAAGTCGTTGACGTAAAGCGAGCCGAGATAGATCTGCAGCGTGTTGAACACGTCCGGCAAGCTGAGGCCGAGCAGCTTGGCCTTGTTGCGATCGAGGTCGTAGCTGAGTTGCGGCGTCGTCGTCGAGAACGAGCTGAACATCTGCTGGGGGCTGAGTTCAGGCTGTTTGCGGGCCTCCGCCAGCACGGCCTGCGTCGCCTCGTTCAGGGCGACGCTGCCGCGCCCCGTCAGATCCTCCACCTGGAATTCGAAGCCGCCCGTGGTGCCGAGGCCGGGGATCGAGGGCGGGTCGAAGCTCAACGCGAAAGCGCTGGGGATCGACAGGAGCTTGCCCCGGACCGCCGCTACGATCTTGGAGGCGTTCTGTTCGGGTGGTCGCTCGTCCCAGGGTTTTAGGATCGCGAACTCGACGGCGGAGTTGGACTGCGCGGCGTTGGTGAGGAAGTTGAGCCCGCTGATCGAGCCCACGATCTCAACGCCCGGCTCGCCCTGCAGGACGTCGCGGACCTGTTTGGCGACCGCGTCCGTGCGCTCGAGCGAAGCGCCGTCCGGTCCCTGGATCACCACAAAGAAATAGCCCTGGTCCTCAACCGGCAGGAAGGTGCTGGGAAGCCGCGTCCACAGCATGTAGGTGCCGCCGAGTCCGAGCGCGAACACCACCATCAGCGCCCAGCGGAAGCGGATGAAGGCG
>CALMOK010000246.1:6322-33833 GCA_937871825.1 uncultured Alphaproteobacteria bacterium
GCGCCCACCAGCCGGGCGTAGAAGTGGGAAAGCCAATCGAAGCCGGCGTTGAACCACCGGAACAGGATGAAGGGCTGGTGCGACCGGTGACGCAGGAACACGGCGCTGAGCGCGGGGCTCAGGGTCAGCGAGTTGAAAGCCGAGATGCCGACCGAGATGGCGACCGTCAGGGCGAACTGGTTGTAGAGCCGGCCCGCCACCCCCGGGATGAAGGCGACCGGCACGAAGACCGCCATCAGCACCGCCGTGGTGGCGATGATCGGGCCCGTGACCTCCGACATGGCCTTGCGGGTCGCCTCGAGCGGGGGGAGGCCCGCCTCGAGCTGCCGCTCGACGTTTTCCACCACCACGATGGCGTCGTCGACCACCAAGCCGATGGCCAGCACCATGCCGAGCAGGCTGAGCATGTTGAGGGAGAAACCGCAGATCTCCATCACCGCCAGGGTGGCGATCAGCGACACCGGGATGGCGATGGTCGGGATGATCGTCGTGCGCCAGCTTTGCAGGAACACGAACACGACCGCGACGACCAGCACCAGCGCTTCGGCGAGCGTGATCACCACGTCGTGCATGGAGGCGGCGACGAAGCGCGTGGTGTCGTAGTGCATCGCGTAGGCGATGCCCTTGGGGAAACGCTTGGACAACTCCTCCATCTTGTCCTTGATGTGCTGCTGGAGGTCGAGCGCGTTCGATCCCGGCATTTGGTAGACGGCGAGCACCACCGTCGGGTCCTTGCCGAAAAAGGCCGAGGACGCGTATTGCAGCGCGCCGAGTTCGATGCGCGCCACGTCCCGCAGCCGAACCACCGAGCCGGTGGCCGGGTCCGCCCGAACAACGATGTCGCGGAACTGCTCGGGGTCGCTGAGGCGGCCGACCGCGTTGACCTGCATCTCGAAAGCGGTGCCGGCGGGCGCGGGCGATTGACCGATCTTGCCCGCCGCCACTTGCACGTTCTGCTCGGCGATGGCGCCCTGGACGTCGGTCGCCGTGATGCCGAGCGTGGCCAGACGGTCCGGGTCGAGCCAGACGCGCATCGAATAGCGCCGTTCGCCGAAGATCTGCACGTCGCCGACGCCCGGCAGCCGCTTCAAGGGGTCGACGACCTGAAGGTAGGCGTAGTTGCTGAGCGCCACCGGGTCGATGGAGCCGTCGGGCGAGGTGAGATTGACGATCAGGACGAAGTTCGGGTTCTGCTTCTTGATCGTCACGCCCGCCTGGTTGACGATGGCGGGCAGCGAGGAGGCGGCCTGGGACACGCGGTTCTGCACGTCCACCGCGGCGATGCTGAGGGGATAGCCCACGTCAAAGGTGACCGTGATGGTGGCCGACCCGTCGTTCGAACTCGACGACGCCATGTAGGTCATGCCGGCCACGCCGTTGATCTGCTGTTCCAGCGGGGTCGTGACCGTGTCGGCCACCACCTGGGCGCTCGCCCCGGGGTAGACGGCGCTCACCACCACCTGGGGCGGCGTGATGTCGGGGAATTGCGAAACCGGGAGCAGCAGGTAGCAGATGGCGCCGGCCATCACCATGATAACGGCGACGGCCGATGCGAAGATGGGTCGCTGGGTGAAGAAGCCTACCATTGCGATCTCGATTCCGTGCAGGCGCTTCGATCGCCCTTGGGCTGAACGAACCATTGGCTGGCGCCCGATCGGCGCGCACCGGCGAGCCCCCGCGCGGTGGCACGCAGCAGGTGTTCAAAGCCTCGTGGGTCGACCCGGTCGGCACGCATCGCGGCGGCGATGATGGGGTCCGCCATCGCGCCTTCGATCGTCAAGTCCCGGCTGTTGCAGCTCATGACAATTCTCCCCGGAAACGCTTCGTGCTTCCGTCCCACGCGGTCGACGGTGGCGACCGGACGGACGTCCAATCCTCGTTGACCCGGGTCAAAGACCATGTTACCGCTCAGTAACAATCGGGACGTTACCGATCGGTAACAGGTGCGTCAAGGGCATGGTTGGGAATTCTTCAATCTCCGAGACAGTCCCCGCCTCGTGTTGCGGGCCAGCGAGGCCGCGCGACAGGATCGTGACATCAGCGCGCGACCTGTTCCATCGGCACGGCATCCGGGGCGTCGGGGTGGAGGCGATCGCCGAGGCGGCCGGCACCAACAAGATGACGCTCTACCGTCATTTCGGCTGCAAGGACGACCTGATCGTCGAATGCCTCCAGGCGGTTGCCGACGAAGGTTTGGCGATGTGGGTGGAGATCGAGGCCGGCCATCCGGGTGATCACCGGGCACAGTTACAGGCCTGGGTTCAGCAGGCCGCCAACTGGCTATCGGCCGACGGGCGGGGATGTGACCTCGCCAACGCCGCCATGGAACTCACGGAAGCCGGTCACCCGGCCCGGCGCCTGATCGAAAAATGCAAAAGGGCCCATCGTGACCGCCTCGTCGATGTCTGCAAGGCGGCGGGGATCACCCAGGCCGACCTGCTTGCCGACACCTTGGTGCTGCTGCTCGAAGGTGCGCGGGTGAGCCGGCAAAGCGTCGGCGCCGAGGGACCCAGCGCCAAGTTCGTGCGCATGAGCGAAGCCGTGATCGAAGCTTTCGCGGAGCGCGGCGACGGGCAGCGGGCGGCCACGCAGGATTGATGTTCAACGGAGCGTCGGAGGAACCTGGGCGGGACGGGATCGTCGCCCCGCCCTCCGTCACAACGGGATGTTGTCGTGCTTCTTGGCCGGGATCTCGGCCTGCTTGTGCCGCAGCATGGCGAGCGCGCGGGCGATGCGCGGGCGGGTCGCCCGGGGGCTGATGACCTCGTCGATATAGCCGCGTTCGGCCGCCACGAAGGGCGATAGAAAGCGCTGCTCATATTCGGCCGTGCGGGCCGCGATCTTGTCCGCGTCGCCGATGTCGGCGCGAAAGATGATCTCGACCGCGCCCTTGGCACCCAGCACGGCGATCTGCGCGGTGGGCCAGGCGTAGTTGACGTCACCGCCGATGTGTTTGGACGCCATGACGTCGTAGGCGCCGCCAAAGGCCTTGCGGGTGATCACCGTCACCAGGGGCACGGTTGCCTGCGCGTAGGCGAACAGCAGCTTCGCCCCATGCTTGATGAGGCCGCCATATTCCTGCGCGGTCCCCGGCAGGAAGCCGGGCACGTCGACCAGCGTGACGAGGGGGATCTCGAAGGCGTCACAGAAACGGACGAAGCGGGCCGCCTTGCGGGACGCGTCGGCGTCGAGCACACCGGCCAGAACCAGCGGCTGGTTGGCCACGACCCCGACGGTGCGGCCCTCGATCCGGGCAAAGCCAGTCACCACGTTGGCGGCGAACCTGGCCTGAATCTCGAAGAAGTCACCCTCGTCCACCACCTTGGCGATGAGTTCCTTGACGTCGTAGGGCTTGTTGGGATTCTCCGGCACCAGGGTGTCGAGCGAGAGTTCCTCCCGCTCGGGGTCGTCGAAGGTCGAGATTTCGGGAACGCCGTCGCGGTTGTTGGCGGGCAGGAAGTCGAGCAGGCGCCTGATCTGCAACAGCGCCTCGACGTCGTTGTCCCAGGCGCCGTCCGCGACCGCCGAGCGGGTGGTGTGGATCGAAGCGCCGCCGAGCTGTTCGGCCGTCACGGTCTCGTTGGTCACGGTTTTGACCACGTCCGGGCCGGTCACGAACATGTAGCTGGTATCCCGCACCATGAAGATGAAGTCCGTCATGGCCGGGGAATAGACGTCGCCGCCCGCGCAAGGGCCCATGATAACGGAAATCTGCGGGATGACGCCCGAGGCGATGACGTTGCGGCGGAACACCTCGCCAAAGCCGCCGAGCGCCGCCACCCCTTCCTGGATGCGCGCCCCACCGGCGTCGAAGATGCCGATGATCGGCGCCCGCATGCGCAGCGCCATGTCCTGGATCTTGGCGATCTTGGTGGCGTGGGTTTCCGACAGCGAGCCGCCGAACACCGTGAAATCCTTGGAAAACACGAACACCGTCCGGCCGTTGACGGTGCCCCATCCGGTGACCACGCCATCGCCCGGGATCTTGGTGTCGGCCATGCCGAAATCGACGCTACGATGCTCGACGAACATCCCGAACTCCTCGAAGGAGCCCCGATCGAGAAGCAATTCCACGCGCTCGCGCGCCGTGAGCTTGCCGCGCGCGTGCTGGGCGGCGACGCGCTTGTCGCCCCCGCCCGCATGGGCCCGGGCACGACGCGCTTCCAGTTGCTCGACGACGGTTCTCACGGCAGGATCCCGGCAGGAGGCCGGCGCCATGCGGCGTTGGACGATCCGTCAGCCACCATCCGATCATTCCCCCCGAGGCGCGCTTGGCGCGATTGCGCGAGGGTCAAATCGTCCGGGGCGGGGGCGATGTCAAGAAAGCCATGGCGGGCATCCCCGCTTGCCGCCGGCAACGCCCTGCTCGAAGCGGCAAGCCTCGCCTTATTCGGCCGCGCTTTGCTTGGCCACGCCGTAACGCCGGATGATATAGTCGTCGACGAGTTGCTTGAACTCCGCCGCGATGTTGGGCCCGCGCAGCGTCAGCGCCTTCTGCCCGTCGATGAACACGGGGGCGGACGGGGTTTCGCCCGTTCCCGGCAGGGAAATGCCGATGTCGGCGTGCTTGGATTCGCCCGGGCCGTTCACGATGCAGCCCATCACCGCCACGTTGAGGTTCTCGACCCCCGGGTAGAGCGTCTTCCAGTTGGGCATTTCGACGTGGATGTAGTTCTGGATGTCGCGGGCGAGTTCCTGGAACACCGTCGAGGTCGTCCGCCCGCAGCCCGGGCAGGCCGCCACCAGCGGCACGAAGGTGCGAAAGCCCATGGTCTGCAGGATTTCCTGCGCGACCTTGACCTCGACGCTGCGGTCCCCGCCGGGTTCGGGGGTGAGCGACACGCGGATGGTGTCGCCGATGCCGTCCTGCAACAGGATGCCGAGCGCCGCCGAGGAGGCGACGATCCCCTTCGAGCCCATGCCGGCTTCGGTCAGCCCGAGGTGGATGGCGTAGTCGCAGCGCGACGCCAGCGTGCGATAAACCGCGATGAGGTCCTGCACGGCCGAAACCTTGGCGGACAGAATGATGCGGTCGCGCGAAAGCCCGAGTTCCTCGGCGCGCTCGGCCGAATAAAGGGCGGAGCGCACCAGCGCCTCGCGGGTCACGGCGCGCGCGTCCACCGGCTTGGACGAGCGGGCGTTCTCATCCATCAGCACGGTCAGGAGGTCCTGGTCGAGCGACCCCCAGTTGGCCCCGATGCGGACCGCCTTGCCGTATTGGATGGCGGTCTCGACGATGGCGGAAAACTGCCGGTCCTTCTTGTCCTTGAAGCCGACATTGCCGGGGTTGATGCGGTATTTGGCGAGCGCTTCGGCACAGGCCGGATGGTCGGCCAGCAGCTTGTGGCCGATATAGTGGAAGTCGCCGACCAGCGGAACGTCGACATTCATCTGGGCCAGTCGGTCACGGATGTGGGGTACGGCGGCGGCGGCCTCGTCCCGATCGACGGTGATGCGGACGAGTTCCGAGCCGGCGCGCGCCAGAGCCGCCACCTGCCGCGCCGTCCCCTCGATGTCGGCCGTGTCGGTGTTGGTCATGGACTGCACGACCACCGGGGCGCCACCGCCCACCGTCACGGCGCCGACTCTCACGCCGACGCTCCGCTTGCGGGCCGTTGGCCCAACCCTGTCGTCGGCGATCGCGCCCGCGTCGATCATCACCTGCCTGCTCCGTTCAGAATTCCGCACTGTCTTGTTGGAGAAAGATGGCGCGGTCAAGGAGCGGACGGCCAATGGAGCCCCGCAAGGGCGGCAGGGCTTGGGAGATCAGACGCGGTCGGCCGCCAGCGGGGCCGGGTTCGGCAGGCTGGCGGCCCAGCCCGGCACCTTGATGGCCATGAGGAGGATCGGCTTGCCGCCTTCGGACACCACATCGGCCTCGCCCGCCGGGGCGCCTTCCCCCGACAGGGGCTGGAAGTGATCGGCCCCGAAACCGCTGCGGTCGATGCCGATCGCGCGGGCGGAGCGTTGGACGTGGTGGCCGGCGGCATCCACGAGGTCTGTCGCCACCGCGACCTTGCCGGAGCGCAGGCCGTCGAAACGAACCTGCACGTGCGACGAGCCTGAATGACCCAGGCCGAGGTCGACCATGCAACCGGCATCGATCGAGCACGGAACGCGTCGTTCGCGCGTCACGTTCCAGTCCTGGTCGAGTTCGGCGACGTAGGCCTCGCCGACGTCGGGTTGCTGGGCGGCCTTGTCCATCATGGCGCCCTTTGTCGAGACCGCCATCAACAGGACTGCCGCGGAGGCAAGGATCGAGTGCATCGTTCAGTCTCCCTGGAGGCGCGGCGATTGGCGCGACTACCAGGGTCCGGTTTGCCACCTAAATATTAAGCTCCAATGAGCGCCAACATTTAAAAGCCCCTGTTCGACCCGCCTATCTGACCCCTTCGGCGTCCTTGGCGGGCAGCGAGGATTGGCCGATCCGCCATTCCGCAGGCGCCAAGAAGACCCGATGGCGTCGGTCGGCCTCGAAGGGCAGCGGCGGGCGGTTGAGGTCGATGTACTTGCCGATCTGACCGACGAACTCGTCGGAATTCTTCCAGATGCCGACATTGTAGAACGGCGTGTAATCGGCGGACGTATCAACGGCGACCCAGTTGATCCAGGGGAATTTGTCACGATCCTCGACGCGCGACATGAACTCGGCGACGAGGCCGCTTCGGTCCGCCACGACGGACTTCTTCGCCCAATAATCCAGGAACTCCTGTTCGTGCCCCTTCCTGATCTTCCACTCGACGATCACGATGCGGGTTTGTTCGAACGTCGCCGGGGCGGCGATCGCCTGCCCCTCTGCGGTTGCCGGAACGACGGCGTTTTCGGCCATCGAGATCACCGAACCGGCGAGAAGCGCGCCGAGCGTCAGCACTGGCAGGATGGATCGATGGAAGCGTGAACTGATGAACATGGTGCAGTCCCCTGGACGGTCGCGGCCATCTCAGACGGCCATTCGACGTTTTGCCTCGAACGACATTATTCATACATTATCCATACATATTAATCGGAATTAACGTTCGTAATGGTTAATTGTCGCGCCAGTCGGCGTCGCCGTCCTACCGTCCGTGGAGCCGGCCTGGATCGCTGGCGGGCACACGGCGTCGCGCCGGGTTGCATCCGGCACCCTTGGCAACGTAAGCATGCGTCTTACCTTAAGGCTGTCACTGCCCGCTGGATCGTTTTGAATGGCAACCGATCTTATTCGTTACGATCTCCTGGTCCAGGAAGCCTTGCGCGGCGTCGTGCGCAATGTGCTGGGGGAAGCCGCGCGGAACGGCCTGCAGGGCGACCATCACTTTTTCATCACTTTCAAGACCAAGGCGCCGGGGCTCCGCCTCTCGAACCGGATGCGCGAGCGTTATCCCGATGAAATGACGGTGATCCTCCAGCATCAGTTCTGGGATCTCGGCGTCACCGAGCATGCCTTCGAGGTCGGGCTCTCCTTCAGCAACCAGCCCGAGCGCCTCCTCATTCCATTCGCCGCCATCACGAGCTTCGTGGACCCGTCGGTTCAATTCGGGTTGAAGTTCGACGCGCAGGATCCGGCGGCGCCGACCCCGGACGAGAGCGGTCCAAATGCCAGCGAGGGCGTGACGGCCTTTCCAGCAAAGCGCACCTTGACGGCCGTGGACACGCTGACGCCAGCGAACCCGAAATCCGCTCCCGCGCCGAAATCCCTCACGGGGCCGAAATCGGTCCCTGCCGTTGCTCCCCCTACCCCGGCCGGCAAGCCCGGAAAGTCCGGCGCGTCGAAGGAGCCTGCCGCCGAAACGGAAACGAAGGACGAGGGTGAGGCCGCCTCCAAGGTCATCTCGATCGACTCGTTTCGGAAGAAGCCGTGACGACGCGCCTCGACGCGGCGCGTTGACCCTGTGGGCGACATCGTCAATCTCCGTCTTGTCCGGAAGCGGAAGGCGCGCGAAGCCTCGACGGGGGCGGCCGACCTCAACCGCGTCCGATCCGGAATTTCCAAGCGGGAGCGCGAAGCGGCCGCTGCCGAGCGCGGCATGACGACGTCGCGCCTCGATGGGCACAGGCTGGAGCCAGGCCCGACGATCGTCCCCGAGACGCCGGATGAGGCCTGAAGGGCAACCCGAGGCGACCCGCATCCGCAAACACTCTCTGGTGGTGGCGGGACATAAAACCAGCGTGTCGCTCGAAAACGCCTTCTGGGCCGGGCTGCGATCTCTCGCCGACGAGGGCAAGACCACGGTGGCGGGATTGGTGACCACTATTGACGAGGCGCGAGGCGGGGCCAACCTGTCGTCGGCCATACGGGTCTTCGTTCTCACCCGCCTTGGGGGCCGACCCTCGGCCTGACGGCTTTCCTCAATAGCGTCCAGCCGATCCCGGGTCGGATGGAACGGACGGCGTCGCTTGGGTCCTGGGAAATCCCGGTTGCAGATTAACAGGCTTGTCGTTTGGCTTGGTGGCCGCGGGCCGGCGGACCGGCACGGGTGCGGGCGGCGTTGACCCTTTCTGCCCATTGAGGAAACGTGAAATCTCGTCCCCCTTCGACAGGGGGTCGGGCGCACCGGGACCGGTCTTGGGATCGTCCGTCGTCGCGCCACCTGATGATGGAGCCAACCCTTTGGAGGGCGAAGCGTCGCCGGGGAGACGCGGTGCGGAACCCTTCTGGCGGCTCGCATCCTCGGCCTTGTCGCGGCCTTGCTGGGCCTGCTCGGCCTCGATGGCCTTGAGCCTGCGCGCGAAAAAGGCCCGCTCTCTCACGTCGTCCTGAAAGGCCTCGATCCGCGCCTGATCCTTGGCGATGGCTCGCGCCGCGATACCATTCACCAGGGCGGCGGCGTCAACCTCACGGACGGGATCGGTGAAGGGGCCCTGCCACGTCACGCCGACCTGCGCCGGCCGGCCGGTCCAATCGGCTGGCGGGTTGCGCGTCGATCCGGTGACGCGCAGCGACCAGTCCAGCGAGCGCAGGTCGAGAGAGGCGGCGAGCCCCGTCGTGAGCACAGGGCCGTCCACGACGATGGGCTCGGCGCGTAAAACACCGGCTGCCACCGTCAGCGAGGCCTTTACGGGGCCGAGCGACAGGGCGCCTCGGTTGAGTTCGCGGTCGATGTCCTCCCTGATCTGGCCTTCCTCGATCGATGAGGACGCCGTCGCGGCCGCGTCCACCACGCGGGCGAGCGCGCCGGGGTCGAGGCGCGGCAAGCGCGCATCCTCGATCGCGATCGTTCCGGTTCCACCAAGGCTTGCGACCAACCCCGCCTCGGTCGACCCCGTGCCAACAAGGTCCAGCGCCCCCGCGCTGCGACCGGCCAGGCTGGGGGTGGCCAGCGCGAGGCCGTTCCAGCCAAGATGGCCGGCGAGCGATGCCGCGCCCGCGTCGCGGCGCAGCGTCAGCGTCGCGTCGACGCGCCCCTCGCCCAGGGCCGCCGTCAGGTCGGCGAGCGTCACCACGCCGGGGGCGAGCCGCAACGTGAGCTTGGCGTCGCGTGCCGTCTGGGTCTCGCTGAGGGGAAGCGCCGCCACCATCAGGCCGACCTCGGCCGTCGGCAAGCGAAACAGCAAAGGCCCGAATGGCCGGTCTGGCCAGAGCGAGCCGGCTTTCGACGCGGAGGCGGACGCCGGCAAAGGCACAGGCCCAAGCGCCAGTCCGGCGAGCTGGGCGGCCGACAAGCGGTCCAACCGCAGCGTGCCGCTCACGGTTGGAATCGCGGCGGGAAGAACAGCCTTGCCGGTCGCGCTTCCGTCGGAGCCGATGTCCGGGATCGTCGGCGAGGCACCCGCGGGTGTTGAAAGCGTCAGCATCCCGTCGAAGCTCGTTCCGGCCGTCCGTCCGGCCAGATTGCCGGCCGTCAGCTTGCCGCCGGTCCAGTTGAGGTCACTGGCGAGCTCGAAGGGCCAGATGGCGTTCGGCTCCGGGGTCGCCACAGCCAGCGTCCTGAGGAGTGGCGCCGCGTTGGCGCCGCGCAACGTCAAGCGTCCCGCGCCCTCCCCGCCCGCCGTGCCGCGACCCTTGAAGGACAGAACCGTGTCGGCCAGCGTGGCCTCAACGGTTCCGTCGAGATGTCCCGTGTCGGTCACCCGCGTCGTCGCCGCCACATGCGCCCGCCCGATCGCCGTCGGCGCCGACGCCGCCAAACCGAGTTGACGCAGCAGCGCGCCCGACTCGGGGGCATCCAGCGTCGCCGAGGCGGCAAAGGTCCGGCCGGACCGGAACGGCGACAACGGATCGGCGGGATCGGGGGCGACGCCGGGCTGCAGGCGGAGCGCCACCTTGGTGCCGGCCGCGGTTCCGTCGAGGGACGCCCGCACGGGCAGAAAGCCGCCGTCCTCGCCCACCGTCGCGTCGGCGGAAAGCCGAAACAAGGCCGGTGACAGGAGGTCCGCGCGCGCCTTGAGGGCCGCCCCGAAGGCGGACGGGGCGAGACGGTCGAGGAGCGCCGACAGATCCCCGAGGCGCCGGGCATCGAAGCGCCCTTCGAGATGGGCGTTCCGTCCGTCGCTGCGTCCCGTGACATCGGCGGTGGCGCCGCCGATGTCGGACAGGACGAAGCGGTCGAGTGAGAGCGTGGATCCGGTTTTGTTGAGCCGCAGAGCGATCCGTCCCGCGTCAACCGGCCCGGCATCGGTCTGGGCTAGCCGCACGGCACGGGCTGAAAGCGCGACCGACAGGTCGAGGTCCGACAGGGCGTCCGTCGTACCTTGCAGGTTCGGCAGCGCGTCAAGGTCGAGCGCGTCGGAGGTAAGGTCGGCGAAAAACCTCGCCCGATCCGTCCCAACGGCGCGCGTCAGCGTCACGGTGCCGGAAAAAGCCGATTGGTCGAGCCCGATCACGGCGTCATGGGCGGCGAACCCGACACCCGACAGGTCGACGGTGCCGGTGAACGCGAAAGCCTTGACGGGAAGGGTGCGCCTGATCCAGGCGGCGACATCCGGCAGATCGGACGCCAGCCCGTCGGCGAGCCGCCCGACGTTTCGGCTCGCGGCCTCCAGGCGGCCCTTGAAGACCGCCGCGGGACCAGGCTCGAAACTGCCGTCGAGCTTGATCTTCGAGGCATCGGCGGCTTCAACCGCGAACGATCCCACGGCGGGCTTGCCGGCCGAAAGAACCACCCGCCCGGCAAGGCCTGTCAGCGTTTGCGTGCCGAAGAGCAGCGTGTTGGCGGCGTAGTCGAGCGTGACTGGCACCGGCAGCGCCGCGAAAGCGTCCGGGTTTCCGGCGAAGGCGTTCAAGGCGCCGATCTGGTCGGCGAGCGTCGGAACGGATGGGGCCGCCTCATCGTTCGACGAGCCGCCCTCCGGTAGAACGGCCAGCTTGGCGAGGTCGACCTGCCGCGCCCGCAAGGCGAGGCGCAGGCCGGGCGCGGCGCCGAGGTCGAGCGCACCGTCGCCCTCGGCGATGAAGGCCCGTTCGTCGGCGCCGGCCCGCAATTCAAGACTGTTCAGCGCGACATCGCCCGGCCCAGCCCGCAAGCGCGACGTCAAACGCCAGGGAATGGTGGCTGGCGTGCCGGCAAGGGGCGCCTGCCCCGTCGCCGTCAGGGCGCCGTCGAACAACAGGGCGGCGGCTTTCGCCCTTCCCATGGTGAGGCTCAGCATGCCTTCGAGGTCGGCCTTGGGTGAGCCCGACACGGGATCCAGCGTCGCCTTGAGGCGTACCCGCCCAGCCTGGTAGGCGCCGGTTGCGAAATGGAAACCCTGCGGGCCGCGCGCCGTGTCGAGGCGACCGGCGAACTTGAACGGACCCGCCAGCGATTCCGCCTCTCCCTCGCCGTTCAGCCCCGTGGCGTCGAGGATGCGGTTGCCAGCCTCGCCCACCACCGCGACGGCACCGTCGCGCAGCACCAGGCTGGCGAGGCTCACCGAGGCTGGATCGTCCGCTCCAAACGATGGAAGCACGACCGACCCGTCCCGGTCGGCCGTTAGAACGAGGCGGGGCTTGGTGAGGTCGGCCTCCACGAAGCGGAATTCGCCATGCAGCAGCGCCGTCAGCGCGAGTTCGAGGTCCACCCGCTCGGCCGTCATCCGGGGGTCGCGCGGGGTGGTGCCCGAAACGGTCAGCTTTTGAAGACGGAAAATGGGACGCGGCAGCAGCCGCACGTCGATCGGTCCCGCCAGGGCAACCTTGCCGCCCAGCAGGCTCGAGAGCCGCGCCTCGATCTCGCCGCGATGGGCGTTCCAGTCGACGAGATACGGCCCCACGAGCGCTGTTGTCAGCACCACGATGAGCAGGATTGCGAGGATTGTCAGGCTTTCACGCAAGGCTTGGATACGACGCTTCTGAGGGGGCCGAGCCCGTTATAACAGGTTGTGGGCGGCCTGCGGTTGTGTCACGCGCCCCGGCGCTCAACCCGGCAGCATTTTTCCCGGATTCATGATGTTGCGCGGGTCGAGCGCCCGCTTGATCGCCACCATCACGTCGAGCGCGCCCGGCGAATGCTCGGCCACGAGGTATTTGGCCTTGCCCTGGCCGACGCCATGCTCGCCCGTGCAGGTGCCCTCCATGGCGAGCGCCCTATGCACGAGACGTTCCATGAAGGCGCGGGTGCGGGCGAGTTCATCCGCGTCGCCCTCGTCGACCAGCAGGCCCACGTGGAAATTGCCGTCGCCCACATGGCCCACGATGGGGCCGACCAGCCCGCTTTCGGCGAGGTCGGCCTGCGTCTGCACGACGCATTCGGCGAGCCTCGAGATCGGCACGCAAACATCCGTCGGAACCGTCTTGGCGCCGGGCCGCAGCGCGAACCCGGCCCAGAACACGTCGTGCCGCGCCTGCCACAAGCGGGAGCGCTCCTCGGAGCGCGTCGCCCAGGTGAAGGCGCCGCCGCCAAGCTCGGCCGCGATCGCGCCGAACCGCTCCGCTTGTTCGGCGACGCCCGCCGTCGTGCCGTGGAACTCCAGAAATAGGTGCGGGACTTCCGGCAGGCCGAGGTGGGAATAAAGATTGCAGGCTCGCACCTGAACGCTGTCCATCAGCTCGATGCGGGCCACCGGGAGCCCCGCCTGCACTGTGGCGATGGTGGCATCGCAAGCGGCTTCGACGCTGGGAAAGGTGCAAACCCCGGCCGAAATCGCCTCCGGGATGCCGGACAATTTCAGGGTGATGGCGGTGACGATGCCGAGCGTGCCTTCCGCGCCCACCATGAGCCGCGTCAGGTCGTAGCCGGCCGAGGATTTCCTGGCCCGCCGCCCCGTGTCGATCACCGTGCCGGCCGCGGTCACGACGCGCAGCGCCAGCACGTTGTCCTTCATGGTGCCATAACGGACCGCGTTGGTACCCGAAGCACGGGTCGACACCATGCCGCCGATCGAGGCGTCGGCGCCGGGATCGACGGGAAAGAACAGCCCGCTGTCGCGCAGATGCTCGTTCAGCGCCTTGCGGGTGACGCCCGGCTCCACCACGCAATCGCCGTCGGCGGCATGAACGGCGAGGATGCCGTTCATCCGCGCCAAGCTGATCGTCACCCCGCCGAAAGGCGCGTTGACGTGGCCCTCGAAGGAGGTCCCGGTGCCATAGGGCACGACGGGAACACCGTCGTCGGCGCAGATCGCGACGGCGGCGGCCACATCTTCGGTGCTACCTGGAAAGAGCACGGCGTCGGCGGGCTCGGCCGCCAGCAGCGTCAGGGTGTTGGCGTGCTGGTCGCGGACCGCCTGCCCGGTGGCCAAGCGGTCGCCGAAGCGCGCGGAGAGCCGCTCCAAGGCCCGGGCGAGGGCTGCCGGATCGGGACGGCCGTTCAGGGCGGGGCGGTCCACCTAACCGGCCTTTCGCAGGCGAACAACCGTGAACAGCCCCACCGGCGCCACCGGCTTGCGGTCCACCAAGGCGACATCGGCGCGTCCGGCGATCCAGTCGCCAAGCACCCGGAAGGGGAATTGCGGGTGCCACCCGAGGGACGCGCTGTGCTTGCCAAGCCAAGCCTCGATCGGCACCAGGGGGCCGCGCTCGGCCCCGAAATGGTTGACGAGGACGATGGCCCCGCCCGGCCGCACCACGCGGGCGATCTCGTCCATGAGGGAAGCGGGGTCGGGCACAACGGTCAGCACGAAGGGAGCAATGGCGGCATCGAAGCTGCTGTCGGGGAAGGCCATGCGGGTCGCGTCCATCACGGCGAGGCCGGCGACGTGGGGCAAGGGCCCGCGCCGCACGCGCTCGCCCGCGCGGCGCAGCATGGCCTCGGCGAGGTCGATCCCCACCACATGGGCGGTGCTGGGAAACATCGGCAATTCCAGCCCCGTCCCGACGCCGACGTCGAGGATGCGGCCGGTCACCTCCGCCACGGCGGCCACGGCGGCCTTGCGGCCGGCCCGCATGACGGCCGTGAAGGCGAGGTCATAGACCGGCGCCCAGCGATCATAGGCGGACACGACCTGCGCGGCATCGGTAATGCGGCCCTGGCCGGTCCCGGCGAGGTCACGGCTCATCAGGCGACCGGCACCGGCACATCGACCGGGCGGCACGGAGCCGCCGCCGACACCGTGGCGGCGATGACGCCGCCGCCCAGCACGCGGGCGCCCGCCTCGGCCGATTCATAGAACACGCAAGCCTGGCCGGGCGAAACGCCATCCTCGAACCCAAGCAGCTCAACCGAAGCCGCCCCGTTGCGGAGCGAAATCACGGCCGGCACGGGCGCGCGGGTCGAGCGCAACCGCACCGCGACCTCAGCGCCCGCACCCGCGGCGGACTCGAAATCACCCTGCCCGATCCAGTTGATGTCGCGCAACGCCACAGCGCGGGTGGCCAGGGCTTCGCGCGGCCCCACCACGACGCGGGCGGCGGGCGCGTCGAGCGCCACGACGAACAAGGGTTCGGCCATCGTCCCCTCAACCTGCGACAGCCCGAGCCCCCGCCGCTGCCCGATCGTGTAGTGCAGGATGCCAGCGTGGCGCCCCAGCAACCGGCCATCGAGGTGGACGATGTCGCCCGCCCTTGCGGCGCCTGGGCGCAGCCGCTCGATAAGGTCGGCGTAGCGGCCCGTCGGAACGAAGCAGATGTCCTGGCTGTCCGCCTTGTCGGCCACCGCGAGGCCAAAGGCGTGCGCGTGCTCCCGCACGGCCGCCTTGGTCATGTCGCCGAGCGGAAAACGCAGCAAGGCGAGTTGTTCGCGCGTGGTGGCGAACAGGAAATAGCTCTGGTCGCGGCCCGTGTCACGCGCCCGGAACAGGGCGCGTCCACCCTCGACGGCGCGGGATGCCACATAATGGCCCGTCGCCAGCGCGTCCGCCCCGAGGTCGCGCGCGGTGTCGAACAGGTCGGCGAATTTGATGTGCTGGTTGCAGCTCACGCAGGGGATCGGCGTTTCGCCTCGCAGATAGCTGTCGGCGAAGTCGTCGATCACCTTGGCCTTGAAGCGGCTTTCGTAGTCCAGCACGTAATGCGGGACGCCGAGCCGGGCCGCCACGTCCCGCGCGTCGTGGATGTCGCGCCCCGCGCAGCAGGAACCCTTGCGATCGATCGCCGCGCCATGGTCGTAAAGCTGCAGCGTGACGCCGACGACCTCATAGCCCTCCGCCGCCAGCAGGGCCGCCACCACGGATGAGTCCACCCCGCCCGACATCGCCACCACGACCCGGGTTTCACCGGGCGGCTTGGGCAGGCCGAGGGAGTTGAGGGGCTGGTCGGTCATGGTGGGCGTGGAGCTCGCGTGAGGAAGTGATGTAGCGGGTTTGAGGCTGGGTTTCCAGGGGCGGGTTCGGGGCGGTTCGATGCCGGCCTTGCACAGGTGCGCGGCACGGCACGGCTCCGACGACGTAGAGGCTTGGCGACAGGCCATGACCCTCGTGTCCAGCCTCCGTGGGTCAAGGCAACGGGTGCTTTCCGACCGGCTTGGCGTCGCGTTGATCTTTGGGCCGGCCCGCGCGTTCTAGGAAACGTCGAGCCGGGCAAAGGCTCGAGCGCCTTCGCCCCAGGCGGGCGGATGCGCTTCAGGGTGGCAGAGCGGGCGGTCTCGTCGGCGTGGAAGTCAGGCTCCATACCGTGGTCGTGCTCCGGAAAGGGTGAAGATGGATCAGAACAAGGACGACGAGATCAGGACGCGCGCTTATCGGGTCTGGGAAGACGAGGGACGGCCCGAAGGGCGCCACGACGACCATTGGCAGCAGGCCCAGCAGGAAGGCGCCGACACGTCGCATCCCGGCATGCTCGGTGATGGAACCGAGGAACAAAACCTCGATCAGCCGGGAAACCCGGGCGCCCGGATCACTCAGGGCGAGGTGGAGGAAGCCTTCGGCCAGAAGGCGGGCGGAACCAAATAGCGGCTGCCAGCCTACAGCGAACCGGCCCTCGATTGGCCGGTTCGCTTATTTGCTGGCGTCGTACCGGCGTTGCGCTTCGTTGATTTCGGCATGGTGGCCCCTCGCCCAGGCGCCGAGCGCATCCACGGGTGACCACAGCGAGCGCCCGAGCGTGGTCAGGGCATAGTCGACGCGGGGCGGCACGGATGGCAGGACGGTGCGGGTCACCAAGCCATCGCGTTCGAGGCCGCGCAGGGTGAGGCTCAGCATCCGTTGGGAAATCCCGCCGGTCATCCGCTTGATCTCGTTGAACCGCATCGGCCCGTCGCCGAGCAGCATCACGATCAGCACGCTCCACTTGTCGCCCACCCGGGCCAGCACTTGGCTGACGGCCCGACAATCCGGGCTTGCATGGCCAATGGGCCGAACCTCCTCCGAAACAGGTGAGATGCCGGAAGGCATGGTCACATCCATGTGCCCTGGTTCCAAGATTGTGCCTTCTTGCGCGCCCATTCGAGGTCACTCATACAGTGCTGGTTCCGTTTTGTAACCACATGGGGCGCTCCAATGAAGCTTCTTCACATCGATTCCAGTATCCTGGGTGACAACTCGGTCAGCCGGACCCTATCGGCCGCTGTCGTCAAACGATTACGCGAAACGACGCCCGACCTCGACGTGCACTATCGCGATGTTGCGGCCGCTCCCATCCCGCACCTGACGGGCGCCTATCTCGCCGGGCAGAGCGCCGAGGTGCAACACGATCAGGCCATGCAGGAGAACCTGGCACTGGGCGGGGCCGTGCTGGCGGAATTCCTGGCCGCCGACATCGTCGTGATCGGCAGCCCGATGTATAATTTCACCGTTCCCAGCCAGCTCAAGGCCAGGATCGATCGTGTGCTCGTGGCCGGCAAAACCTTCCGATACACCGAAACGGGTCCGGTCGGGCTGGCAGGTGTCAAGCGGGTGATCGTCGCGGCATCGCGCGGCGGTTTCTACGGCCCGGACTCGCCCTACGCGGGCGCCGAACACCAGGAAAGCTACCTCCGCGCCGTGTTCGGCTTCATGGGCATCACCGACATCGAGTTCGTCCGCGCGGAAGGCATCGCGTTGGGTCCGGACCAGCGCAAAACCTCGCTGGACGCCGCGCTCGGCGAAGCTGGCGCGCTGCGGGCCGCCTGAAAACATCGGGAACCCAGCAATGGCCATAGGATCGACAGGGTGGCCATCATGGCGGCCGCCCTGTCGATGTCGTGCTTCATCAAGCCCGTTGATGTGTTGACGAGATCGTTGAGCGCCACCGTCATGGGCGCGTGATCGCCCGAGGTGAGCGTGGCCGCACTGGCCCGGACAATGGTGAACTGGTCTCACCGTGACGATGCTGGACCCCGACTCGGCAGGATCAACCGCCGTGAGACGGGGAAGATCCTCCGCCTCGTCCATCTGGGCGGCCCGGATGCCGTTGCCCTTGCTGCCGGA
Organism: uncultured Alphaproteobacteria bacterium; assembly: GCA_937871825.1. GTDB lineage: Bacteria > Pseudomonadota > Alphaproteobacteria > Rhizobiales > Beijerinckiaceae > Lichenihabitans. Next base: position 24,002 of record CALMOK010000246.1, read on the forward strand.
TGGTTTTCCTTCATGGCCATTGGCGAGCGGTCGACAATGGTGTGACGGTTGGGTACCGGCGCGACCAAGACACAAAAAAACGTGGCCGGTTTCCCGGCCACGTCGAACTCAACGCCTCAAACCCTGTTCGTGGTGAACCGAAGTCGGTTTTCAGGAAGCAGGAAGGTTGGTGCTGTTCGTCGAGTAGCGGGCTCGCTCGCGCTGGACCTCGTCCTGCGTGTAGGCGGGAGCGTCCTGATCGAAGCCCGTCCATCCCTCGCTTTGGTAGGCCGCCCGGCGCGCATCGGGATCCACCGCCGCACCCTGCGTCAGCAAGGAGCGAGCCTGCGTCGCCAATGTGTCGGACACCTTGGCGGTAACGAGGCTGCCGCCGCGCCGCACACCCTCGGCGTAGACATGCGCGTGTTCCTCACTGACGCCCGCCCCCGTCAGCGAGCCGGCCAACCCGCCGGCGGCGGCACCGATGCCGGCGCCCGTGATGGTTGCGACGAGCCAGCCCGCCGCAACAACCGGACCGACTCCGGGAATGGCCATCAGCCCGAGGCCTGCCAGAAGTCCCGCGCCACCGCCAATGACGGTTCCGGCTGTAGCGCCGGTTCCGGCCGCCGTCGAAGTTTGATCATCGTCCGTTGTACCGCGCGACGCATAAGTATCGTCCGCGTTGCTGGCCACGATGCTGATGTCACCGTGGGGGACGCCCATGCTCTCCAGTTGCGCCACGGCCGACGAGGCATGCGCGTAGGTGTCAAAAAGTCCCGTGATTGTTTGGGTCATCGTGATTCCCCGATCAGGTGAAGATGTGTGTGGATGAAACCCTCGATCGGCGGCCCTCGACATGGACCACCGATCGACCAGCTAAGCTGGTGCGCTATTTGGTGGCGGCCACGTTGCCCTTGAAGTCCAACCCGACCGGCATCATCGCCCCATCCTTGTTGGCCATTCCGCGCCAGATCCCCTGGTCGTCCTTCTTCAACGCGGTCACGTTGGGGAAGCCGGCCCGTTCCAGGCGCGCCTTGGCCTCGCCTTCGGTGAAGCTATTGGCCCCCGCCTGCAAAGCCCCACCCATGGCGGCCCCACCGGCGGCCATGCTGGCGCTGGAATCGCCGTTTCCAGCGATATCCTGCGCCATCTTCATGTGCTTTTGCAGGTCGGGCAGGGTTTGGGCGGCATATTGGCCGGATGCGTCTTTGTTGTCGCTCGCGGCCTTCTGGTAATCCGCGATGTCCTTCTTGTGGTCGGCGATGAAGCCGTCGATGTAGTCCTTGTCGAACGTCGCGCCGGTCTCGCCGGCGAGCTTGTCGTACATGGCCTGCTGATCGCTGTTCGGCTTGGTCGGCACCGTCACCCCGAGCGTCTGGGCGACCTGCATGGCGTTCTGGTTGGCCTTGCCGTGGTCGGTCGCCTGCGTTTCGGCGAGCTTGCGGATCGCGTCGGTGCTGCCGTTCTTCTGGGCAAGTTGACCCAGCGCAACTTCCGCCAGATTGCCCTGAACGGCGTTCATCATGAAGGTCTGGCTGGCGGTCTCCGCCCAAGCGACCGGGGCGATAAAACAGGCCACCCCGATCAGGGCCGCGCGCACGATGGTCTTGTTGTTCACGATATCACTCCACGGTAACTGCCCCCAAGGGCTGCGCCAAAGGAACACGGGCGGCCACCCGCCGGTTCCGTCCAGCTCGCGATAAGGGTTGCGGGATGGTCCCTGGCCGGCCGAACGACGCCCTTAGGTCAGGCCGCCAAGCTCGGGGCCGGCGTGATGTTTCAGCTAGGATTGCCAGTGATCGCGACGCGCGGCGCGGCGGAGTCACGCGCGGCAACAGCGGGCTTGGGGGCGACGGGCGAAGCGGCTGTTTTCGATTGGCGGCTCATCGAAAGTGAAAGCGCCAGGTCGGTGTGCCCCGCCACGCTGTCGGGATCGACTTGCAGGGCGAGCTTGTAGGAGGCTTGGGCGGCCTCATGCTGGCCGAGCGTGTCAAGCGCGACGCCTTGCCCGATCAGCAAAGATGCCGATTTCGGGTCTTGCTGGAGACCCTCCCGGAACACCGCAACGGCCTCGCTCGGCCGATGGGTGGCCACGAGCATCCTTCCCAAGGTCGCGCTCAACTGCGTGTTGGACGGGGCGCGAACATGGGCTTCGCGCAAAACCGCCGCGGCTTCGTCCATCTTGCCCTGTTCGGCCAGGAACCGGGCGACCCCGAGCTGTGCGGCGGGCAGATCGGGTCGCAGCGCCGCGACGCGCCGGTAGAAGATGCCCGCGCTGGCACCGTCGCCGGATTGTTCGGCGGCCTGCGCGACGCGCAGCATGGCGGCGGGATCGTTGGACACGCGCCGCTGGCGCGTCGCCTCGAGCGACGAGCCGCCGGCGCACCCGGACAGGCCGACGGCAAGGACCAGGGCGAACCAAACACCTTGGTGCGGCAAAGCTCCAAGAAAACTCCCCCGTTGATGGACCCCGACTGGCCGGGTGCGAGTGTTTGTCAACGGGCCAGCCCTTGCTCTCGATCCAGGCGGTGCCGACCCGTTCACATGGTCCGGGTTCCACGCGACCGTTTCCGCTGGGGATGTTTCCGACCCGCGTTAGGTTCGTCACCGCCGGCCAGCATGTCGTCCCGGCCTTGCTTGGGGCTTGCCAAGCTTGGGATCGAGGCACCCGACCCGAGGGTCAGGCACGCAAAACCACCCTGGCTACCGGGCAGGTTAGATCAAGCCAGCCTCGCGCATGCAGGCGATCACCGGTTGAAACATCTCCTGGGTGATCATCTTGCCGACCTGCAGCCGGGGCAGCACGACCGCCATGGCCTCGGCGTTGAAGACCACCGGAAGTTCCATCGCGCGCGCTTCCTTCAACAGAAGCGACGCATTCTCGTTGACACCCCGCGCCACCAGGATCGGCACGGTCGCGTCCGGTTGGGCGAAGCGCATCGCCAGGGCGGCATCGACGGAACGGATGACGAACGTGGCGTTGCGCAGTCCCGTTTTCGTCGCCTGGGCGCTTCGGCGTTCCCGTTTGTGCTGGTTCTTGATGAGCGGATCGCCTTCGCTCTCCTTGCGCTCGCGTTTCATCTCCGACTTGGTCATGCGCATGTCGCGTGCGAACAGCCATTTCTGCAAGCCGATGTCCAGAAAACCGACCACAAGGAAAAAGCCGGCCGCGGACAGCAGCAGCGGCCGGACCAATCCCTTGAGGATCGGCCCCGCGCAGGAAAGCCCGCAGGCGGGCTGCTCGACAAGGACCTGAAGGGCGCTCCTGATCAGCACGATGGTGACGGTGCCAAGCGCCGCGGTCTTGATCACGGCCTTCAGGAGTTCGATGAAATTCTTCAGGGCGACCAGCTTCTTGAAGCCCTGGACCGGGTCGATGTGCTCCATCTTGGGCAGGATCGGATCAACCGACATCAACCCGCCGCCGTTCACCGCGATGTTGGTGAGGATGGCCATGGCGACCAGCAGGCCGGCGAACGGGGCCACGACCCAGGCCGCCTCGCGCGACAAACGGGCGATCAAGGGATAGGCGGAGTCGACGAAAGGCGCGTTGAGCAGGGTCGGCAGGGTGAGGAGGCCCTCGCGCAAGTGGTCGAACCATCCGGCGGCACTGAAGGCGAGATAGCCGAAGGCCGTCACCGTCACGACCGCCGTGACCATCTCCTTGCTACGGGCGATCTGGCCTTTCTTGCGGGCCTCCCTCAGCTTCTTGGCCGAGGGGGGAAGGGTTTTTTCTTCGCTGGTTTCTTTTCCGCTCATCGTGATCGCCTTTGGCGGACGGTTTCAATGCGCCGGTGGGGACGGCAACGCGGCGCGGATGAGATCGAGCGTGCTGGGCAGGGTCGACAAGTCCTGGCGCATGTAGAAGATGAGGAAGAGGGCGTAAAGCGGCATGAAGATGTAGAACACGATGTTTCGCGCCGACAGCGCGAGATCGTCCATCCGAAGCGAGGGGGCCAGCCGCGCCACCACCATCAGGGACACGTCCGCCATCAGCATGGCGATCACGGCGGGACAGGCCAGCAGCAGGCCTTGGCGCGTCACCCGGTCGAGCAGGCCGAGCAGCAGCACGGGCGTCTGGGCGTCCGCTTGGGGGAGCGAGTCGAGCGGGCGCCAGATCGACCAGCTGCCATAAAGGAGGTCGGCGATGGTTTCGAGGCCCCCGGTCATCACGAACAAGGTGATGCCGAGCATCATCAACATAGTTCCGGAGATCGAAACGTCCTCGAAACCGGCGGGGTCGTTGAGCCGCCCCTGGGTGGCGCCGCGTTGTGCGTCGAGCACGTCGCCCGCGATGTCGAGGGCCCAGAACGGGGCACCGAGGAGAAGCCCCAGGGCGCCCCCGATGACGGCTTCCTTGCCGGTCAACAGAAGCAGGGCGATCGGGCCTCCCCCGTCCTTCATGGTGGCGGCGAGAACGGGGACCAGCGGCATGGCCAGGGCGGTCGCCACCGCGCCGCGCACCAGCCCGGTGATCTGGGCGCGGGTGAACACAGGGTTCAGCGACAGCATGGCCAACGGCCTCGCCAAGGCGATGCCATAGGCCAACAGCCAATGCCAGACGACCTCGAAGTCGAGTGGGCCGGTCACGGCGGCCCGCTCTCCGCCGGCCGCTTCACCGCGTCATGCCTGGGAAGCTGTCGAACAGCTGACCGGAAAGCCGGACCAGCGGTCCGACCAGCAAAGGCCCAGCCACCGCCAGGATGGCGATCACCACCAGGAGTTTGAAGGCGACGGGGAGCGACTGGTCCTGGACCTGGGTGACGGCCTGCAGCAGGCCCACCAGCAGGCCGACCGCCATGGCGCCCAACAAGGGAGGCAGGGCCATGATCATGACGATGCCCAGCATGGCCTGAAGTTGCTCAATCAGCGCGTTGTTGGCCATGGCGTTCCCTTGACGACCTCGCACGCTGGCGCCACCGCGCCATTCAGATCGAATATCCAAGAACGAGGCCGTGCATCAACCGCGTCCAGCCCTCGATGGCGACGAACAGGAACAGCTTGAACGGCACCGAGATGGTGGTGGGCGAAACGGCCGACATGCCCATGGCCATCAGCACTGCGGTGGTCACGAGATCGACGGCGATGAAGGGGAGGTAGAGCAGGAACCCGGCCTCGAAGGCGCGGCGCAGCTCGGAAAGCACGAACGACGGCACCACGACCAGCATGTCGTCGGGCGTCGCCGACAGGCCTGAGTCGGGGCCCCACACGCGCGCTGTCGCGGCGGTGAAGAATTCACGTTCGCCCGGGCTCGTGAAGCGGAGCATGAATTGCTTGGCCGGCACCGCGGCCCGGGCCGCGATCGTGCTGAAATCGTTGAAGGTCGCGTAATGCAGCCCCGGTGCGGTGGTTTCGGCGTAGACCTTGGTCGCGACGGGCGCCATCACGTAACCGGTGAGCAGGAGGGCGATGCCGTAAAGCACGAGGTTGGGCGGGGTCTGCTGCACGCCGAGCGCGTTGCGCAGGATGAACAGGATCACCGAGATCTTGATGAAACTCGTCATGGTGACGGCAACAAAGGTCAGCGTTCCGAGCGCCGTGATGGCGACAAGGATCGGCAGAAGGCTTGGCTGGGTGTCACTCATGGTCGAACACCCGCGTGATGCGCACCGCGATGGCCCCATCGACCTCCACGAGGTTGCCGGTTCCAATCGGGCGCCCGCCGGCCGTGATGCGAACGAAATCGACCGTCTCGCCGCCGAGGCGGACCACCGAGCCCGGACCAAGCCGCCGCACGTCCCCGATGGTGACGTCCAGGCGGCCGACCTCGAACCCCAGGGCGACCGGGAGATCGTCCGGATCGGCGAGGATGCCCGCCGCGGGCTCCTGGGTGGCGCTGACGTCGTCCTGCATCGTCCAATCCTTTCTGTCCCGCGACCCGGCGGGTGCGGGCGCGTCGATAAGTGTCCAGCCATCCGGGCTGGAACGGATAATGGAGGCGGCCCAGCGTTCGGCGATCACCAGCATGCCGCCCCTTGCCTGACGGGTCTGCATCAGCACGGCATCTCCCGGGCGCAAGGAGGCCACGACGCGGGCGGACAGCCGGGTGAGGCCGAGCCGAAGGTGGACCGGCACCGTCAGCCAGGGCATCGGGCGAGGCGCGGCCGGCCATAGCTCAAGCAGTGCCGCCAAGGCGGGAGCCGTCTTATACGCCTCCGGGGCGGCTGGCAGGAACGCCGGAGGCGAGGTCTCGGGCGACATGTCGATCTGCGCGAGCTGCAGGGGCCAACGATGCTCGCCATCGTCCAGGAGCAGGTTCAGCGCGCCGACGAACGCCAGGTTGGGCTGGTTTGGCGGCACGGGGCCGTCGGCTTCCAAGGCTAGCAGGTCCAGGCTGCGGCCGCTGCGCCCTTCGACGGCCTGAATGGCCGGCAGAAGGGCCGTTTCGAGCAGGAGTACGATCACGTCGGGCGCCAAGGGGCCCTCGCTCAATGCCGGGGCGAGATTGTGAAGCAGAACGGAAGCCAGCGCGAGCGGCCCCCGCAGCAGGATCAGGTCCTTGCCCCATCGCAGCAGCGCGCGAACGGGCTCGGGACCGAAATGGGGCGGCGACTCGGGACTGACCGTCAAGCGGAACGATCCACCGGGAATGGCCAGCACGACGCGCGGCACGGCAAGGCGCGTCAGGTCGTCCGCTTCCGATCGGCTCAGGCGGGGTAATGGGAGCGGGCGCCCGATCAACGCGGCTAGCCCGTCGCGGCGGATATTTGAGCGATGGCGTGGACCACCTGGGCCAATTCGTCGCGCTCGCCTTCTTCGCGCTCGTCCAGCAACTGGCGCCAGGCCGTCGCCATGGTTGTTGCCAGTCGTTCGCGTTTCTTGGTGGCCTCGATCTCGGCCTCGTACACCTGCCGCGCCGCCGCATAAACGCCAGCCGCCTGGGTGACCACGGCCTCCGCGGCCTCGAGCGCCTGACCAAGCCGGGCCGACTGCGCCATCAAGGCCGACTCATGCGCCGTCAATTCATCCAACGCCCGCAGATCGACGGTTTGCCCACGCAGCCTTTCATGATGGCTTCGCAACGCCTCAATTCGATGGATCTCATGGGCCTTGGCGGTTTCACGCGCTTGCGAGCGCGCCGCAGCCGCGCTCGTCAAAACGCGACCAGCCTGGGCGACATCGAGCCTGCGTGCCTGTTCCCGCGTTTTCTGATGGCGCAGCAGCGTCTTCGAGCGTCGTGCCCTCAACTCAATCTGTTCAGCCACGCACGGGTCTCCTCCCACCCTGTTGTTTCCGACGATCCCTGACGCAGGAAGGCCCGGATGGACCCGATAGCGCCCTTGGCGGCGTCGGCGCGAGGATCGGACCCTGGCTTGTATTCGCCTACCTGCACGAGAAACTCGATCTCGTTATAGCGGTGCAACAGGTCGCGCACGTCGGCCGCCTTGGCGCGATGATCCGGGGTCGTGACCGCGTCCATCACGCGGCTTCGACTGGTCAGGATGTCGATGGCGGGGTAATGCCCGGACCCCGCCAAACTTGCCGACAGAACGATGTGGCCGTCCAGGATCGCCCGCGTTTCCTCGGCAACGGGATCGCCGGTGCCGTCACCCTCGACCAGCACGGTGTAGAACGCCGTTATTGAACCCGAGGCGGCCGGACCGGCGCGCTCCAGCAGCCGCGGCAGTTCGGCCAACACCGAAGGCGGAAAGCCCCGCCGCGTCGGTGGCTCCCCCGCCGCCAAGCCCACTTCGCGCAAGGCGCGGGCGAAGCGCGTCACGCTGTCCATCACCAGGAGAACGCGAAGCCCTTCGTCGCGGAAAGCCTCGGCGATGGCTGTGGCCGTGTAGGCTGCCTTCAAGCGTTCAACGGCGGGGCGGTCCGAGGTGGCAACAACAAGAACCGCGCGGCTTCTCGCCTCGGCATTCAATTGGCGTTCGATGAAGTCCCGAACCTCGCGGCCGCGTTCGCCGATCAGGGCCACGACGACCACATCCACGCGGGCTCCCCTCACAAGGGAGGCCAGCAGCGTCGACTTGCCCCCGCCGGGCTCCCCGTAGATCCCCATCCGTTGCCCTTCCCCGCAGGTGAGCAGCCCGTCGATGGCGCGCACGCCGAGTGGCAAGGGCGTCTCGACGAGACGCCGTTCAAGCGCGGGCGGCGGGTCGGCGGTGGCGGGACGCGTTTGGCAAGGCCCGAGCGGACCGTGGGTCGCCGTGTCGAGCGGGTGCCCCAAGCCATCCAGCACGCGACCCAGGAGGGCGCGGCCAACGGGAACCCGCAGGACGTCCCCGGTGCGTTCGACCTCGGTTCCGGCCGCCAAGCCCCGCATGTCGCCCACCGGGGCCAGGATCACCTCATCGCCGTCGAGCCCGACCACCTCGGCGAGCAGCGGCTCAGGACGCCCCGCCGCGTGGAGCCGGCACAGTTCACCGAGTTGCGCGTCGGGCAACACCGCCCGCAGCACCGTTCCGATGGCGCGCACGACGCGGCCGCGGGCCGGTCGGGGCTGCAGATCGGCGAGATGAAGGGCGAGACGGTCGAGCGGGCCGGTCTTTTGCTGAACGGTCATCGCTCCCCACCCCCGTCGAGAACACGTTTGTCGAGCGAGGCGATCATCGCGCGGAACTGGGCCAGGAGACCGATATCGGTTCGGCCCCGCGCGTGAACCAGCGTGCAATCGCCGGGCGCCATCGTGACATCGCCAATCACGGCGACGCGGCCCTTGGCTTCGACGTCCCCCAAGGCGTCCCGCAACAGGGAAGCGGCTTCGGGCGCCACACGCAGGGTCAGGCGCACGTCCCGCCCATGCTCGGCGATGGCGTCGCGGACGAGCCTCAACATGAGGTCGTCGGCGGGCAGGCTGGACAGGATCCGGTGGGCGACGGCGAAGACGAGGTCGGGAAGTTCGGCGTCGCGCCGCGCCCAGAAGGTCTCGATGGCCTCGCTGGCCCGCGCCGCCAGGTCGGCGGCTTCCCCGATCCCCTGTTGCAGCCCTTCGAGCCGGGCGGCTTCCAGGGATGCGACGCGGTCCTGCTCGGCGACCTGCCGTATGCGTTCGGCATCGGCCAGAATGGCCTTGGCGTCTCCTCGCAACCGAAGATCGTCGCCCCGGACCACAAAGGCGGAGCTCGGCAGGTCGGTCATGGTTGACTGGCGAGCCAGGCGATGATGGCAGGACCCTGATTGACATGCTCGGGGTCGGGTGCGGCCTCGGGACGCAGGAGGCGAAGCCGGACCGCCACCGGCCAGGGCTGCGCTTCGCACCAGGCGGCGAGACAAGCTGCGCCGTCCGCTGGAATGGCCTCGGCGAGCGCGTCGAGCGAAAGGTGCTTGGCCGGCGGGGCAAGTGCCGCGCCGGCAAGGGCGATCCGCCTTTGGGCTTCACCGATCCGTTCGACAAGGGCGCGGATCGCGGCTCCGTCCACGAGTTGCTTGATGGCGGAAGCGTGCCAAACAGCCCCGGCTCGCATGGAAAGCGACAGCAGGGCATCGCGGTTCATCGCCAGGAGGACGCCCTGCACGGAGTCGATCTCGCCGATTGCCCCGAGCCGGGCCGGCAGCAGACCGGCGAGCTTGGCGCGCAACCGTGGGGAGCGGACCACGTCTTCCACGACGGAGGGTGGAACCGTTGCCCCGAGCAGGGCCGCAAGTTGAGCCGGCTTCGCGTCGAGCACCAGGGCGTCAAGCGTCATTCTGCGGGTTCTTGTGTTGGTCTTGTTCGGCGCAGGATCGTTGTGATGTTGGCCCGGAAGGCGAGGAGGAGGGCCGCGAGGATGGCGACGCCGCCTCCACCGACGGCGACCGGGGTGGCGGGCCAGAGCGACGCGGGTTCAGGTGGCCGGGCGGGTGGCTCAGTGTGGGGCACGGGAACCAGCACCACCGAGACTTTGGCGTAGTCGAGCCCCTGCAC